>DASYAD010000228.1:0-20623 GCA_036501515.1 Trebonia sp. | reverse complement strand
CGTCGCCGGCCTGGCGCTGGCGGTCAAGCTCGGCCTCAGCGCCTATCGCTGAGCGGGCCGCCTGCCCTCGCCCGCCACATCCACCCCAACTCGTCACCGTCAGTTACGGCCGGAAATTATTGGGTGTAGTTACGACCAAATGACGTCGCTAACCACACCCAATCCTGGAAACCGGCCGGGGCGTGGTTTCCCGCTGTAACGGTTCCGCGGGAACGCCCGCACCGGGCGAAACGCCCTGACAGCCAGGCACCATGCGTCGCTGGCTGAACTGCCGCTTGTGGCGCGACGGCCGCTGCGGGTTTGACCCGACGGCGGCCGTTTCGGCACCCGATCACACGGCCATGCGCGATACGTGCTCAAACGCCGCCTTCCTCATGTCAACGCACAGGGCACGCGGCAGGTGTTAGTAAGTGGAACTGACACCACAGGCTGAAAGGTCGTGATGGAACCAGCCGATGAGCAGGACTTCGCCGCGTTCGTGCGCGCTCGCGGCGATCACTGGATGCGGCTTGCCGTGCTGCTGGCCGGCTCGCCGTCCGAGGCCGAGGACCTGCTGCAGGCCAGCCTGGAGAAGCTGTACGGGGCGTGGCCGCGGCTCGACCTGGCGACCGCCGCACCGGACGCGTACATGCGGAAGATCATCGTGAACACCCGGCGATCCTGGTGGAGCTCGCGGTGGCGGCAGGAGACGCCGGTCGCGACGGTGCCGGACGCCGCCGACCCGGTCGCCGGCGACGCCGCCGACCGTTACGCGCTCGGCGCCCTGGTCCGGGGCGCGCTGGCCGCGCTCCCGGGGCGGCAGCGCAAGGTGCTGGTGCTCCGCTACATCGAGGACCTGCCGGAGGCAACGGTCGCCGAGCTCCTCGGCTGCTCGGTAGGCACGGTGAAGACGCACGCGCACCGGGGGCTGCGTGCCTTGCGGGCGGTCCTCGGCGACCTGGACTCATTCGCGGTCAACGAGGCGGCCAGGACGGATGGCGAGAAGAAGTGACACGATCGGGCGGTTCCGGCCGCGGGTGGCGCCGTGGGCGCTTGCTACGGCCGGGGATGATCCGGGAGGAAAGCATGATCCGGGAGGAAAGCACGCGCGGGGAGCCGGCGGGCGCGGCGGACCTGGACGCGCACGCCGAGGCAGAGGCGCGGCGGCTGCTGGCGGTGGCATTCGAGACCGTGCCAGCCCGGCCAGGGCTGGCGGGCGACCTGATCGGGGCGGCCGGCCAGCAGGGAGTGGCCGCCACGGCCGGCGACGTGGTCCCGTTGGTGCGCAAGCGCGCCGCCCGGGCGCGGCGGCGGCGGGTACTGGTCCCGGCCGGGGCGGTCGCGCTGGCCGCCGCGGTGGCGGCCGGCGTTACGGCCGGCGTGACCACGGGCGGCGGCGGAGCATCGCCGACCGCACTCCAGGCGGTGACCGCCGCCTTCGTCAAGACGTCGGCGCAGAGCTTCACGTTCGAGGAGTACGAGAGCCTGCCCATCCCCCATGGCAGCCTTCAGCACCTGCGCGATCTGAAAGGCGAATTCAGCCCCGCGACCGGGAACGGCGAACAGGAGATCTACGCGGCTGGCCGCCACGTTGTCCAGTACCGGATCATCGGCAAGTACACCTACGTCAGCGACGGGGACCTCCAAGACGGCAAGCCGTGGGTGAGGTGGTCGAACGCAGGCGGGTCTACGAGCTCCGTCGGGATCGCGAACGCCGCAGGCGGTACCGTCGCGCCGATCAACCCGATGGACCTTCTCGCGGCGCTCAAGGGGGTGAGCACCGTGCACTACACCGGGCCTGCGTCCGGCACTGGCTGGACGGGCATCAGCTACAGCTTTACGGTGAACCCGACCAAGGACTTTCCGGCCCCGCAGGTGAGCGGCACCGTGTCCGTGGACTCGTCGGGACGGGTACGGAAGCTGGTGACCACAACCCCGCTCGGGGCCAACCGGGGGCACGTGCCCTCGTTCACTGAAATCATGACGTTTGGCGGCTTCGGGATCACGGTGCCGGTGACCCCGCCGCCGCCCAGCGAGGTCTACATCGGCGGATAGGCACAGGCGTCGCACGGGGAGCCGATGGGCGATGGCCGAGCCTCACACGGCGGACCCCGACCGCCGCCAGTCCCGCCGCAGCAGCACGGTGCGCGCGGCCAGCCAGCAGGCGAGCGCGAGCCACACGCCAGGCAGGCCGAGCCAGTGGAAGCGCAGCACGAGCGCGGCCAGCGGTGCGAAGGCGCCGATCGCCAGGATCATCGCGCGGCGCATGGCGGCGTAATCGCCAAGCCCCAGGATGATGCCGTCGTAGACGAACGCGACCGCGGCCAGCGGCTGGGTGACCGCGGCCCAGAGCAGCGCGGTGACGGCAGCGTGGCGGACCGCCGGGTCGGCGGTGAATACACCCGGCGCGAACAGCGCGAGCGCGGCGGTGAGCAAGCCGAGCGCGATCCCCGCGGCCAGCCCGAGCACCAGCGTGCGCCGCGCCGCGGCCTCGGCGGCGGGCCGGTCGCCGCGGCCGAGCGCGGCACTGACGTAGACCTGCGCGGGCACCGCGAGCGCGTCGGTCGACAGGGACAGCAGCGTCCACAGCCGGTAGGCGATCTGCTGCCCCGCCAGCGGCACGGGGCCGAGCCGCGCGGTCACCGCCGTGGCCGTGAGCGGGACCAGGCCGAGCGCGATCGTCCGCACCGAAAGCCGGTGCCCGTCGCGGAGCAGGGGGGCGATGTCGTTCCAGACGGGCCTGACCGGGCGGGTGGCCGAGCGCCTGGACGCGTAGCCGTACGCCGCTGCCGCCAGGACCTGCGCCGCGACCGTACCCCAGGCCGAGCCGGCCAGCCCGGCGTGCAGACCGAACACCAGCCATAGCTCAAGGGCCGCGTTCACCACGTTCGCGCCGACCGCGATGCGCAGCGGCGTCCTGGTGTTCTCCAGTCCGGTGAGGTGACCGTTGCCCGCGTAGGACAGGTACAGAAACGGCAGTCCCAGCGCGGCGATCCTGATGTACTCCGTCGCCGCCGACCCGGTGCCCGCGTGACCGCCGAGCAGGTCGACCAGCACGGGGGCGACGAGTTCGACCGCGACCGTGGTGACCGCGCCCCACCCCGCGGCGACCGCGTAGGCCGCGCCGACCGCGCGTCCGGCCGCTCCGTGCTCTCCCCGCGCGGCATGCCTGGACACCTCGGTCGTGGTGGCGGTAGTCAGGAAGATGGCCATCCAGACCACCACCGACAAGGTGGCCGTCGCGATCGCCAGCGCGTCGAGGGCGCCGCGCCCCAGGTGCCCGACGATCGCGGTGTCCACCAGGTTGTACAGCGGCTCAGCGGCGATCGCGCCAAGGGCCGGAATGGCCAGCCGGGCGATCCGCCGGTCGAGGTCGCGCCCGCTGCCGTCGCTCCCGCCGAGATCGCGTCCGCTGACGTCATCCACGGGCAGGGTCACGCCAGCCAGGATATAAGTCACACGTCGGGCGTTATCGCCCCGTGAGGTACGGTTACTTTCTCGTGAGCCGAATCCAGCCGTCGCCAGCCACCCCCGGTCCCGGGCACGTTCGGCTGGAGCGGACCCTGCTGGTGATCGGCGTTCTCGCTCTCGGCTACAACCTGCGCGGGTCGATCACCAGCCTTCCCCCGGTTTTTCCGGAGCTGCAGTCGAGCCTGGGACTGTCCAGCGCGACCATCTCGCTGCTGGCAGCCGCTCCGGTCATCTGCTTCGGCGTCGTCTCTGGCTTCGGCGCCGCCCTGGCCAGACGCGCGGGGGAGGAGCGGGTCCTGCTCGGCGCGGTCATCCTGCTGACGGCCGGCCTGTTCGCGCGCGGCGCCGCCCCGGGCGCGCTGCTGTTCCCGGGCACGATCGTCGCGAGCGCCGCCATCGCGGTGATGAACGTGCTGCTGTCCAGCTTGATCAAGCGCCGCTGGCCGGAGCGGGCCGGGTTCCTGATCGGCCTGTACATCACCGCACTGTCGGCCGGTGCGATCGTCGCGTCGCTGGTCAGCGTCCCGTTGTGGAACGCGAGCGGCGGTTCGGTGGCGCTGACGCTCGGCTGGCTGGCCGGCCCCGCGGCCCTCGCCGCACTGCTGTGGCTGCCGCTGGCCGCCCCGGGGATACTGCCCCGGGCAGCCCGGCCGGGCGCCACGGCACCCGGTCTAGGCCGGGCCGTACCCGGCCGGGCCGCCGCGCCACGGCGGCTGGCGGTGCACCGGCACGCGCTCGCCTGGCACGTGACGATCTTCATGGGCATGCAGTCGCTCGTCTACTACGCGGTGCTGTCCTACCTGCCGAGCATGCTGCGCGACCGCGGGGAAAGCGCCGGCGGCGCCGGCGACCTGCTCGCCTTGATGGGCGTCGGCAACCTGGCCGTCTCGCTGATCATCCCGGTGGCAGCGCAGCGGATGCGGTCCCAGCACGTCCTGGTGGTGCCGACCGTGCTGGCGGTGGCCGGCGGCATGGCAGGCCTGCTCTACGCGCCGCTCGGCGGCGCGGCCGCGTGGGCGCTGATCCTGGGGGCGGGGCAGAACGCAGCTCTCGCCCTGGCGATCTTCTTCACCGCGGCCCGCAGCCCGAACGCGGTCATCGCCGCCTCGCTGTCCGCCCTCGCCCAGGCCGTCGGCTACCTGCTCGCCAGCGCAGGCCCGCTTGAGGTCGGGCTGCTGCACTCGACCACCGGCGGCTGGAATGCCCCGTTCGCGGTGCTCTTCGTGCTCACCGGCGTCATGCTCGTTTTCGGTATCCTCGCCGCCCGCCCGCGCATGCTGCCCGACGAGACGGCCGTGTCGCTGGCCGGCGAACCCGCAGCCTCCTCGCTGGCAGGCGAGACCGGACCGCCCGGCGGAAGCGAGCCGGCGGCCGGAAGATTCCCCGCCAGCGGAACCGGCCCAGGCGGGCAAACCGGCCCGGCCGCCTCCGGCGACGGCAGAGCATCGACCGGAGGAGCCGCGTGACACCGCCGCCCGCGGGTTTCGACCTGGACATGACCCTGATCGACTCACGCCCCACGATCATGGCCGCCTTCGCCGCCGTGGCGGCCGAAACCGGCGTCCCGATCGATCCGGCCGGGGTGGACCGGCGCCTGGGCATCAAACTGCAGGATGAGCTCGCGTACTGGTTCCCGCCCGCGGAGGTCGAGGCGGCCGTGCTGATCTACCGGGTGCACTACCGCCGCTTCCTCGGCCCGCTGACGACCGGGCTTCCGGGCGCGGCCGAGGCGCTGGCGGCGGTCCGGGCGGCGGGTGCCAGGGCCGTCGTCATCACCGCGAAGCAGGAGGCGGCCGCCCGGCTCAGCCTGGAGAGTGTCGGGCTGACGGCGGATGAGATATTCGCCGACGCGCACGGCCCGGAGAAGGCGGCGGTCCTGACCGCGATCGGCGCCGGCGTCTACGTCGGGGATACCCCGGCCGACATGCTCGCGGCGGTCAGTGCGGGGGCACACGCGGTGGGCGTCGCCACGGGCTCGTTCAGCCCGGCGGAACTGCGCGCGGCAGGCGCGGCCGACGTCCTTTCGTCACTGACCGAATTTCCGTCCCTGTACGGCAAAATCACCCCCTGACGGGGAATGCCGAATCAGTCCCCGGCAGTGCCGAATAAGCCGAAATTGTGGCCCTGACCTGCCAATTTAGCATTCAGAATCGTGTATGAGACCCGCACGGAGAATGGTCGCTCGGTAGGGTGACGCGCGTGAGTTCGGTACTTGAGCGTCGCGAATCGATTGCATGCAGTAATCAATCGAACGGTACGCGCCTGCTAATCATCGGCACGGTCACATTCGCCGCCGTCTTGACGGGCTGGCTGGTCTACGCCTGTACCCACGGGCCGTACGCCACCGTCGACCCGGTCGACTTGCAGGTCTACAAGGACGGCGGCCTGATCATCAGGCATGTCAGCCCGGCCTACGACGCGGCATTCAAGTACCCGCTCTACGACTGGCCGCAGAGCAAGGTCGCGCTGAAGTTCACCTACACCCCGTTCGCGGCCATCTTCTTCGCCGCGATTTCCTACGTGCCGTGGTCGGTCCTGCCGCGGATTTCCCAGGTGGCGAACCTGGTGTTCCTGGTCGCGGCGGCGTGGTTCACGACCGGCGTGCTCGGCTGCCGCGGCTGGCGGACCCGGCTCGGCGGAGCGCTGCTCGGCGCCGCCGCTGGCCTGGTCACCGAGCCGGTGTTCCGCACCATGTACCTAGGACAGGTCAACCTGCTGCTGATGGCGGCGATCATCGGTGACCTGCGTCAGCCGGACGGGCGCCGGCTCAAAGGCGTGGCGACCGGCCTGGCCGCAGGCATCAAGCTCGTACCGCTTGTCTTTATCCCGTACTTGCTACTGACCAGGCGTTTCCGCGCCGCGGCGGTGGCTGCGGCCACGTTCGCGGCGACCGTGATCCTCGGCTTCCTCGTCGTGCCTGGTGACTCGGATGCCTGGTGGGTGCACGGCCTGTTTTTCGCCGACGGGCGAACCGGCTTCGTCGGCTGGGGCGGCAACCAGTCCCTGCGCGGGATCCTCACCCGTTTCGCCGGATCGATTAACGGCGCGGGCAACGTCTGGCTGCTCGCCGCACTGCTCGTCGCGGTCATCGGGCTGACCTGTGCGGCCCTCCTCGACCGGGCGGGTCACGCCATGCTCGCCATCCTCGCCACCGCCCTCGTCGGCCTGCTCGACTCACCGATCAGCTGGGACCACCACTGGGTATGGGTGGTGCCCGGCATGATGGCCGCCGCCTGTTACGCCACCCGGGCCTGGCAGGCCCGCGGCCCGCGGAGCCCGCGCGCACGGTCTGCCGCCTCCTGGTGCGGCGCCCTGACCGTCACGCTCTTGCTGGTCTTCGCCCCGTGGCCGGGCAACTGGTGGCACGTCCCGGTGACCGGGCCCGGCGACTTCACCAACGGCCTGATCTGGGCGGGCCCGAATAGCAAGGTCAGTACCTATGTCCTGTTCGGTGACAACCCCGCCTACAAGGAGTATCACTGGCAGGGACTGCAGAACCTGTCGGGCAATGCCTTCGTCCTGGCTGGGGTCGCGCTGCTGGTCTTGCTGGTCGTGGTCGCGCTCAGGACGCGGCGCGCCTCGGGCGCCCCGCGCGCTTGACCGGCCGCGCTCCCGCCAGCATCTCGCCCGCGGACTTCTCCGTCACGAGCGCTTCGAAGGCCTCGGCGTCCAGTGTCACCCGCCGCGGCAGGTCTTCGCCGGGAAGGTAGATGTCGAGCACCGCGACCCGGAGTGCGTCCTTTTCCATGGCCAGTGCCTCGTCCGCCAGGGCCTCGATCTCCACGGGCCCTTCGCCGAGTTCGGGGTGCTCGTGAATCACGATGCGCGCGAGCGCGTCTTCCCGCATGATGAGCTGCCCGCTCAGGTCGCTAAACCGGACAGTCTTCTGACCCATGATCCGACCCCTCTATCCGAACGTTCTTGCTGAACGTCGCCGACAAGGGTCAACCTAAACGTAAACCTGTTCGTTTGTCAAACGCCTGTTCTAAGCCGGAAGGCTATCCGAATCTCTGGTCGACCGCACTCATACCGGCTTCTTCATCTGCAGCGCCGTCACCGCGTAGCCGAGGCTCTCGTACAGCGACCTGGCCACCGTGTTCTGCCCGTGCACGTTGAGCCCGAGTGACGTCATGCCCCTCGCCCTGGCCTCCTCCTCGGCGAGCCGCATCCCGGCGCGCCCGTACCCGCGTCCGCGGAACGGTGCCTCGATCTCGATCTCGTATACCCAGGCCATCAGCGGGTCGGGATCGGGGCCCGGCACGCCGAGCCACAGCCACCCGACGCCCGTGTCCCCAGCCGTGATCCGGAACACGAACTGCCCTTGCGTGCTGAAGCCGCGGCTGAAGATCCGCGCGGTGTCCCGCTCGGCCTTTTCCCAGGCGCCCGCGGCCGGCATCGCGCCCGAGCCCGCCATCAGCGCGGCATACCCCGCCACCTGCCGCGGCAGCCACGCATCGAACTCGTCCCCTGTCAGCGGCCGCAGCCGGAGCACGTCGTCTGTCACCCGCACATCTAATCTCATCGGGTCCGGTCCGGCCGTAGAGTCAGCCGGCCCGCCCCGGCCGATTGTCCGTGCCGCGCAGTAGCCTCCCCTTGGGAGGGCGCCATGAGGGAAGGAACAGCCTCGCGCACCGCGCGCAGCGTCGCCGCGCGGCGCCTCGAGTACGAGCGGGCCGCTTCGCCGTACGGCAACCCGGCGGCCGACGACGCCCTGACCCGCGACGTGGCCGGCGGCCTGACTCCCAGCCGCAACCGCATGCACGAGTACATCAGGGCCCGGACCGCCTTTTTCGACCGCGTGGTGGTCGACGCCATCGGGCGGGACATCGCCCAGGTGGTGATCGGCGGGGCCGGCTACGACGGCCGCGCGCTCCGATACGGCGCGCCGGGGGTCCGCTGGTTCGAGGTCGATCACCCCGCGACCCAGGCCGACAAGCGCGAACGGCTGGACCGGCTCGGTGTCGACACGGCCGGCATCAGCTTCATCCCGGCCGACTTCACCGCCGACCCGGTCGCGCAGCCGCTGCTGAAGGCCGGGCTCGATCCCGCGCGGCCGGCCCTCTTCCTCTTCGAGGGCGTGGCCGTCTACCTGGAAGAAGCGGTCACCGGGCGCGTCCTGGCCGGGTTCCGTTCGGTGACCGTCGACGGCAGTCCGCTGGCGATCAGCGTGTCCGTCGGCCAGGCGACCTCGCAGACCCGCGCCCGGTTCCAGCAGCGGGTAGCCGAGATGGGCGAGCCGGCCCGCACGGTGCTCACCGCCGAGCAGGCCGCCGGCCTGCTGGCGGCGGCCGGCTGGGAGCTGGCGGAGGGAAGCAGCCGCCAGCGGTCAGCGGGCCTGCTCCTGGCCCGCGCCGCTTCTACTGAAGCTCATCCCGAACGGGAGCGGCCTGCTCAGGCCCGCCCTGAGTCTCTTCCAGCCCAGGGAGCGGCGGACAGGGGGTCCGCCACCAGGCCCGCGGTCACCGGGACCGTGGCGGGCGGGACCACCGCGACGACCGGGACCAAGACCGCGGCCACCGGGACTGCGGGCACGGCCTCGACGGCCGCGCGAGTTCCGGTTCCGGTGACCCGTCAGCAGGCGGCCCGCCTGCCGCTGTCCGCGCTGCTCTCCCAGACGCTCGTCGCGTTCACGATCGAAGCCGACAACGAGGCCGAGCACCGCTTTCCGCACCGGACTACCAGCCAGGGCAAGGCCGGGGCGTGGTCGGACGGCGCGTGGCTGACGTCCCTGCTGATGTGGGCGAACTGCCTGCGCCACCTGCCCGACGCGGGTCTCACGATCGCGGAGCTGCGCGAGCGCGCGCGGACGAGCACGAACCTGGACGGCGTGCGCCGCTGGGGCTACGTCACATTCACCCCTGACCCGGGACATGGCAAGAGACCGAGCCAGGACGCGCTCATCACCCCGACCGCCCAGGGCCGCCTGGCCAGGGACACCTGGCCCGGGGCGGTCGCCGACGTCGAGTCGCGCTGGCGGATGCGCCTCGGCGCCGACGCGTACGAGCGGCTGCGCGCGGCGCTGGCCGCCGTCACGGGCAACCTCGACCCCGCGTTGCCCGACTGTCTCCCGATCCTCGGCCACGGCCTGCGCAGCCGGCCAGATCGGGGACGCACTGCTCGCACTGCCAGGCCTGGGCCGGCTGGCGCTGTTTCCGCTGGCACCGAGCCGGCCGCGGGCCAGCCGCTGTGGGCCCTGCTGTCCAGGCCCCTGCTTGCCTTCACGCTGCGGTACGAGCGTGCGCCCGGCCCGTCCCTGGCGGTCAGCGCGAACATCCTGCGCGTGCTCACCGAGGCGGATACCCCGGTCAAGGACATCCCTGCCCTGAGCGGCGTCTCTAAGGAGTCGGTGGCGATGGCCGTCGGCTGGCTGCGCGAGGCCGGCATAGTCACCGAGGGGCCTGACCCCGCGGGCGGCCGCTTCCGGCAGGTCCGGCTCACTCGTCGGGGCGCCCTGGCTCGCGACCAGTACCCCGCCCTGGCCGGCGGCATCGAGGCGGACTGGCGCGCACGCTTCGGCGCCGCGGCGGTCCCGGCCCTGCGCGCCGCCCTGGAACCGCTGGCCGCCGGCGACCCGCCGCCGCTGTTCGCGGGCCTTGAGCCGTACCCGGACAACTGGCGGGCCAGGGTGAAGCCGCCGGCCGTCCTGCCGCACTACCCGATGACGCTGCACCGCGGCGGCTATCCCGACGGCAGCTGACAGGTGTGGGGGAGACCCGACCTTGGGTACAGCCATACCTAAGGAGGTGCTGAGCATGCGTCTTGGCAAGGAAGAAGCGGTCGGCTACGTCGAGGACACGGCCGACGACATTCAGTCCGACGCCCTCGCGGCGGAAGAGAACAAGACGGGCCAGCCGCAGCCGCTGCCGCTGACCCAGGTCCCCGAACCCGCTCTCCCCGTCGGCTGACCGGCCGCCAGGCAACTCACCAGGGATGACCTACCTGCCGTCCTGGCCGGCCCGGCCGGCCAGGGACGAGCGCCCGGACCGACCGTTCACCGGCTACAAGCTCGCGCATGCGGTGCTTTCCGCGGACGGTACCCAGGCCGCCTTCGCCGGCCTGACCCTGGGCGCCACCCGTGTCTACGGCGTCGTGGCCGACGCCGAATGCGTCTGGAGCAGGCGGCACGCGCCGCCGCGGCGCTGGTGCGGCTGCGGCTTCTACTGCCTGCACGACCTGGGTGACGCGCGTTCGCTCGCCTGCGCGACGGAGAACCGGTCGGCTCTGCTGCTCGAAGTGACCGCCTCGGGCCAGTACATCCGTTACGAGCGGGGCCTGCGCTCAAGCAGGCAGCGGGTCCGGGTGATCCTGGACGCCCAGTGTTCCTGCGGCCGTCCGGGCACGGCCCTGGCCGACGCGGGCAGCGGGCTGATCGGCTGGCGGCACCTGGCCCCGGTCTGTGCCAGCTGCGTGATCGGACGCCCTGCCCTCACGCTCAGCGCGTTCACCGACCGGCTCGACGGCCCCGTGCGCGTCGCCGAACTGCTTTCGGGCGCCCCGCTGGCGCCCGGCACCGCGATGATGCCGGCCGCCACCGTGCCCGGTTCCGCGCCTGTCACGGTGTCCGCCGCCGGGGCGGCCGTTGACGGGGAATCCCCGCTGGCGGTCCTGTCCGCGGAAATCGCGCTGCTGCACGCGCGTCTCGACGACCTTCAGTCCCGCTTCGACCGTCCCCGTTTATGGCGGTGCTGCTGTCTCTGGCGGCGAGCCTGTGCACCGCCGCCTCCTCGATCTGCCAGCGGCTCGGGGCACGCCACGTGCGCGACGGCGAAATGCGCGGCTTCGACCCCTGGCTGGTATTCCGGCTGGCCCGGCAGCCCGCCTGGCTGCTGGGCTTCTGCTGCATGACCGGCGGGTTCGTCTTTCAGGTCAGCGCACTGCGCTTCGGCCCGCTGGCGCTGGTACAGCCCGTCCTCGCGGTGGAGCTGCTGTTCGTGTTCGGTTACCTGGCGCTGCGGGCCGGCTGGCGCCGGGCGCGCTGGCGCGAGTGGGCGGCCGTGATCGCCATGTGCGCGGGCGTCAGCGTCTTCCTCCGCGCGGCCGCGCCGTCCGGCGGGCAGCCGCACGCGCCCGCACTCGCGTGGTGGCTGGCGGGGCTGGCGCGCGGCCGCCCGGTGCTGCTAGTAGAACCGGCCGCGCCGCTAGCGTCACAGGTGCGACGCCAGCCAGGCGTGCGCCTCGCCGATCCTGGACTCGGTCAGCGTCAGGTGCCCGTCGTGGTCGAGCAGCCGCGCCTGCGCGCCGGGGATCCGGGCGGCGAGCCACTCGCCGTGCCCGAACGGTACGAACTGGTCCTGCCGCCCGTGCATCACAAGCACCGGCACGGAGATCTCGTCGACGGAGAATCCCCAGGGGCTGATCAGCGCCATGCCGTCGTCGTACCAGCCCTGGGCGCCCGGCGAAAGCCCGTCCTTCGTGCTGAGGACCAGGTATCGCGCTAGTTCCCCGGTCAGCACGGCGGCGTCGACGGGCGTCAGCAGGCTGGCGAACTGCGTATGCAAGTCCTCGGGCGTGGCGGCGAGCATGCCCTCGCGGTCCTTGTCCGTCTTCACCCTGACCGCGGCGGGGTCGCTGAGGGCCAGCTTGAAGTCGTCGACGTTCTCCTGGCCCATCCCCGCGAACCAGTCGGTGCCCTCGGCCGGGTACGGCGCGAGCGAGGCGAGTGAGGCGGCGGCCGCGACCAGGTCGGGCAGGAGCGCCGCGCAGGCGAGTGCGTGCGGGCCGCCGCCGGAAACGCCCCAGGTGGCCAGCCGGGTGATGCCGAGGGCCGAGCAGACGGCCCGCACGTCGCCGGCGCAGGATGCCACCGAACGCCCCGGCTGCGGGTCCGACTCCCCGTAGCCTGGCCGGTCGTAGCTGATCAGCCGGATGCCGCGGTCCGCGGCATCGGCCGCGACGGGCGGGTAGAGCTGGCGGGTGTTCGGGGTCCCGTTGTGCGCGAGCACCGGCTTGCCCCCCGGGTCGCCCGCCTCCTGGACTGCCAGCGTCCGCCCGTCGGCGGTCTTGATCCTGTGCTCCGTCACCAGCATCTCCGCTCACGCGCCGCCGCATCCGCTCAGCCGCCATCGTAGGCGTTTCCCGCGAAATCCAACACCGGCGCGCTGGCGGCCAGGCGAGCGGCTGGCTGGCCGGGGGAAGCCGCTTCCGTTCTGAAGCATCATCCGTGTCAGCCGGCGGCGACCCGCAGGTCACTGAAACATGAGGTGCTGCCAGCGTGCCGGCGTAGAACGTGCGGGCGGCCCGACCGTAGGCTAGACAGCCGAAGGCTGACCGTGAACGCGAGGAGGCGGCGATGGCCGAGATCGTGCTGTTCCATCACGTGCAGGGGCTGACGCTTGGCGTCCGGGCGTTCGCCGAGCGGCTGCGAACCGCCGGGCACAGTGTGCACACGCCCGACCTGTTCGGCGGGGAGACCGCGGACAGCATCGAGGGCGGCCTGGCGATCGTCACCAGCATCGGGGACGAAGAGCTCGACCGGCGGGTGGACGAAGCCGTCGCCGGGCTGCAGGACGCCCTGGTCTTCGCCGGGTTCTCGCTGGGCGGGGCCAGCGCGCAGCGCCTCGCGCAGACCAGGCCGGGCGCGCGCGGCGCGCTGCTGTACGAGTCATGCCTGCCGATCAGCGGCGAGTGGGCCGTCGGGCCGTGGCCGGACGGCGTCCCTGTGCAGATCCACGGCATGGAGAAGGACCCGTTCTTCGGTCTCGAGGGAGACCTCGACGCCGCCCGTGAGCTCGTGGCCACGGTCGGGCCTGACCTCGGGGAGCTGTATGTCTACCCGGGAGACCAGCACCTGTTCACCGACAGCTCGCTGCCGTCCTACGACGCGGACGCGACTGAACTGGTGATCGAGCGCTCGAAGACGTTCCTGGCGCGGCTGGCCTGACGGTCGGCCGGGGCGGGCGTGCGGCTGGCCTGGGGACTTGAGGCCGGGTCCGTCACCAGCCGCCGCGGTGCTCGGGGACCAGGCGCACCAGTGGCAGCGTGAGCACCAAGATGGCCGCGAACACCACGAACACGTACGACTGCATCGCCCCCGGGTGGGCGCTGCGCGCGATCACCGCGGTGGTCACCGAGACCGCGGTGATCGCGCCCGACTGGCGGAACATGCCGCGCAGCCCGGCGATCGCCGCGATCTGGTCCGGCGCCAGCTGCATGCTCGCGTTGTTGGAAGCGGGCACCGACATCCCCATGCCAAGCCCTGACACCGCCGCGCCGAGCGACAGCCAGGCGTAGGGCGAGAACGGCGCGGGGACCGCCATCATCACCAGCCCGCTGGCCAGGATGAGGAAGCCGACGATCATCGGGAGCCGGTAACCCGTCCGCCGCAGCGCCAGCGTGGCCAGCCCGGCGACCGCGATCATGCCGACCGCGCGCGCGGTCAGCAAGGTGCCCGCCCCGAGCGGGGCGATGCCGTAGCGGTTCTCGGCGTACAGCGGGACCAGTGCGGAAAAGCCGAGCGCGGCCGCCCCGTACAGGTAGTTGATCAGGTTCATGGTGCCGAAGCCGCTGCCGGTCAGCAGCCGGTAGGGGACGAACGGTGCCGCGTCGGTGCGCGAGTGCCTGACGAAGAGGAAGCCGAGCGCGACCGCCACCGCCTCGGACACCAGGAACACCGGGTCAAGGAACGAGACGCTGCCGCTGCCCAGGTACGTGATGCCGAACATGCCGGCCGTGATCAGCCCGGCCAGCAGCAGGATGCCGGTGATGTCGATCCGGCTCGACGGCCGGGTCGCGGAGGCGGGGATGAACACCGCCGTCAAGATGATGAGCGCGATGCCGATCGGCACGTTGACCAGGAAAATGCCGCGCCAGGTCCAGTAACTAACGAACAGTCCGCCGACGACCGGCCCGACGATGCCGCCGATCGGGAAGATGGAGGCGAACATGCCGACCGCGCGGTCCCGCTGGTCGCCGAAGTGGTCGGAGACGATGCCGGTCGCCGACGGCATGAACGCGCCGCCGCCGAGGGCCTGGATGAGACGCGCGACCAGCAGGAAGGCTATGTTCGGGGCGAAGCCGCAGCACAGCGAGGAGATGGTGAAGATGGCCGCGGAGATCATGAAGACCTTTTTGCGGCCGTACGTGTCGCTGATCTTCCCG
The DNA here is from genome assembly GCA_036501515.1 of Trebonia sp. Lineage (GTDB taxonomy): Bacteria > Actinomycetota > Actinomycetes > Streptosporangiales > Streptosporangiaceae > Trebonia. The sequence continues at coordinate 6,076 of DASYAD010000228.1, read as the reverse complement.
GCCATCGGCATGGCGATGACCTGGCCGAGGGCGTAGATCGAGATTGTCCAGCTGCTCCAGTTGATCCCTGAGTGCAGCTCCTTCTCGATCGCGGGCAGCGCGGTGGCCACAATGGTCTGGTCGATCGAGGCCATGAACAAGCCGATGGAGACAATGGCGAAGATCAGCCGGCGCCGGTCCTTCTGGTGGCCGGCGGCGACGCTGTCCGGGGCTGCGCTGGCCGACTGGCTGGATCTCGTGGTTTCTCCCGTCGCGCTCACGGTAGTATATTAGTTGCTTGCTAGCAAGCATTCAAGTCATCCCGGAGACGTCATGGACAGCGAACTCGTGGCGCGGCTGCGCGCGGTCATCGGCAAGCTCGCCCGCGTGCTCAACGACTCGGCCACGGGCGAGGACCTCACCCCGACCCAGTATTCCGTGCTTGCCCTGGTCCGCGGCCGGGGCCCGCTCGGGCTGGCCGAGCTGACCGAGCTTGAGGGGCTCAACCCGACCATGCTGTCGCGGGTCGTCAAGGTCCTCGACGAGCGCGGCCTGGTGCGCCGCACGCCCGACCCGGGCGACCTGCGCGCCGCCCGGGTCGAGGTGACGCCGGACGGCGTGGCGGTGCACGACCGGGTCCGCGCCCAGCGCACCAAGGTCCTGTGGGACTGCCTGACAAGCATGGACTCCGAGAGCTCGGACACGCTGCTTGCGGCCGTGCCGTACCTGGAGGAACTGGCCGGGGCACTGAAGCCGTCGGGCAAGCCGGGCCGTTCCTGAGCGTGGCCGCGGGAACCGCTAGCTCGGCAGGCGGAACCGCGGCAGCGGCGACGGGATCAGCAGCACCGCGCCGATGACCCCGCCCGCCACCGCCACCCACAGTGCCGTCCGCAGGCCGACGGCCGAACCGAGCACGCCGCCGAGCAGCGCGCCGAGCGGCCTGGTGCCGTAGTTGATCGCCTGGAACGCGCCGCTGACGCGAGACCGCAGGGTGTCGGGGATGACCGCCGCGAAGATGGACCCGATCGCGATGTCGAGCATCATCACCCCGGCTCCGCTCGCGAACTCGGCGCCGAACATCAGCAGGATCACCGTGATCGTGGTGCCGTGCCCTGAAGGCAGCGGCGCGAGCGGCACCAGCGCGAGCGGCGCCGTGAACAGGAAGCAGCCCGCCACGTAGGCGAGGCCGACGCCGATCCGGGCGGCGAGCCGTTTGGTGACCGCCGCGCCGAGCAGCCCGCCGAACGCCCCGCAGCCGATGATCAGTCCGAGGAGGCCGGCGTTCACGTGCAGCACCCGCACCGCGTAGAGCACGAGCAGGGCGAAGTACATCAGGTTGAAGAAGTTGATCACGGCCACCCCGGTCAGCGAGGCCCGCACGACGGGGGAGTGCGCGATCCAGCGCAGGCCCGCGGTGACGCTGCCCTTGCCGTCGTCGGCGGGCGGCTCGACCGGGTCGATCCTCCGCAGGAAGAACGCCGACCCGAGGAAGGACAGCGCGTCGGTGAGGATGGCGAACGGCGCGGTGAGCAGCTGCGTGAGGATGCCGCCGAGCGAGGGCCCGACCACGAAGGACAGCGCCCGGCTGCCGTAGATCAGCGACTGCCCGTCTACGTACTGCTCCGGCCGCACGATCGACACGAACAGCGTCCCGTCGGCCACGTTGAACAAGATCGACAGCGTGCCCGCGGCGAACACCACCGCGAACAGCTGCCACAGGGCCAGCACGCCGAGTGCGTAGCAGACCGGGACGATGCTGAACAGCGCGAACCGCCCCAGGTCGCAGGCGATCATCAGCTGCCGCCGCCGGCCGTGCCGGTCCGCCCAGGCCCCCGCGTGCATCCCGAACAGCAGGCTCGGCAGCCACTCGAGGGCGGTCAGGTACCCCATCGCGGCCGCGCCGGCGTGCAGTGCGAGCACGGCGGTGAGCGGCACCGCGACGGTCGCGACCTGGTCGCCCGCCATCGACACGGTCGACGCGCTCCAGTAGCGGCGGAACACCGTGTCCCGCAGCAGCGGAGGGACCAGCCGCCGCCGGACGGCGCCGGCCGCCGCCGCGTTCACGGCTCCTCCCGCGCGGGCGCGCCGGGGTCGGCCTGTTCGGTCGCTGACGGCACGATCACGTTGGGGAAGCCGAGGTGCAGGTAGGTGGCCAGGCGCGCGCCGGGTGGCCGGAGCTCGGGCTTGACCTGGCGCTCGAAGTACTTGTCGGTCACCGCGAGCAGCTCGCGCCCGACCTCGGCGAGCTCGTCCGATGTCACCCACAGGAAGCGGTCGCCGAGGAAGGCGGCCCGCTGCCACTCCTCGCTCTCGCCGGAGCTGACCTCGAGCCAGCGCCGCAGCTCGGTGAAGTACCACTCGGCGACGACGTTGGTGAGCGCGCTGGCCGCTTCGGCGGCTTCTGGCGTCTGCTGCACCTCGTCCCAGGAGGTGGAGGTGGTAGTGGCCTGCCACGGCTTTTCCCGCCCGGTCCCGCCCCCGGTCTCCTCGACCAGGCCGTACCTGGCGAGCTGGCGCAGGTGGAAGGAGCACGTCCCTGACGACTCCCCCAGCAGCCGCCCCGCCTGAGTCGCGGTCAGCGGTCCGCGCGTGCGCAGCGCCACGATCAGCTTCATCCGCACCGGGTGGGCGTAGGCCCGCAGTGCCTTGGGGTCGCTGAGCCGGGTAACGCTCCGGCCGGGTACCGCCTCTTCGTCGTCCATGAATGCAAAGATATCTTTGCAAAGAAAACTTTGCAAGGCGGCCAGCCGAGTGTCCGCCGGCGGCTAAGGCGTCAGGCCGTGATCGTCAGGCCGTGATCGTCAGGCCGTGATCGCGGCGCGCCGCGGCGCACGCCGCAGCCACTGCCAGAAGGTCCGCCGCGGCGGCCGGGGCGGGCGCGGCGGGCGCGCGGTGATCGTGCCGCTGCTGCAGGTTCCGGCGACGGTGATCCGCAGGAACGCGGGCACGGTTCCTTCCCAGGGAGCGTCGACCTTGACCGACCCGGCGTACACCGATACGTCGTCCAGGTCGACGGCGATGCCCGGCTTGGTCACCAGGATGATGGACCCGGCGTGCACCTTGGCGTCGATGTGCAGCGTCGGCTGGGAGATGACCGCCTCGGTGAAGTCCAGCGTGATCGTCCCGCTGCTGCAGGTCAGGTCCATCCGTGCGGGCACCGTCCACCGGCCCGTCCGCTCGCCTGACGCGACGACGGCCCGGATCTTGATGAGTTCCCTGGCCGGCGCGACGCCGGCGCCGGCGCCGGCCAGGGCGCCAGCCAGGACGTGGGACATCGGCGTGAGCGCGGTCCCCGCGGCCGGCAGGTCGGCGACGACCGCCGTCAGGTCGTCGTAAGTGCGCGCGGTCAGCGCCCGCCCGAGCCGTTCGTCGAGTTCGTCGGCGGTGAGCCGCCCGTCGCCGGCCGCGACCCGCAGCGCTTCGGCGACCTGGTCGCGGTCTTCGTGCGACACCCGCAGCGCGCCGCGCCCGGCCGGGGCGGCGGTGTCACGCCCCGGCTGCTCCTGATCGGTCATGGGACAAACTGTAAGACGATACCGGGGGAAGTGTCAGGCGGCGATCGCGTACGGCCGCGGCGCCCGCCGGAGCCAGTCCCAGAACGAGCGGCGCGGCGGCCGCGCCAGGATGTGCCCGCTCCCGCAGGTCCCGGCGACGGTGATGCGCAGGAAGACCGGCACGCTGTCGCCCCACGGCTGGCGGACCTTGACGTGCCCGCTGCGCACCGACACGTCGTCGAGGTCGACGGCGATGCCCGGCCTGGTCACCAGGAGGATGTGCCCGCTGCGGACCGCGGCGTCGATGTGCAGCGTCGGCTGGCTGACCACCGCCTCGGTAAAGTCGACCTTGATGTGACCGCTGCTGACCTTGAGGTCCATCCGGCCCGGCACCGTCCACTTGCCGACCCGCTGGCTGTGTCCGCTGCTGACGTCGATCTTGATCAGTTCCTTGGGGGCCGCGGCCGCGGCCGCGATCCCCGCCCCCGGTGCCGCCGGCAGGTCGGCGGTCAGCCCCGCCAGGTCGTCGTAGGTGCGCGCGGTGAGCGCGCGCTCCAGCCGCTCGTCCAGCTCGTCCGCCGTCAGCCGTCCGTCTCCGGCCGCGACCCGCAGCGCCTCGGCGACTTCGTCTCGGTCTTCGTGTGACACCCGCAGCGCGCCGCGCCCGGCCTGGGCGGCGATCTCGCGCCCCGGCTGCTCCTGATCCGCCATGGCACAAACTGTAAGACACCGCCCGGGTCCCGGGTTAGCCCTCTTTGCGTCTCCGAAGGTCTCTGACTAAAGTCAGAGATTATGTCTGATGCTGTCGACGTCGTCCGTCGTTTCAACCGCTCCTACACCCAGCGCATCGGCGTGCTCGAGGACTCGTTCCTGGGCCTCGGCATGCCGCTCGGCCCGGTTCGCGTGCTGTTCGAGATCGGCGCCGCCCCCGCGACCGCCCAGGCGCTGCGCGAGCGGCTCGGCCTTGACTCCGGCTACCTGTCAAGGCTGCTACGCCGGCTGGAGAAGGGCGGCCTCGTCCGCGTCGTCCCCGATCCCGCCGACCGCCGCCGTCGCCAGGTCAGCCTGACCGCCGCGGGCGAGGAACGCTGGAAAGAGCTTGAGCGCCGTTCCGACGAGCGCGCCCGGTTGCTCACCGACTCCCTGACCGAACGCCAGCGCGAGCGTCTCGCCCGCGCCCTGTCCGAGGCCGACCTGCTGGTGCGGGCCGCGACGGTGCGTTTCGAGACGGCCGACCCGGGCTCGCCGACGGCCAGGGACGTGGTTGGCCGCTACTTCGCGGAGATCGGCCGCCGTTTCGGCTTCGACCCCGCCGATGAGTCAGACAAGGACATGAAACTGCTGGTCCCGCCCGCCGGCGTCTTCGTCGTGGCGCTGTCAGACGGCGAACCAGTCGCCTGCGGCGGCCTGCAGTCCATCGGAGCCGGGGTGGCGGAGCTCAAGCGCATGTGGGTGCACGACGACTGGCGCGGCGCCGGCCTCGGCTCCCGCCTGCTGCGCCACCTGGAAGACCAGGCCAGGGCCAGCGGCCACGGGGCCGTCCGGCTAGACACCAACGCGGCCCTCACCGAGGCAGTCGGCATGTACCAGCGGGCCGGCTACCAGGCGATCGACCGCTACAACGACAACCCGTGGGCCACGCACTTCTTCGAGAAAGATCTTTAGGCACATCCCGAACGGAGGCGGCTTCCTCTCTCGCCAAAACTTTCCCCCGCCACCCCGTGTCGTTCCCGCCCCTTCGAATCTACCTCCTATACATTAACCTCATCCCCCCAGCCGGGCCGCCCCGGTGTTAGCCCACCGGGACGACCCTGGGATCGGACCTCAAGCTACGAGGAGCGACCTTGACGACCATCATCCACGACCGCTGGTACATTCCGCCGCCCGACGAAGCGGCGGCGGTCCGCGCCCAGCCCGGCGATCCGGACCGCCTGGCCCGGATCGCGGGCCTCGATGCCGAACGGATGACCGACACCCTGGCCTTCCTGTCCGGCTACGCCCCGGGCGTGCTCGACGCGATCCTGACCGCGACCGAGCCCTGCCGAGACGACCTCTTCCCGCTCGACGGCGACGCCCTGGAGCCTTACTGCACCCGGTGCGAGGCGAAGGCCGGCGTGTTCACCGCCCTAGGCGGCGACTGGCGCCACTACTCGGGCGACGCCGAGACCCGCACCGCCCGCCCCTTCGACCCCGGCCACGCCCCGGTCATCGGCTGGCGCCCCGCCATCGGCCGGATCGCCGTCGTCGCGCTGTGACCAACTGACGCCCCCTCAACCGGTGCCCCGCCTGTCTTCCCCGAGCAGGCGGGGCACCCTGATGTCGCTGGCGGGCCGCCCTAGCGGCTGGCGCGACGTGGCAGGCGCTGCGCCACGCGATGACCCGCCTGGCCGTCGACCTGCCCTCCGGACCCGCCGGCCTCGCCGCCCTCCTGCGCCAGAGCCTGCTGGACCAACCGTGGAACACCCCAGCCTGCCCCTCGACACCGGCTACTCCGAGTCGATCCCCGGCCACATCCGCCGCGCCGTCCAGCTCCGCGACCAGCACTGCACCTGGCCCCGCTGCGACCGCCCCGCCGCCTGCTGCGACGTCCACCACCTGCGCCG
>DASYAD010000227.1:0-2258 GCA_036501515.1 Trebonia sp. | reverse complement strand
CGGGCGAACTCGGTACTTCGCACGCCTACGTCTACCCCTCGGCCACCTTCTCGGCCAGGTCGGCGCTGCGCGGCCAGCCCGCGGCGCTGCCCGGCGCGGACCTGGTCCGGTCGGACGACGGGCGCTGGCTGATAGCCCGCGTCCTGCCCGCCGAATCATCAGACCCGCGCGCCCGTTCGCCGTTCGCCGCCCCCGGGGTCGCGGTCAGGGACGGCGACGAGATCCTGGCGGTCGACGGCCAGCTTGTTGACCCGGTCCTCGGGCCAGGGCCGGCCCTCGCGGGCACCTCAGGCAAGCCGGTCGAGCTGATCATCCGTCCAGCCGACCCGTCCCTGGTCCCCAGGGCGCGGGCCGCCGCGGCCAGCCAGCCGACGGACAACCCCGAGACCGCGGAGCCAGCAAGCGCAAAGCCAGCAAGCGCAAAGCCAGCGATCGCGGAGTCTGAGGCCGCGGAGTCTGAGGCCGGGCAGCCAGCGGCCGGCGAGTCCGCGACCGCGGAGCCCGAGGCTGGCAAGCCGGACGCCGGCAAGCCGGACGCCGGCAAGCCGGACGCCGGCAAGCCGGACGCTGACAAGCCCGTGTCCGGTGCCGTCGCAGACGGGCCCGCCGCCGCGGCCGGGCAACCGGAGACCCGCCGGGTGGTGATCGTGCCCCTCGATGACGACCGCAGGCTCCGCTACCAGGACTGGGTGGCCGGCTGCCGCGCGCTCGTCCGGGCCAGGTCCGACGGGCGGGTCGGCTACCTGCACGTGCCCGACATGACCGGTGAAGGCTGGGCGCACCTGCACCGTGACCTGCGGACCGAGATGGGCCGCGACGCGCTGATCGTCGACGTGCGCGGCAACCGCGGCGGCCACACCTCGCAGCTGATCGTCGAGAAGCTCGCCCGCCGCGTCATCGGCTGGGACATACCTCGCGGCATGCGTCCCACCGGCTATCCGGTTGAGGCGCCGCGCGGCCCGCTGGTCGCCCTCGCCGACGAGTTCGCGGGCTCGGACGGTGACATCGTGACCGCCGCGATCAAGACCCTCGGGCTCGGCCCGGTGATCGGCGCCCGCACCTGGGGCGGGGTGATCGGCATCGACGGCCTGCACGACTTCGTCGACGGCACGCACGTCACCGTTCCCCGCTACGCCACCTGGTTCAACGGTTTCGGCTGGTCCCTGGAGAACTACGGGGTGGACCCGGACACGGAGGTGCTGATCACCCCCGACGACTGGGCCGCGGGCCGCGACCCGCAGCTGGAGGCCGGCGTCGACCGTGCGCTGGCCCTGCTGGCGGAGAATCCGGGATCCCCGCTCCCCGACCCGGCGTCAGGCCCGGACAGGCGCCGCCCGCCGCTCCCGCCCCGGCCGTAAACCGCTCTCGCCGTAAACCGCTCTCGCCGTAAACCGCTTCCGCCAGCCGGCCGACCGCCGTCGCCAGATCGGCCGTCAGCAGGGCGAGCAGCGTTTCGCCTTCGCCGGCGGACGCGCCCGCCGGGTCGCCGAGCACCCCGTTGGCGCTGACGTTGCTGACGCCGCCGTCCCGCAGGCTGGCGAAGATCTCGCGCAGCGGCCTGGTCTCGCCCGCGGCTGCGGCGTCAAGCCGGACGTCGCCAGGGGCGAGGGCGAGCATGATCGAGGTCTCCACGCGTCCCGCGTGCGCGTCGGGCACCAGCGTGAGGCCGGCCTGCGCCAGCATGCCAGGCCGTACCCCGGCATGCCAGACGTGCGCGTCGCGCCCCTCCGCGCGCAGTTTTCCGAGCGCGTCGTCGATCGCGGCCACGTTGCCGCCGTGCCCGTTGACGAGCAGCAGGGCGGGCCAGTGGAGCGACGCGTGACGGCCGAGCTCGACCAGCAGAGTCGACAAAGCGACATGGCCGATCGACAGGGTGCCCGGGAAGCCGGCGTGCTCGCCGCTCGCACCGATCGCGACCGGCGGCGCCAGTCCCGCCCCCGCCCGCCCCGCGCAGGCGCGCGCCGCTACCGCGGCGGCGATCCTGGTGTCGGTGTCAAGCGGCAGGTGCGGGCCATGCTGCTCAAGCGAACCGACCGGCACCACGAGCACGCGCCGCGGCCCGGCCGCGACATCGGGCCAGTACGCCGTGCTGAGTTCCACCGTGCTACTCCGGCTTGCGGCAGACCGCTTCGATGTTGTTGCCGTCCGGGTCCCTGACGAAGGCGCCGTAGTACGACTCGTGGTACTGCGGCCACAGCCGTGGCTCGTGCAGCACCAGGGCCCCCGCTGCCACCGCCTCGTTGAAGAATTCCCTGACC
>DASYAD010000226.1:0-6592 GCA_036501515.1 Trebonia sp. | reverse complement strand
GGATCGACGAAGGGCTGTACCAGCTCGCCTCGTTCATGATCATGCGGGACCCGACCACCTGGCGGTGGAGCCACACCAGGCACCACACCGACACGCTGGTCGTCGGGCGGGACCCGGAGATCGCGGTCATGCGCCCGGCGCGGCTGGCCAAGCTGCTGGTCAACTACTTCGGCCTGGTCGACGTGCCGACGGCGTTCTGGCTGATGTTCCGGCACGCGTCCGGTCGGCTCACCGCCGACGAGGCCGACTACGTACCCGAGTCCGAACGGCACCGGGTCTACCGGACGGCCCGGGTGCACCTTGCTATCTACGCCGTGACCATCGGCCTGGCGATCGGGTTCGGAACCTGGCTGCCGGTGGTGCTGATCGGCGGCCCGGCTCTGTACGGCCGGTACATGCTCCAGGTCTACGGGTTCACCCAGCACGCAGGCATGGGCGAGAACGTGCTCGACCACCGGCTGAACACCCGCACGGTGAAGATGTGCGTGGTTAACCGGTTCCTGTACTGGAACATGAACTACCACGTCGAGCACCACATGTTCCCGATGGTCCCGTACTACCGGCTGCCGGAGCTGCACGAGGAAATCAAGCACGACTGCGCACCGGTCTACCCGTCGCTGTGGGCGGCGTACAAGGAGATCATCCCGGCGGTCCTGCGCCAGCTGCGGGACCAGGAGTACTACGTTCGCCGCGAACTGCTGCCCGGCGCCGCCCCGTTCAACGAGCCGACGCCCCTGAACGACGGCCGGGCGCTGCCGCTGCCCGCCGAGACCGCAGCCTGAGGAGACCTCCGATGCCCCAGTGGATCGCCGCCTGCGCTTCGGACGACATCGACCCCGAGGACGTCATCCCGTTCGAGCACGACGGCAGCGACTACGCGATCTACCGCTCGCCCGAGGACGTCTACTACGCCACCGACGGGCACTGCACGCACGAGAAGACGCTGCTGTGCGACGGCCTGGTCATGGGCGGCGTGATCGAGTGCCCCAAGCACAACGGCCGGTTCGACTACACCAGCGGCAAGGCGCTCGGCGCGCCGGTGCTGGTCGACGTGCGTACCTACCCCGCCAAGGTCATCGACGGCACGGTCTACATCGAGGTCGGCTAGTGCCAGAGTCAGCCAGCACAGCGGCAGCCATAGTCATCGCGGGCGCGGGCGAGTGCGGCACCCGGGCGGCCTTCGCCCTGCGCGAGCAGGGCTGGGACGGCCGGGTCATCCTCGCCGGAGCCGAACCGTCGCCGCCGTACGAGCGGCCGCCGCTGTCTAAGACGGGTGAGCTCAAGCCGATCTGCGACCCCGCCGCACTGCGGGAGGGGGACATCACCTTCCTGCCCGGCACCGAGGCGGCCCGCCTGGACACCGCGGCGCACGTCCTGGAGCTGGCCGGCGGGCGGCGCCTGCCGTACCGCTCGCTGCTGCTCGCCACGGGCGCCCGCGCCCGGCGCCTTCCGTTCGGTGGGGCTCCGGTCCACGTCCTTCGCACCCACGCCGACTCGGTGGCGCTGCGCGGGCGGCTCGCCCCGGACAGGCGGGTCGCGGTGATCGGCGGTGGGTTCATCGGACTTGAGCTGGCGAGCTCGGCCGCCGCGCTGGGCTGCGCGGTGACCGTGATCGAGCTCGGCCCCCGGCTGATGGGCCGGGCCGTCCCGGCCCGCGTGGCGGCGGTCATGGCCCAGCGGCACGTCGCGGCCGGGGTGGACATCCGCTGCGGCACCGGCGTAACCGGGCTGGCGCGGACCGCCTCCGGCGTGATGATCACGCTGGCCGAGGGCGGCACCGTCGAGGCCGACGTGGTGGTGGCCGGCGTCGGCGCGGCCCCGGAGACCTCGCTGGCCGAGGCGGCGGGCATCGAGGTCGCCGACGGCATCGTGGTCGACGCGCGCTTCGCCACCTCGGCCCCGGACGTTTTCGCCGCGGGCGACTGCTGCCGCTATCCGCATCCGCTGTACGACGACCGCCCGCTGCGCCTTGAGTCGTGGCGAGCGGCGCAGGAACACGGCACCGCTGCGGCCCGCGCGATGCTCGGAGGCACCGAACCCTACACGGGCGTCCCGTGGTTCTGGACCGACCAGCACGACTACACCCTGCAAGTCGCGGGCCTGACCGACACGGCGTCCGGCGAGGTCGTCCGGGTGCGTCCGGACGGGACCGAGATCTGGTTCGGCCTGGCGGACGGCGGGAGGCTGGTCGCCGCCGCCGCGGCCGGCCCGGGCAACTCGGTGGCCAGGGACATCAAGCTGGCCGAGATGCTGATCGCACGGCGCGCGGCCCCGGACCCCGCCGCCCTGACCGACCCCGGCGTGGCGCTGAAGTCCGTCCTCCGCTCCCCCGTGGCCGGCTAGCACCCACTAGCATCCCGGTAGGCAAACCTGAGGAGGGGCCTGATGTTGCGTTTTGGTCTGTTCGGCGCCGGGAGGATCGGCCGCGTCCACGCGGCCTCGCTGGCCGCGCACCCGCGGACGGAGCTGGCCGTCGTGCACGATCCCGTCGAGGTCGCCGCGCACGAGATCGCCGCGCTCTACGGCGGGACCCCCAGCGGGGATGCCGACGCGATCCTCGGCGACCCCGGCATCGATGCCGTGATCATCGCCTCGCCGACGCCGACCCACGTCGAGCTGCTGACCGCGTGCGCCCAGGCGGGCAAGGCGGTGCTCTGCGAGAAGCCGATCGACCTCGACCTGGCCCGGGTCGATGCCTGCTGGGAGGGCATCAAGGGGCTGAACGCCACCGTCATGGTCGGCTTCAACCGGCGGTTCGACGCGACCTTCGCCGAGATGCGGGAGCGGGTGACCGGCGGCGAGATCGGCCGGCTGGAGCAGCTCCTGATCACCAGCCGGGACCCGGCGCCCGCGCCAGCCGCGTACATCGCCTCCTCCGGCGGCCTGTTCCGCGACATGACCATCCACGACTTCGACATGGCCAGGTTCTTCCTGGGCGAGGTAGTAGAGGTCCAGGCCATCGGGGCGAACCTGATCGAGCCGTACATCGCCGAGGCGGGTGACGTGGATTCCGCCGTCGTGTCGATGCGCGGGTCCGACGGCGAGCTGTGCCAGATCACCAACAGCCGCCGCTGCGCGTTCGGCTATGACCAGCGGGTGGAGGCCTTCGGCGCCGACGGGATGCTGAGCGCGGGGAATCAGACGGCCACCAGCGTGCGCCGGTCCGGCGCGGCCGGCACCGAGGCCGCCGCCCCGTACCTGAACTTCTTCCTCGACCGCTATGCGACCGCCTACCGCGCCGAACTCGACCACCTGGTCATCTGCATGGAGCAGGGGCTGAGCCCAAGCCCGGGCTTCGCCGACGGCCGGGCGGCGCTGGTCCTCGCGGACGCCGCAACCGAGAGCATGAAGACGGGGCGAACCGTCCGGGTCGATTCCTGAACGCGGCGATTTTCGCCCGCTCGCCTGGTCTGTACTTGGAAGGACCAGCGAGAGCGGGGTAGCCGATGACCGTCAGCGAAGATTTCACAAACCTGACCGGGCGGTTCCGCGGTGAGCTGCTGGCTCACTGCTACCGGATGCTGGGCTCGGCCGCCGACGCCGAGGACCTGGTGCAGGAGACGTACCTGCGGGCCTGGCGGTCCTACGAGGGGTTCGAGGGCCGTTCGTCGGTGCGGACCTGGCTGTACCGGATCGCGACCAACGCATGCCTGACCGCGCTCGAGCGGCGCGGCCGCCGGCCGCTGCCGTCCGGTCTCGGCGGGCCGGCCGGGGGCCCGGAGGCGCCGATGGTGGCGGGGCCCGAGGTGCCGTGGCTGCGGCCCCTGCCCGACGCGCTGCTGACCGGAGACTACGAGGACCCGGCTTCGGTGGCGGTGTCGCGGGAGGGGATCAGGCTGGCCTTCGTCGCCGCGCTGCAGTACCTGTCGGCCCGGCAGCGGGCGGTGCTGATCATGCGGGACGTGCTGCAGTGGCCGGCCGCCGAGGTGGCGGAGCTGCTCGGCATGACCACGACCGCGGTCAACAGCGGCCTGCGCCGGGCCCGCGCCCAGCTCGCCGAGACGCTGCCCGCCGAGGACGAGCTCGCCGAGCCCGCCGAGCATGACCGGCGGGCGCTGCTGGACCGGTTCGCGGCCGCCTTCGAGAACGCCGACGTGAACGATCTGGCGGAGCTGCTGCGGGAGGACGTCACGCTGGAGATGCCGCCGCTGCTGACCTGGTTCGCCGGCCGGACGGACGTGACACGCTTCTTCGCCGCTGCGCCCGTGTTCGCCGGGCCCGGGCGGCTCAAGCTCGTTCCGGTCGGGGCCAACGGACAGCCGGCGTTCGCGGCCTACCAGCGCGAACCCGACGGGACGTACCGCGCCTACGCGGTGACGCTACCCACGGTCACCGCGACCGGGATCGCGCGCATCGTCACCTTCTTCGATCCGGGATTGTTCGGCCCGTTCGGCCTGCCCGCGGCGATTCCGGTGGATCCGGCTGGTCTGTAGTGCTAGGCCGCCGAACGGGCGGTGGAAACCCCAGCACACCGGAGAAGACATGAGCATCGCAGGCAAGACCATCCTGATCACCGGCGCCAGCCGCGGCATCGGGCGAGCCCTAGCCGACGAGGCGCTGCGCAGGGGCGCCAAGCGGGTATACGCGGCGGCGCGCCGGCCGGCGGTCTATGCGGATGAGCGCGTCACGCCGCTGACCCTCGACGTGACCGACGCGGCGCAGGTCCGGGCGGCCGCCGAACGGGTCGGGTCGCTCGACATCCTGGTCAACAACGCCGGCCTCGCGCTGTACGAGGGCCTCGGCGACCGGGCCACGCTCGAGCGCCACCTGGCGGTCAACCTGTTCGGCACCTACGCGATGAGCGAGGCGTTCCTGCCTGTCCTCACGCGGTCCGGCGGAGCGATCGTCAACAACCTGTCGCTGAACTCGCTCGCCCCGCTGCCGGTCCTGGCCGCCTACTCGGTCTCCAAGGCGGCCGCGTTCTCCCTGACCCAGTCGCTGCGCACCTCGCTGACCGATCGCGGCGTGCGGGTCCATGCCGTCCTGATCGGGCCCACCGATACCGACATGACGCGGGACCTCGACATCCCCAAGGCCTCCCCGGAGTCCGTCGCGCGCGCCATCTTCGACGCGGTGGACCGGGGCGAGGAGGACATCTTCCCCGATCCCGTGGCCCAGTCCCTGGCCGAAGGCTGGCGCAACGGCGCCGTCAAGGCCTTCGAGCGCCAGCTCGCGGAGCTGCGCTAACCCTGGGGCTAGCCGCCGGCGGGAACGGGGCCGCTGGACCCCCGCACCTCGAGTCGCGGGGGCAGCAGCACGGTCTCGCCGGGCGTGGCGGGCCGCTCGATGCGCGCCAGCAGCATACGGGCGGCCCGCTGGCCCAGCTCGAACGCGGTGGCGTCCACGCTGGTGAGCCACAGCGCGCGCAGGCGGGCGAAGACGGAGTTGTCGAAGCCGACCAGGGACAGCTCCTCGGGAACCCTGACGCCGAGGGCCGCGGCGGCGGACAGCGCGCCGACGCAGGTCAGGTCATTGGCGGCGAAGATGGCGGTCGGCCGGTCCTGGCCGCTCAGCAGCCGGATCGTAGCGCGGTAGCCGCCTTCCTCGCTCATGTCCCCGGCCTCAATATGGACGTAACCGCCGAGGCCGGCCGCTCGCATCGTGTCCTCGTAACCCTGCATGCGCAGCCGGCCGGCCACGCTGGGCAAGCCGTGGATGTGCGCGATCTTGGTATGCCCCAGCTCGATCAGGTGCCGGACCGCGAGGGTGCCGCCGAGGTGGTTGTCGTTGGCGAGGATGTCGGCACGGGGCAGGTCGACGTCCAGGCCGCGGCCGCCCACCGCGACGGTGGGGATCTGGCTGGCCGCGTCGATGATGGCCTGGGACATGGGAATCGACCCGGCCAGCACCAGGCCGTCCACGCCGAGGTCTATGAACGACCAGGTCAGAGTCTCATCCAGCATCCTGTCGATGCGGCCGTCGCCGAGCAGGATGTGCTTGCCGCCCGCGTGCAGGGCTGGTGTCAGGCCGTCGAGCATGTCGGCAAACCACGGCTGGCGCAGGTCGTTCAGCAGCACGCCGATCGTGTGCGACCGCCGCTCCGCGAGCAGCCGGGCCGCGGCGTTGGGCCGGTAGCCCAGTTCGGCCACGGCGCGCATGACGGCCTCGCGGCTGGTCGCGCTGACCTTGGGTGAGTTGCGGAGGACGAGCGAGACCAGCGACTTGGACACGCCGGCCCGGGCCGCGACGGTCTCCAGCGTGGGCTTCCGGGCGGTCTGGCCTGCGGCTGCCACGTGACCCTCCTCGAGCTGATGATTGGAGCGCTCCAACCCTATGAGTGCGCCGTGATGGTGTCAACGACTCCATGGACTGCGCCGCTCGACCATTTATCCCGATGGGCGTTACGCAGCGTGGATGGCATCATCAGTCCAGACAGCATCATCAGCACCGCATGTCCAGTCAACTTGGGTCGATCATGACGGTCGGCCTGGTTCCAGACGCTATGAAACCGGGAATCCAGTGCGTTCGAACGCACTGGATCCGGGGTTTCATGGCGTTCGCGGCGGGGTCGGCACCGGCATATTGCGCCGGGCGGTCAGTCAGGGCGGCGGGTCCAGTCGCGGAGGATGGCGTCGGTGTGCTCGCCGGGTTC
>DASYAD010000225.1:0-6125 GCA_036501515.1 Trebonia sp. | reverse complement strand
GTGGTCCAAGCCCTCGGTTGGCTCGTCGAGCAACAGCAGCCCGGGGTAGCGCAGGTAGGCCTGGGCGACACCGAGCCGGCGACGCTGACCGCCGGAGAGCCCTTCGCCGCCGGGGCCGAGGTGCGCGGTTAGGTCGACGTGCCCGGCCAGAACGGCGACCCTCATCGCCGCACGCAACTCATCGACCGTGGCGTCCTGGCGGGCCAGGCGGAGGTTCTCCGCGACGGTGCCGCTGAGCAACTGGCTGTCCTGCTCCATGAATGCCACGCCGGCAACGAGATCCTCATATCCGAGCCCGTGCGGGTCGGTCCCGCCGACGCGGACCGCGCCGGCCATCGGCTGTAGCGCGCCCGCCAGCACCCGCAGCAGCGTCGACTTGCCCGCACCAGAGGCGCCCGTCAGCACCGTTAGGCCGCCACCAGGCAGATCGAGCTGGTCGATCCAGAGTGCTGGCTCATCCCCCATGCCGGCGATAAGCCCGCGAATCGTGATGTCACCGCGGGCCCAGCCGCTTTCTGGTGCCCGCGGCCTTGGCACCGCCAGGTCACCGGGCTCCGCGCGGGTACCGGGCCCCGTGGCGGTACCGAGCCCCGTCATCTCGTTGAGCCGGCGCCACGCGGCGAGCGCCTGGCCCGACGCGGGGCCGACCGCGGCGAGCGAACCCGCCACCTCGAACATCGTCATCGTCAGCAGCGCGGCAAAGGCCAGTATCGCGGGGGAAAGCGGCCGGGCGCCTAGCCCGGCGCCGTTCGCAAGCACCGCGGCCACGGCCACGGCGGCGGCCAAGTCGGTACCGAGCTGGCCTGCACCTTCACGGGCGGACCAGCGCCGTCGCGGCGCATCGGTGGCGCGGAACCGCTCGCCAAGCTCGGCGAGCGCACGGGAGCCCGCGCCGTAAGTGGCGATCTCCATCCGGCCGTCAAGCACCTCGACCAGCCGGGTCCGCGCGGCCGCCCGCGCGCGGGCCAGCTCACCCCCGGCTCGCCTGCCCCGCCGGCCGGCGACCAGGTCGCCGGCGAGCGCCGCGGCCAGGGCGAGGCCAGTCACCGCGGCGAACGCCGGCCGGATGAGCGCGAGCACCGCCAAGCCGGCTGCCCCGACGATCGCGGCGGCCACCGCTGGCACGGCGACGGCGAGTACCACGCGGTCGAGGGAGTCGATGTCCGCTTGGACGCGGTCCAGGAGGTCGCCGCTGTGGAACCGGTGCAGCCGCCGGGGCGCCATCCGGGTCGCGGACGCGAATACCCGAGCTCGCAGCCGCGCAAGCAGCTGGAGGGTCGCCTCGTGCGTGGTCAGCCGCTCACCGTAGCGGGCGGCGGTGCGGACCACGGCCAGCGCCTCCACCCCGGCCGCGGGGAAGATCCAGGAGAACGTGGACGTGACCGAGAGACCGGTCTGCGCCGACCGGACGATGAGCCAGCCGGCCAGGCCCATCAGGGCCGCGGACGCGGCGGCGGCAAGGACCGCGAGGGCCAGCCCGGCTGCGAGCCCCCGCGGAAGCACGGCCCGGCTCCGAGGCCGGCCCGCGTCCCGCAGCGTCGCCCATAGCCCGGTCACGGACGTGAAGCGCTCCGGCACCGGTGCGGTGTATTCAGCCACGAATCCGCCCGCCGTCCAGGTCGATCACGCGGTCGGCGAGCCCGAGCACCGCGTCTGAGTGGCTGGCCACCAGGACCGTCCTGCCCCGCAGCAGCCGGGCCAGCGGCGCGATCAGTGCCGCCTCGGTCGCCGCGTCCAGGTGTGCCGTGGGCTCGTCGAGGAGCAGGAAGCCGGCGTCACTGAGGAACGCCCGCGCTAGGGCCACCCGCTGGGCCTCTCCACCGGAGATGCTCCAGCCCCGCTCACCGAGCATCGTGTCCAGGCCATCGGGGAGCCTGCCGAGCAGGCTGGTGAGCTGGGCGGCCTCGATCGCCGCCCAGATGCGGGAGCGGGAGGCGCCTGGCCGGCCGAGGGCGATGTTGTCGGCCAGGGTGCCGGAAAACAGGTAGGGATGCTGACCGATCAGCAGTGCCCTGGCGGACCCGGTCGCGGGTGCCCCGTCGATGAGCACTTTGCCTTCGCTGGGCCGCAGCCAGCCGCCGGCGGCCCTGAGCAGGGTGGACTTTCCCGAACCGGAGGGACCCGCGACGCCGAGTACGGTGCGCGGCGCCGCGATGACGCTGACGTCCTTGAGCGCGGGCTGCGAGCGGCCCGCGAAGCTGACCGTGACGCTTTGCAGCGCGACGCCTGGCGCGGAACTGGACGCGGGTGGCGCGTCGCGGCCGGCGGTTCCGGGTCCCGTAGCCGCGGCGGTTCCGTGTCCGTTGGCCTCGGCCCCCGGCCCGGCATGGGCGGCGCGGCGGCTGAGCGGCGCCAGGATCTCCGCGGCGGCGAGTGCCTCCTGGCGCTGGTGGTACGCCGCGGCGAAGCGCCGCAGCGGAGCGAAGTAAGCCGGGGCAAGCAGCAAGACGAACACTCCGGCCTGCGCCCCCAGGTGGACCGGCAGCAACGGGACTCGAAAATAGCCGAGCAGGGTGGCCCCGACGTACATGGCGACCAGTCCGATGGCGAACGTCGAGACCCACTCAAGCGCGCTTGAGGCGAGGAACGCGATCCTGAGCACCGCCGCCGTGCGGTGCGCGAGCTCGATCGCCGCCCGCTCCACCAGGCGACGCTGGTGGCCGATCGCCCCGAGCGCGCGCAGCGTGCTCATCGCCTGGAGCCGCTCAAGGACCTGGCCGGAAAGTTGCGCCACCTGGTCCATCTGGCGCCGGCTGACAGCCTCGGCCCCGAGGCCGGTCACCGCCATGTTGACCGGAACGATCGGTGTCGCCAGCGCGAGCAGCACGCCAACCACCCAGCTGACCGGGAAGCTCACCGCGAGAATCAGTAGCGGCGCCAGGCCCGCCGCGACCGCCCGCCGCTGGTAGTCGTGGAAGTGGTCACCGAGCCGCGGGTGCTGCTCTGAGACCGCGGCAACGGCCGTGCCCGCACTCACCTGCTCGTCCGCGGGGTCATTGAGGACGAGCGCGTCCAGGACCGCGTCGCGGGCACTGGCCTCGGCGCGGCCGGCACCGGCCGCGGCAAGCCGGTCCGCGGCGAACGCCCCAGCTGCCCGCAGCAGGCCGCCCGTCATCACGCCGAGGACGTCGCCCGCCAGGCGGTGTCCGGCCGCGGTGCCGACGACCCCGGCCACGACCAGCGCGGCGATGTACCAGCTCAGGATCACCGTGCCGGCCGTGGCGGCGAGGTCGGCCAGGCCGGCGGCGAGGAAGAAGCGCCGGCCGGGGCGGCCCTGCGCGGCGAGCCACCGCTTCCCCCCGCGAGCGCCGCCGGTTCCGGCCGCGGGGCCCGTCCCTCCCCCGCGCGGGGCCGAAGCCAGGCGGTCGCTGTTCGCGCCACCAGCCGCGGTCACGGTCGCGGTTGCCGCGACCGTGCCCGTGCCCGTGCCCGTGCCGAGCATCATCGCTGCGAGCGGGCTGTCATCGCCCATACGGCGATGACCGTGGCGATCATGGCCGCGGTCATCAGCGGACCGAACCAGCTGCCGATGAAGTTGAGCGAGTTCTCTGACGCCAGGATCGCCGCCGCCCAGACCGGCAGCAGCGCGACGGCGACGAGCAGCCGCAGCGGCCGCGGCCACTTGCGGTCGTCGGTCAGGCGGCCGCTTCCGCCCGCGGTGCCGTCTGGCGTGCCCGCGGTATCGGTTTCCATGTCAGCTGCCTCCTTCGACGGGCTGCGGACCGGGTACGGCTGACGGCGCGGCATGGCGGCCGTCAGGGGCCGCGTCGTCCAGCGGCTGGCGCCCGCGGAAAACCCAGTTGGAGTACGCGTGATAGGCGATCGTGCCTGGCACGAACAGGCAGACCGCGATGACCAGGAAGGCGAGTGTCTCCCGGCTGGCTCCGGCTGAGTACAACGTCACCGACGGCGGCACGACCTGGGGGAAGTACAGTGCGAGCAGCGCCACCAGGCCGGCGGTCTCTACCGCGGTCACCGCCAGGAACGGGATGAGGTCAGGCGCCCGGCCAGCCCGCCGGTAGGCGGTCCAGAATCCCCCGACCGCCACCAGCACCGCGTAGCCGAACGGCAGCCAGCGGTCCACCGCACCGAGGTACAGCCGCGCGGTCGTCACGACCGGCAGCAGCGCGGCTGACAGGGCCACTCCCGACACCGTGACCAGGGTCAGCGGGCGGACAAGGCCGACCATCTGCGCCCGCAGCGCGCCTCCGGTCTTGGCTTGCAGCATGGCCGCGCCCGCCAGGCCGAACAGGGTGACGGTCACCAGGCCGGTGAGCACCGCGTAGCCGTGCCCGAAGAAGTCCCACGTCGCGCCGGCGAACAGCTGGTTGCGGACGGTGACACCACACAGCAGGCCGCCGAACAGGACACCCTGGGCGAAGGCCGCGACGAGCGAGCCCACCCCGAAGAGGCGGGTCCAGGTTCTGTCGGAAGCGGCGCGGTGGAGAGCCATCTCGACCGCGAAGCCGCGGAAGATCAGGCCGAAGATCATCACCAGCAGCGGTATGTAGAGGCCGGGCAGCGCGGTCGCGAACGCGTCGGGCATGACGGCCCACAGGCCCATCGCCAGCATGATCAGCCACGATTCGTTCCCGTCCCACACGTTCCCGACGACCTCGAGCATCTGGCGGCGGCGGGCGGCATCCGGCTGGAACAGCGTGAGCACGCCGATGCCGAGGTCATAGCCGTCAAGGACGACGTACGCGAGCAGCGCGAAGACGATGACGATCATCAAGAAGAACAACATGTCAGGCCTCCACGGGGATCACAGGCAGGTCAGACGGCGCCGGGGCGCCTGAGGCACCGGGGGGCGCGGCCGCACTGCCTTCCTGACCGGGTAGCGGATCGGGCCCGCGGCGGACCTCGCGGACGACCTGCCGGATCCAGGCGGCGATCAGGAATAGGTAGACGACCCAGAACGCCGCGAGCGACGCGATGAGCTCGCCGCTGCTCAGCGACGACGCCGAGCTGCTCACCAGGAGCTTGCCGTAGACCAGCCACGGCTGCCGCCCGGACTCCGACACCACCCAGCCGCCGATCGTCGCGACCACCCCGACCGGCAGCGTCCACAGCACCAGCCGCAGGAACCAGCGTTCGGTGTAGAGCCGCCGCCGCAGCCGCAGGATGACGCCGATGAAGGCGACGGAGAACATCGCCCAGGCACCGTAAATCATGACCCGGAAACCCCAGAACACCGGCGCGACGGTCGGCTGCAGGTTCTGCGGGATTGCCTTCAGGCCAGGAACCGACTCGTCGCCAGAGAAATTATGGTAGTCGAACACGCTCTCGGCGTAGGGGATGCTGTGCTGGACGTAATTGCGCTTCTGCGCCTGGTCGGGGATGGCGAACCAGTTCCAGCCCGTGTTGCCGTTATTGAAATTGCCCTCGGCCGCGATCAGCTTGTCCGGCTGGTAGTTCAGCGTCATATAGGAGGCCATGTCGTCACCCACGCAGAGCTGGATGGGCAGCAGTATCGCCGCCGCCACCAGGGCCATGGACATCGTCTTCCTGGCGAGGGGCAGGGCCCGGCGCCGCAACAGGTAGTAGGCGCCGATGGCGGCGATAAACCACGCCGCTGAGATCAGGACCGCGAGGACCATGTGCGGGAAGCGCCAGTTGAAGGCCGGGTTGAAGATCGCGTCGTACCAGTTGGTCGGCTGGAACTGGCCATTGACCTCGCGATAGCCAGCCGGGGTCTGCATCCAGGAGTTCGCGTCGAGGATCCAGGCCGTCGACAGCAGCGCGCCGAGGGCCACCATGCAGGCGGAGATCATTGTCACCCGCTTGCTTACCCGGCCTTCACCCCACACGAGGATGCCGAAGAAGCCGGCCTCAAGGAAGAACGCCATGAGCGCTTCCATGACGATCATCGGCCCAAGGATCGGGCCGACCGCCCGGGCGTAATTGCCCCAGTTGAGGCCGAGCTCGAAGGTCAGCACGATGCCTGACACGATCCCGAGCGCGAAGCCGATGGCGAAGATGCCGCGCCAGAACCGGAACATCTGCAGGTACAGCGGATTGCCGGTCTTGTAGTAAGCGCCGTAAAGTACCGCAACGAAGATCGCCAGGCCGACCGATAGCGCCGGGAAGGTCATGTGGAACGCCGCCGTGGTGGCGAACTGCCA
>DASYAD010000224.1:0-2821 GCA_036501515.1 Trebonia sp. | reverse complement strand
GGCGTGTGGATGACCAAGGAGGGCGTGTGGGCGAACATCGACGCGCCATCGCTTCAGCACGCGGTCCAGCTCGAGTACCGGACCCAGATGGTCGGGGTTTACGGGGACAACATGGCCGAGGCGTTCGCGGCGTTCCGTGAGAAGCGGCCGCCGAGCTGGGAGCCGGTGTGACCGCGGTCCGCCAGCCCGTCGCCGTCGTGACCGGTGCCGCGCGTGGCGGCGGCCAGGGGATCGCACTGGCCCTGGGCGGACACGCCGGCACCGTGGTCCTGGTCGGGCGGAGCACCCGCGAGCATCCCAACCGGCTGCTGCCAGGGACGCTGGAGGAGACGCGCGAGCAGCTGGCATTGTCAGGAAGCGACGTCGCGTGCTTTCCCGCCGACCTCGGCAAAGCCGCGGACCGGACGGCGCTGTGGGAGTTCGTCCTGACCACCTGCGGTGGCTGCGACATTCTGGTCAACAACGCGGCCTACAACCCGATCATGCCGTTCGCCGGGATGCAGGCGCGGCGGTGGGAGGTCGTGCTCGAGGTCAACCTGAACGCCGCTGTCGCGCTGACGCGGGCGCTGCTGCCTGCCATGGTCGCCCGCGGCGGCGGCCACGTCGTCAACATCGGCTCGGCCGCGGCGGCGGCCGACTTCGGCGAGCAGCTGGCCTACGCGGTCGCGAAGGCGGCACTAGAACGCTTCACCACCGGGCTCGCGACGGAGCTGTCCGCGACCGGTGTCCGGGTGAACTGTGTCCCCGTCGACGAGGCGTTGCGTACCGAGGCGCTGGCCGCCCTTATCGGCGATCCGGAGCCGGGCAGCCGCGGCGTCACGCCCGCCGAGCTCGGCGCGGCCGTGCGGTGGATCACGCGACAGCCGGCATCGTTCACCGGGCACGTGCTCACGTTCCAGCGGCTGCGCGAGCTCGGCGCGCTGCCCGTCCACGACACCGGAGGTGTCCGATGAACCATGACCAGATCGCCGCGTGCGTTCGGATCATCGTCAAGCCGGAACTGTCGGATGACATGCTCGATCTGCTGAACCGGATGGCCGAGCTCGCGGCGCGAGACGAGGGGACGGAGATCTGGGCGGTGCACCGCGGCCGGAAGGGGAGCGGGGAGTTCTTCCTCTACGAGCTTTTCCGGGACGGCCCGGCCTTCGAGCTGCACCAGCGCAACGAGGCGCTGAACACCCTGGGCCGCCAGCTCACTGAGCTGGCGGACGAACTCGTCGTGACCTCCGGCCGTGTCGTTGGCGGTCTTCGGCCCCCGCTGTAGCGGAGACTGCCGCGCCTTACGTCGGGGCCATGGCAACGTCAGCCGGCAGGCGGTCCGTCGTGCCTTTTTCCTGCTGGTGTGGGCGGCTGGGTGTTTGCTGGGGGCGGGCGTCCGTCATATAGTTGTATCATCTAAATGATAGGAGCGTCACGTGGACTTCGGCCTCTCCGACGAGCACGCCGCGCTGGCCGCGACGGCGCGGGCGTTCGTGGACCGGCACTGCCCGCCCGCGCTGGCCAAGGAGTGGGACGAGACCGGCACCTTCCCCGAGCACCTGATCAAGGCGATGGCGGAGATGGGCTGGTTCGCGCTGGCCTTCCCCGGCGACGGCGACGGCGACGGCGGGGAGGGGGGCGGGCCGGCGGAGCTGGCGATCATCGCCGAGCAGCTGGGCCGGTCCAGCCTGGACGTGGCGATGTGCTTCATCGGCACGCTGATCCCGGCACTGACCATCTACCAGTGGGGCAGCCGGGCGCAGCGGGCCGCGGTGGCGGCGGCGGCCGACACCGGGACCGGCCGGTACGCGGTGGCGCTGTCGGAGCCGGACACCGGCTCGGATGCCGCCGCGCTGCGCTGCGCCGCCACCGACATGGGCGATCACTACGTGCTGAACGGGCGCAAGATGTGGTGCACCGGGGCGGGGCTGCCGCGCACCACGATCATGATGTTCGTCCGCACCGGCAAGGGAGCGCGCAAGCATGACGGGATCAGCCTGCTGCTGGTCGACCCGGACTCCCCCGGGGTGGGGCTGCGGCAGGTACCGACCCTGGCGCGGCACATCCTGGGCACCTATGAGGTGACCCTGGACGGCGTCACGGTGCCCAAGGACGCGCTGGTCGGGGAAGCGGGCGACGGGTGGAAGGTGATGCTGTCGTCCCTGGAGCTGGAACGGGTGCTGATGAGCGGCGGCTACGTCGGCGCCGCCCAGGCCACTCTCGACGAGGCGCTGGAGTACTCCAAGCAGCGCACCGCGTTCGGCCGCCCGGTGGGCACCTTCCAGGCCCTCGCGCACGCGATGGCCGACCTGCAGACCGAGATCGACGCCGCCCGGCTGCTGGCCCATCGCGCCGCCTGGCTCCTCGCCGCGGGGCGCCCGGTCGCCTGCGAAGGCGCGATGGCCAAGCTCAAGGGCTCGGAGACCTACGTCGCCGCCGCCCGCCTGGGCATGCAGATCATGGCCGGGCACGGCTTTTCCACCGACACCGTCATGAGCTACCGGTGGCGCGAATCCATCGTCGCCCCCATCTCCGGCGGCACCAGCCAGATCCAGCGCAACGCCATCGCCCGCAGCATGGGCCTGCGCACCTACTTAGGAGCACCATGCCCGACACCGTCATCTGCGCACCAGTCCGCACCGCGGTAGGCCGCTACGGCGGCGTGTTTAAAGACGTGCAGGCGACTGCCCTGGGCGCCGTTGTGATCTCCGCGGTCGTCAAGCGCACCGGCGTCGATCCCGAGCTGATCGACGACGTCATCTTCGGGCAGTGTTACCCCAACGGTGAGGCGCCCGCCCTGGGCCGCGTCGCCGCGCTCGACGCGGGCCTGCCGGTCGAGGTC
>DASYAD010000223.1:0-7991 GCA_036501515.1 Trebonia sp. | reverse complement strand
CCACTGGTTGGCCTCGGCGAGCAGCACCCGGTCCGGGTAGGCGGCGTCGACCTCCAAGCGGACGCGCTTGAGGTACTCGTGCGTCTCCTTGAGGTTCTCGCAGTTGGTGCCCTCGCGCTCGTACAGGTAGGGCACCGCGTCGAGGCGGAACCCGTCGATGCCGAGGTCGAGCCAGAACTTGAGCACCTCGATCATCGCGTCCTGGACCTTGGGATTCTCGAAGTTCAGGTCCGGCTGGTGCGCGAAGAAGCGGTGCCAGAAGTACTGGCCGCGCACCGGGTCGAAGGTCCAGTTCGAGGTCTCGGTGTCGACGAAGATGATCCGTGCGTCGGCGTATTCTTCCGGGTTGTCCGACCAGACGTAGAAGTCGCCGAACGGCCCCTGCGGGTCGCTGCGGCTGGCCTGGAACCACGGGTGCTGGTCACTGGTATGGTTCATGACCAGGTCCGCGATGATCCTGATACCGCGCTTGTGCGACTGCTCGACCAGGTCGACGAAGTCGGCGATGTTGCCGTACTCGGGCAGGATCTGCAGGTAGTCGGCGATGTCGTAGCCGCCGTCGCGCAGCGGGGACTCGTAGATCGGCAGCAGCCAGATGCAGTCGATCCCGAGCCACTGCAGGTAGTCAAGCCGGGACGTAAGCCCCCTGAGGTCGCCGGTGCCGTCGCCGTTGGCGTCCTGGAAGCCCCGGATGAGTACCTCGTAGAAGACCGCGCGCCGGTACCACTCAGGGTCCCTGGGGCGGTCGAGGGTGAAGTCGGGAACCCGCTCACCCGGCGGTGCGGCGAACGGCGGTGCCGTGACCGCTTCCGGAACTGCCGGAAGGTCGATAGTCGGCTCGTGTTCTGACACGGCGTTGACTCTCCTGGGTGTGCGCGACCGCCGCGTACCAGGCGAGCCGGAAATGCTCCGGCCTAGGTACGCGTGACGGTGAAGATGTGTGCGGGTCGCACGGCAGGGTCGAGGCGCACGTAGTTGGCTTGGCCCCAGCTGAAGATCTCGCCGCTGAGCTCGTCCTTGACGACGAGCCCATCGTGCCAGTCCATTCCCAGTTCGGGCATGTCAAGCCACACGGTGGCCTCTCGGGCCTGGTGCGGGTCTAGATTCACAACAACTAGGACGGTGTCTGCGACGTCCCCGCCCTTTTCCCCCGCATGCGGCGCTGCCTGCCCGAAGGTTCGCTCCGAGCTCGTGCCGGCCCCGTAGATGCGTTTGGAGAAGCAGATCAGCTCGGGCTGGTCCGCATGATGAAAGCGTAGATTACGCAGCCAGTGCAATGCCACATGCGACCGCCGGATCCGGTTAAGCTCGGCGATATATCCGCTAATGCCCAGTCCGTCCCGTGCCGCGGTATCCCAGTCGCGCGGACGGTACTGGTACTTCTCTGAGTCCAGGTACTCCTCGCTGCCCGGGCGGAGCGGCGTGCTTTCACATAGCTCATAGCCGGAGTAGATACCCCAGGTTGGGCTGAGCATTGATGCTAGGACCGCACGAATTTTAAACGCCGCAGGGCCGCCGTGCTGCAGGTACTCGTGCAGGATGTCCGGGGTGTTGGCGAAGAAGTTGGGCCGCATGTAGGCGGACGCGGGCCCCGAGAGCTCGGTGAGGTACTCGGTCAGCTCGTCGGCGGTGTTGCGCCACGTGAAGTACGTGTACGACTGGTGGAAGCCGACCTTGCCGAGGGCGGCCATCATCGCCGGACGGGTGAACGCCTCGGCGAGGAACAGCACGTCGGGGTCCGTCTGCCTGATGGAGGCGAGCAGCCGCTCCCAGAACTTGAGCGGCTTGGTGTGCGGGTTGTCGACCCGGAAGATGCGCACGCCGTAGCTCATCCACATCCGCACGATCCGCTCGATCTCCGTGTAGATCCCCTCAGGGTCGTTGTCGAAGTTCAGCGGGTAGATGTCCTGGTACCTCTTCGGCGGGTTCTCCGCGTAGGCGATCGACCCGTCGGCCCGGGCGGTGAACCACTCCGGGTGTTCCTTCACCCAGGGGTGGTCGGGAGAGGCCTGCAGCGCCAGGTCGAGCGCGATCTCCATCCCGAGTTCCCTGGTCCTGGCCACGAACGCCTCGAAGTCGGCGAACGTGCCGAGGTCGGGGTGAATGGCGTCGTGGCCGCCTTCGGGCGCGCCGATCGCCCAGGGCACGCCCGGGTCGCCCGGCTTCGCCTCGAGCGTGTTGTTGCGTCCCTTGCGGAACGTGGTGCCAATCGGGTGAACGGGCGGCAGGTAGACGACGTCGAAGCCCATCTCGGCGATCGCCTCGAGCCGGCGGGCGGCGGTGCGCAGTGTCCCCGACGTCGGCTCCCTGCGGCCCATCGGGTCGAACTGGACGCCCTCGGAGCGCGGGAAGAACTCGTACCAGGACCCGTAGAGCGCGCGCAGCCGCTCGACGAGCACCGGCTGCCGGCCGGAGCGGGTCACCAGGTCGCGCAGCGGGTACTCGGCCAAGATGGCGGCGATCCGCGGCGCGCGCGCCGCCGCCAGCCGGTCCCAGGGCGGCAGGCTGCGGTCCCGCAGCTTCCTGGCCAGGTGGTTGAGGGCGGTCCTTGCCGCCGCGGGCCTGGCGGCCCCTGGCGGCTGCCTGATCGAGCGCGCGGCCCGCTCGAACAGCAGCGCCCCCTCGGTCAGCATGAGCTCCACGTCCTGGCCGACGGGGATCTTGATGCCCGCGTCATGGTCCCAGTGCGCGATCGGGTCCGACCACGACTCGATGTGGTAGTACCAGGTGCCCTCGCTGGTGACGGTCACCTCCGCCCCGAAGCGGTCAGTGCCAGGCGCGAGCGGCCGCATCCTGATCAGGGGCCCTATCCTGCCCGCGGGATCTCGCAGCACCACCCCGGCGCCGAGCACGCCGTGACCCTCGCGGATGACGACGGCGCTCACCGGGAACGTCTCGCCGACCACCGCCTTGGCTGGGCGGCGCCCGCACTCAACTACGGGCTGAATGTCGAGGATTGGGATGCGTCCGATCACGCTGGATAACCTACCCAGCAGCGGTTGACGAATTCCATCCGGGGGCGGCCCGTATGCTTGCGTCACGTGAGAGCGATCCGACGTTTTACCGTGCGCGTGACGCTGCCTCAGCCGCTCGCGCCGCTGCATGACCTGATGCTGAATCTCCGCTGGTCATGGCACCCGCCGACCGTTGAGCTCTTCGAGTCGATTGACCCGGCCGCCTGGTCCCTGTCCGGGGGAGACCCGGTGGCGATGCTCAGCTCGATACGTCCCGGCCAGCTCGCCGAGCTCGCCGCCAGTGCGGATTTCCTCCGCCGGATGGACGCGGCCGTCACTGACCTGCGCCGGTACACCAGCGATGCGCGCTGGTACCAGTCGGCGGATGCCGCCGCGGCCGCCGCCGGCCGTTCGGGTGCCGATTCAGCCGGTACCGACGAGGCGGGCGCGCTGCCGAAGGCGATCGCCTACTTCTCACCGGAGTACGGCATCACCGCGGTCCTGCCCCAGTACTCAGGCGGTCTCGGCATCCTGGCAGGCGACCACCTCAAGTCGGCCAGCGACCTTGGCGTCCCGATCATCGGGGTCGGCCTGCTGTACAGGCACGGGTACTTCACCCAGTCGCTGTCCGCCGACGGCTGGCAGGCTGAGCGCTACCCGGCCGACGACCCCAACGGCCTGCCGCTGACCCTGCTCAGGTCCGTCTCGGACGACGGCACCCCCGGCGACCCGGTGAAGGTCACCGTGAACCTGGCCGAGGGCAAGCTGCTGACCGCGCAGGTCTGGCTGGCCCAGGTCGGCCGGGTCCCGCTGCTGATGCTCGACTCCTACGTGGAGGAGAACGAGCCGGCCCTGCACGAGGTCACCGACCGCCTCTACGGCGGCGGCACCGAGCACAGGCTCCGCCAGGAGCTGCTGCTCGGCATCGGCGGGGTGCGCGCGGTGCGCGCCTTCTGCGCGATCAGCGGCCACCCGGAGCCCGAGGTGTTCCACACCAACGAGGGGCACGCGGGCTTCCTCGGCGTCGAGCGGATCAGGGAGTACCTGGGCACCGGGCTGTCCTTCGACGAGGCGCTCGAGCTGTCGCGGGCGGGCACCGTCTTCACCACCCACACCCCCGTCCCCGCGGGCATCGACCGCTTCCCCCGCGAGCTCATCGAGCGCTACTTCGGCGGGGACGCCGACGGCGGGCTGCCGCTCGACCGGGTGCTCGGGCTTGGCGCGGAGACCTACCCGGGCGGCGACCCGCACGTGTTCAACATGGCCGTGATGGGCATGCGGCTGGCGGAGCGGGTCAACGGCGTCTCGGTGCTGCACGGCCAGGTCAGCCGGGAGATGTTCGCCGGCCTGTGGCCGGGATTCGACACCAACGAGGTGCCGATCGGCTCGATCACCAACGGCGTGCACGCGCCCACCTGGGTCGCCCGCGAGGTCTCGGACCTGGGCGACTCCGCCAGCGCCGCGTCGGCCGACGCGGCCCGGCTGTGGCAGATCAGGCGGCAGCTGCGCGCCCGGCTGGTGACCGAGACGCGGCGCAGGCTGAATGAGTCCTGGCGGCAGCGGGGCGCCTCAGGCGCCGAGCTGACCTGGATCGACGACGTCCTCGACGAGAACGTGCTGACGATCGGGTTCGCCCGCCGTGTCCCGTCCTACAAGCGGCTGACGCTGATGCTCAACGACCCGCAGCGGCTGGCCGGCCTGCTGCTCGACCCCGACCGGCCGGTCCAGATCGTGATCGCGGGCAAGGCCCACCCGGCCGACGAGGGCGGCAAGCGCCTGATACAGCAGATGGTGCGGTTCGCGGACTCCGAGGGAGTCAGGCGCCGGATCGTCTTCCTGCCCGACTACGACATGGCGATGGCCCGGTTCCTCGTCCAGGGCTGCGACGTCTGGCTGAACAACCCGCTGCGCCCGCTTGAGGCCTGCGGCACGTCCGGCATGAAGGTGGCGCTCAACGGCGGCCTGAACCTCTCGGTCAGGGACGGCTGGTGGGACGAGTGGTACGACGGCGGCAACGGCTGGGAGATCCCGACCGCGGACGGCGTCGAGGACCCGTCCCGCAGGGACGAGCTGGAGGCGTCGGCGCTTTACGAGCTGATCGCCAAGTCGGTCGCCCCGCTGTTCTACGAGGCTGACGCGGAGGGCGTCTCGCACGGCTGGGTGGAGATGGTGCGGCACGGGCTGCGCAGCCTCGGCCCCCTGGTCCAGGCTGACCGCATGGTCAGCGACTACGTGACCAGGCTGTACGCGCCGGCCGCGCGCGCCTCGCGGGCGCTGGCGTCGGAAGACAGCGGCACGGCGCGTGACCTGGCGGCGTGGAAGGCACGGGTACGCCAGGCGTGGTCGGGCGTGCGGATCGAGCACGTCGAGGCCGACGGCGCCGAGCCGTCGCTCGGCGCGGTGCTCGACGTCAGGGTGACCGCCTCACTCGGCGACCTGTCGGCTGGCGACGTCTGCGTCGAGGTGGTCTACGGCCGCCTTGGCGAGGACGACGAGCTGGTCGAGACGTCGTCGGTGGTGCTGGCGCCCGATGACTCGGCCCAGGGGCCACAGACGCGGTTCTCAGGGCCGGTGGAGCTGGGTCAGCCGGGTCCGTTCGGTTACACGGTCCGGGTCCTGCCCTATCACCCGCTGCTCGCCAGCCCGGCCGATCTCGGCCTGGTCACCTACCCGGAGGGCCCGGCCGGGATGTCGTCTGGCGACCTGCGTTAGTCCGGTCCGCCGTCCCCCGGGGGGTTTGTCCCTCCGGGGGGCGGCGTAGTTTTGGTGCGGGTGAATTTCAGCGTGGAAAGGTGGACTGCGTGGGCGAGTTCGTGCGGGTTGAGCTGGCGGACCAGATCGCGACGATCAGGCTTGACCGGCCGAAGATGAACGCGCTCAACGCGCAGGTCCAGGGCGAGATCGCGGCGGCGGCGGCCGAGGTGTCGGCCGACAGCGCCGTCCGCGCCGTCATCCTCTACGGCGGGACGAGGGTCTTCGCCGCCGGGGCCGACATCAAGGAGATGGCGCCGCTCAGCTACGCGGAGATGGCCGGGCGGTCGGCCGCGCTCCAGGCGTCGTTCAGCACCGTCGCGAACATCCCCAAGCCGGTCGTCGCGGCCGTCACCGGCTACGCGCTCGGCGGCGGGCTCGAGCTCGCGCTGTGCGCCGACTTCCGCGTGCTCGGCGAGAGCGCCAAGGTCGGACAGCCGGAAATCCTGCTCGGCATCATCCCCGGCGCCGGCGGCACCCAGCGGCTGCCCCGGCTGATCGGCCCGGCCAGGGCCAAGGACCTGATCTTCTCCGGCAGGCACGTGGCCGCCGCCGAGGCCCTGGCGATCGGGCTCGCCGACCAGGTCGTGCCGGACGCTGACGTCTACCAGGCCGCCCGTGACCTGGCCGCACGCTACGCGGCGGGCCCCGCGCTGGCGCTGCGGGCCGCCAAGCAGGCGGTGAACAACGGCCTCGAGGTCGACCTGGCCACCGGGCTCGAGATCGAGCGGCTGCAGTTCGCCGCCCTGTTCGCCACCGAAGACCAGAAGACGGGCATGAACAGCTTCATGGAGAGCGGCCCCGGTAAGGCCGTCTTCCAGGGCCGGTGACGGTTACCGGCCTCGCGCCCAGTGACATACTCAGAACGTGACTGAGCCTGCTGCTGACGACACCGGCGAACCCGATCCGGGGCTTTCGCTTGACATGGTCACGGCCGCGCTGCGGCTGGACAGTACCGACACCGCGATCTACGCGAGCGTCCTGGTCAAGTCGCTCAGCGAGGCGCTGCCGCCTGAGTACCTGACAGTCGAGCGTGAGCGGTCCATGTCGGACCGTATGCGCGGCCGCCCGGGCGAGATCTCCAAGGTCGAGGTGCATCTCGGCGACCAGGTCATGACGCTGGCGGTGAAGAACGGCCGCCCCGCGGCGGAGATCTGCCGGGAGGTCCGCGGCGTGGTGCTGTCCCGGCAGACGGTGCCGCTGCAGCAGTGGGCCAGCGCCCTGGCCAGCGCGCTGATGAGCCACGCGGAGTCCAACGCCAAGGCCGCGGAAGCCCTGCGCAGGCTGGTCATCGGCTCATAGCCCCGCATTGCTGCGGGGCCTGATCTCCGGGGGCCTTGGCGAAATCCGGGGGACGGGCCTTACCCTGAGAGCACGATGCCAGCCCTGGATTCGCTCCCGCGCAAGATCGGACCCTACCGCCTGATCGAGAAGATCGGAGAGGGCGGGATGGGCGTTGTCTACCTGGCCACCGACTCCGAGCGGCGCAAGCTCGCGGTCAAGGTGCTCGGCGCGGCCGTGGCCGACGACCCGAGCGCGCGCCAGCGCCTGGCCCGCGAGGTCGACACGATGCGGCGGGTCAGGAGCCGGTTCGTGGCCGAGGTGGTCGACGCCGACGTGTCCGGCCGTTCGCCCTACATCGTCACCAGGTACGTGCCAGGCCGCACGCTCGAAGAGACGGTGCGCGGCCAGGGGCCGCTCCGCGGCGAGGCGCTCGACTGCCTGGCTGAGGGGCTGGCCGAGGCGCTGGCCGCCATCCACGCGGCGGGCGTGGTGCACCGTGACCTCAAGCCGGGCAACGTGATGCTGTCAAATGGGCACCCGGTCGTCATCGACTTCGGTATCGCGCACGTGCCCGACTCGACCAGGCTGACCAAAACCGGCCTGGTGATGGGCACTCCGGGGTACCTCGCGCCCGAGGTGATCGAGGGCGGGCAGTCAAGCGGCGCGTCCGACGTGCACTCATGGGGCGCCACCGTGGCCTACGCGGCCACCGGGCGCCAGCCGTTCGGCACCGGCAATTACCAGACGATCTTCTTCCGCGTGCTCGAGGGAAAGCCGGAGATCGACGGGGTGCCGCCCCGGCTGCTGCCGTTCGTCAATGCCGCGTTGTCGACCGACCCGCAGGCGAGGCCGACCGCCCGGGCGCTGGCGGGGCAGCTCGGCCTGCCGGGCGGTGCCAGGCTGACGCTGCCAGGTCCGGCCGCCACCCGGGTCGACGCGGCCGCCACCCGGAGCGATTTTCCGCCCTCCACGCGCGTGCTGCCGCAGCCGTCCGACACCGCC
>DASYAD010000222.1:0-9427 GCA_036501515.1 Trebonia sp. | reverse complement strand
GGCGATCGGCTCGACGGCGGCCGGGTTCATCCTCGACGCGTTCGGGCCGCGCTGGGGGTACGCGTTCGCGGCGGCGTCCGGCGTCACCGCGGCGCTGATCTACCTGGCCGGCCTGCGCCGGGTGGCGGCAGGGAAGGACCTCCGCGCGGCGGAGGCGGAGGCGGACGCGGCGGGCGCAGGCGCTACCGAGACCGCTGCCCCGGTCCTCGCCGGCGGCCCGGCGCCGGCCGCAGCAGGCGGCCAGCAGGACAACGCGACGGGCCAGGCGGGCTAACTCTTACCCGGGGTACTCGCGGGCGTACTCGGCGGCGAGCGTGAGCACCTCGTCGACGTACCAGTCGGCGTGGTTGTAGTCGAAAATCGCCTGGCGCAGGCTCTGGCCGCCGGCCGCGGCGCCGTCGGCGCACAGCAGGCGGGCGGCGCTCGGCACCGCGTCGAACGGGTCCATGATGTCCGGCGTGCCGGTGTTACCGAAGCCGTCGATGCCCCACAGTGCCCAGGTGGACGGCAGGAACTGCATGGGACCGAGGGCCCCCGCGGTGGACGGGCCCATGTTCTGGCCGTCGGCCGACTCGATCTGGCCGATCGCGGCCAGCACCGTCCAGGACAGCCCGGGGCAGTACCGGGCGGCGGACTCCTGGAACAGTTGCAGGTAGCTCGCCGGGCGGCCCGCCGACGGGGTGGAGTCGACCGGCAGGGTGGTGGACGTGGCGGTCGGGACCAGCAGCACCACCCGCGCGCTGGCACCGAGCGCCGCCCGGACCTGCCCGGCCAGCGCCGTCATGTCCGCGGCGGGCGCGTTGACGAGCACGGCGACGTTCTTGACGAGGCCCAGCTTGGCGCCCTCGGCCTGGCTGACCACGCCGTCGACGCCCGCGACCCCGAGCAGGGCGCTGCCGCCGTCGGTGATACGCGCGGAGACCGCCGCCGCCACGGGGTACCGGCCGCCGCCCGCGAGCCCGGCCCTGGCGGCCGCGGCGGCGGTGGTGACCAGGTCGCCGGCCTGGAACGCGGACCATACCCGGGTGCTGGCGGCGGTCGCGGGCGGTGTCCACGGGCGCAGCGCGGCCGCGGGCGCGGCCAGCACGGTCAGGGGAACGCCGTTGACCTTGATCTGGGCGCCGTCAATGGCGAGCACTGCCCTGACGCCGCCGAGTTTCCTGATCCTGGCCACGTCGGCCGCGGTCACGCCGCCGGTCACAGTGGCGATCAGGTCGGGCACGACCAGGCGGGTCGGGGTCACGCCGCTCAGGCTTCCGCTGCCGCTGCCCGGGCTCCCGCCCGTACCGTCCGGTGCCCCCGTAGCGCCCGCTGCGGCCCCTGTGGCCGTTCCCGCCGTCGCGGGCGCGGCGGGCTGGGGGGCGGCCGTGACGCCCGCCGCCAGGGCCGTGCCCGGCCGGCCAGCCGGCGCGCCGGCGTTCCCGGTCCCGCTGTAACCGGTCCCGCTGTAACCGGGCCCGCTGTGCCCGGCCCCGTGCCCGCCCGCCAGCCCGGCGACGATCGCGGCCACGGCCACGCTGACCGCGACCAGCCCGCCGCCCACGACGGTTGGCCACGATCGGCGGTGAATGCTCGGCAGCCTCACAGTGCCTCAACTCTACAAAGTGCGGTCCCCGCGCTCCAGCACGCGGGGTCCGCCGCGCCGCGTTCCCCTGGGATTCGCCCGGCTCCCGGCTCCGGATTGCCCGCACGCGGGCTCCGCCGTGCGCAATTGCCCGTCTTCGGCTCGCTCCGGTCTAGATTGCCCGGGCTCGCCGCACCCCGGCGCGACTCTTCTTGCTGTTATCCACGGTTACGAGGTGCCAGCGCGCCAAACAGCCCCGTGTGACGGCTGATTCGGGATGTAACAGGGCTGCCATCCGAGGGTATCCGCAGGAACTGCTCCGGGTACGGCTACGCTTCGACTATGACGCAGGAGGCAGACCGGAGTCCCGTACAGGCGGGGGCCGGCGCGGTCCGCGGGCCCGCCAGGCCGCCGACGGCGCCACCCGGCACCGGCCAGCTCAGTCCCGAGGGGGCGCGCAGCGCGGGCCCGGCCGGGGGAACCGGCCAGCCAGCCGGCGCTGGCCGCAGGACCGGCGCCGCGCGGCAGGCGCGCAAGCCGCAGGGACGGCCGTCGCTCGGCGGCGGCACCCCCGCACAGGACCGCGAGCTGCGCGCGCAGGGCCGGGAGACCGTGCGCAAGCTGCTTGAGGCCGGCACGATCGAGTTCGAGGAGCGCGGGTTCAACGGGGTCCGCGTCGATGATGTCGTCAAGCGCGCCGGCATTTCCCACGGGACGTTCTACCTGTACTTCGCGAACAAGGAAGACCTGTTCAAAGCGCTGCTGCGGGACGCGCTGCACGACATGGAGAGCGTCACCGGCGACTTCCCTGTGGTGACAAGCGACGAGACAGGACTGCGGATGCTGCGGGCCTGGGTGCGGAAATTCTCCGGCGCCTACGCCGCCCACGGCACCGTGCTGCGCACGCTGAGCTCGGCGAACGCGCAGATGGCGATGTTCACCGACGGGTTGCAGCTGTTCGCCAGCCTGACCGAGGCGATGACAACGGGGATGACGGCCGCCGCGGCGGCGGCGGGACACCACCAGGAAAACGCCGAGCTGACCGCGTTCGCCTGCATCATGATGCTCGAACGGGTCAACTTCGTGATGACCACCGAGGTGGAGCTGCCTGAGGAACTGATGGCCGACAAGATCGCGGACATCCTGTTCGCCGCCTTCGGCCTGGCCGTCCCCTAGCAGGACGGAGGCGTCTCGGTCCTCGTACGGCGCTCGCCAGGCGGTCACCGTCAGGAAGCACCCTTTCTCAGGCCGCCGATTGGTGATTGGCCGCGCGGTTAAGGTAACAATTGAGAACGTGCGTTTCCTTCATGACAGCTCGCCTGCCACCGACCTGACATACAGCGACGTGTTCATGGTGCCCGCGCGGTCCGCCGTCGGGTCCCGCCTCGACGTCGACCTGGCCACCAGGGACGGCAGCGGGGCCACGATCCCGATCGTCGCCGCCAACATGACCGCGGTGTCCGGCCGCCGGATGGCGGAGACCATCGCGCGCCGAGGCGGCCTGGCCATCCTGCCGCAGGACATTCCAGGCGATGTCGTCGCCGATGTCGTGGCCTGGGTGAAGTCCCGGGACCTGGTCGTCGACACCGCCATCACCCTGGGACCGGCGCAGACCGTCGGCGAGGCGCTCGCGCTGCTGCCCAAGCGGGCCCACGGCACGGTGGTGGTCGTCGACTCCGGCGGCGTGCCCGTCGGCGTGGTGACAGAGGCGGACTGCGCCGGCGCCGACCGCTTCGCGCAGCTGTCGACGGTCATGTCCGCCGACCCGTTCACGCTGCCCGCAGGCACGCCCCCCGCGAAGGCCTTCGACCTGCTCTACGGCGGGCGGCACAAGGCGGCGCCGGTAGTTTCCGCGTCCGGTGCCTGCCTCGGCATCTTGACCAGGACCGGGGCGCTGCGCGCGACGCTCTACGCGCCTGCCGTCGACGCGCGCGGCCGGCTGCGGGTGGGCGCCGCCGTGGGGGTCAACGGCGACGTCGCGGCGAAGGCGAAGCAGCTGCTCGACGCCGAGATCGACGTGCTTGTCGTGGACACCGCGCACGGGCACCAGGAGAAGATGCTGGCCGCCCTGCGGGCGGTGCGGGCGCTTTCGCCGTCGGTCCCCGTGGTGGCCGGGAACGTGGTCACCGCCCAGGGCACCGCCGACCTGGTGGCCGCGGGCGCGGACATCGTCAAGGTGGGCGTCGGCCCTGGTGCGATGTGCACCACCCGCATGATGACCGGGGTGGGCCGTCCGCAGTTCTCCGCCGTGCTCGAGTGCGCCGAGGCGGCGGCCGCGCTCGGCGCGCACATCTGGGCCGACGGGGGCGTCAGGCACCCGCGTGACGTCGCGCTCGCCCTCGCCGCGGGCGCGTCGTCAGTCATGATCGGCTCGTGGTTCTCCGGCACCTACGAGTCGCCAGGCGACGCGTTCCGCGATCCGGACGGTCGGCTGTACAAGGAGAGCTTCGGGATGGCGTCGGCCCGCGCGGTGCGGGGCCGCACCGCGTCGGACTCGGCCTTCGAGCGGGCACGCAAGGGGCTGTTCGAGGAAGGAATCTCCTCGGCCCGGATGTACCTGGACGCGGGCAGGCCCGGCGTGGAGGACCTGCTCGACATGATCGTCGCGGGCGTGCGGTCCTCGTGCACCTACGCGGGGGCAGGCGACCTGCCGTCGTTCGCCGAGCGGGCGGTCGTCGGCGTGCAGAGCGCCTCCGGCTACACCGAGGGGATGCCGGTCCCGACAAGCTGGTAGCCCGCGGGGACCGGGCCGTCGCCGACTAGCCCGCGGGACCGGCCCCGGCGCCGGCGAACCCGCCGTGACCGGGCCCGTCGCCGGCTAGCTCGCGGTCGGCTGCTCGGCGGGCGCCGCGGCCGCCGAGGCCTTATCGGCCCAGTCGACGATGCGGCCCACCAGGGCCTCGTCGGTGTGGCGCTCGGCATGGCCGAAACCGGGGATGAGCCAGATCTCCTTGGGCTCCTTGGCCGCGTCGTATAGCTGCTGGCCGTGGTCGGGAGGGAAGTAGATGTCCTTGTCCCCGTGGATGATCAGCACCGGCACCGGCGAGATCAGCGCCGCCGCCTCGGCGGGCGGCATCGGGTCGGGGGTCGGCCAGCCGTGGGGCGAGATCCTGGTGTTCAGCACCCGCTTGCTGAACGCACGGCCAAGGCGCCGCTCGGCCGCAAGGTGGACCCGGCGCATCGCCGTGGTGCCCCGGTAGTACCAGCGGCCAGGTCCGCTCACGGAGATGACCGCGTCGGTACCGCCGCACAGCGCCGCGTGCCTGAGCACGACCGAGCCGCCCATCGAGAAGCCGACCGTGGCGACGCGCTGGTAGCCGAGCTCCCGCGCGTACCTGACGGCCACGTCGAGGTCTTCGATCTCCTTGTCGCCGAGTGTCGACAGGCCGCCTGACCGGCCGTGACCGCGGAAATCGAACGTCACCACCCCGGCCGAGCGGTTGAACCACTGCACCAGCCGCCACGTCATCGGACGCAGCCAGGACATAGTGAATCCGTGCGCGATGACGATCGCCAGGTCTCGCTGGCCTGGCGGCAGCGGCGGCGAGGTCAGCTCGCCGAGCGCGAGCGCGTCCAAGGTCAGCTGATCCGCGGCCCCTTCGTCGGGGTCGTCCAGCTTCGCCTGGTCACGCTGGCCCGGAGGCGGCAGGTGCACGGCGTCGATCGGGACGCCGTCTCGGGTGACCAGCGTGACGGTCATGACGACGGGATTCACGGTACTCCATCCTGATTTTCCGGCCCGCAGGATACAGCCATAACGGTAGTAGACCCCAGACATGCCGAGGGCCGCGGTCCCTGTCAGCCGTTTCCGGCTGACCTGGACCGCGGCCCGCTCGCGCTACGGCCGCAACGGAGCGCGAGACCCGAGGATCACTCCTCGATCGAGATTGGTTCCTCTGTTGTCGGCGACGCTTCGGCCGAGGCCGTGACGCTGAGCTTGGAGGTGAGGGACTCCTCCATCGGGTACGCCTCTTCGCCGTGAATCGCGACGTCGCCGATCTCCAGCTCCTCGTCAGAGAAGCGGAGCTTCATGCGGAGCACGTACTTGATGAAGTACCAGATGACCGCCGTGACCAGGCCGTCCCAGATGATGATCGTCAGGGCGGCGAGGAACTGCGTGAGCACCTGGTGCGGGTGGTGACCCCAGATCCAGCCGGCACCGCTGAACGCGGCACCGCCTGGCGCGGCCGGGTACATGATCACGTTCGGGTCCGCCAGCACGCCGACGAGCAAGCCGCCGAGGAGGCCGGCGATGCCGTGCGTGTAGACCACTCCGAGGGCGTCGTCGACCCGGTTGAACGGCCAGACGTACTTGGGCAGGGTGTACCAGGCGATCCAGACGACCACGCAGCAGACCACGCCGATGATGATGGCGCCAAGGCCGTTGACGTAGCCGGCGGCCGGGGTGATGCCGACCAGGCCGCAGATCATGCCGTTGAGGCCGCCCAGGAAGGTCGGCTTCTTGTCGACCGAGAAGAACATGTCCATGAGGATCCAGACCAGCATGGCCACGGCGGTCGCGAGGTTGGTGTTGACAATGGCGGTGCCGGCGTCCGAGCCCGCGAAGTACGGGTCACCGCCGTTGAAGCCGTTCCAGCCGAGCCACAGGATGCCAGCTCCGACCGCGACGAACAGCAGGTTGTTGGGGATGGCGCGTTCACGGTCGCGCTTGAGGCGCGGGCCGATGATCGCGGCGGAGACGAAGCCGGACACGCCTGCGGCGAGGTGGATAACGTAACCGCCGGAGAAGTCCAGCGCGCCCTTGCTCGCCCAGTAGCCACCGCCCCAGACCAGGAAGGCGTTGACACAGTAGGCGAAGGTGATCCAGAGGGGGACGAAAACCATCCAGGCCTTGAAGCTGACCCGCCCGAGGACCGAGCCGATGAACAGGATGGGAGTGATCGCCGCGAACACGAGCTGGAAGTACTCGACAGACGCGCCTGGCAGCTTGAAGCCGGAGTTGAGGATCTCCCCGGTCTTCGACACCGCGTACCCGGGCATCGCGGGGTCGACAAGCGGGATGCTCGCCTGGCCTTCGAGTGCGTTAGCGCCCAGGATGGTCCGCGGGTCGCCCACGTAGTTCTTAATGAGCGGCGTGCCGAAGCCCATCTTGAAGCCCCATAGCACCCAGACTATGGTGACCAGGCCGAAGGTGACGAAGACCATGAGCGTGGTGTTCATCGCCCATTTCTTCTGCACCAAGCCGCCGTAAAGCACGGCCAGAGCTGGGATGGACATAAGCCCGACCAGCGTTGCCGCTGTCATCTGCCAGGCGTTATCTCCAGAACTCAGCCAGGTTGGGTATGGAATCACTGTTTTTGCTCCTCCAGGGGCTACCTGATATGAAGGGCCTCTCGGGTTCCAGGGTCACCCCCCGGGCTGGCAGTCCCGCCCCGGCCTCTCCTCGTGCTTTCATGCAACGGTTAATGTTTCCCATGCGCGGGTTTCAGAGGCATTTCCCGTTTGTTACGCCAGCGGTAACGTGGCAGGTGACAGACCCCCGGATGTTTCGTGAATGTGTCCTGATGTCCGGGCTTACGGCGTTCGCGCCACGGCTATCAGGCGCCACCACAGCGGCGTCACATTGCTGTAACGTTGCCTGCCGCCAAGCTTGAGGCATCGATCAGGCGGACGTACGCTTGCAGCCACGCGACACCGGTAAGCGCTTACCGGCCGTTCCGGCCGGACAGACCGAGAGGCGGGAAAGCGCTTACCGTAGCCAGGCCAACGCGGGCCTGCCGGGACAGGAGGCAAGTGCGGTGACTGCCAGTACCGATCAGGCGGAGACCGCCGCGCCGACGATCTACGACGTCGCCCGGGCCGCCGGAGTCTCCATCGCCTCGGTCTCGCGCGTCCTCAACGGCCGCCGCAACCCGAGTCCGGAGATCAGGGACCGCGTGCAGCGGGCGGTCACCGAGCTTGGCTATGTTCCTGACAGCGCCGCCCGGGCGCTGTCCGTCCGGCTTAAGGAAGTCGTCGGGGTCGTCATGCGGCGGCCGCTGACGGCCGGGTCGCCGATTCCGGCCCCGGTGCTCCCCGCGGGCGCGGGCGGCGCCTGGGACACGGCCGGACTGCTCGGCTACGACGCCTTCGCCGACGAGACCGAGTCCCTGCAGTTCCACGACATGCTGAACCGCGGCGTGGAGCGGGGCGCCCAGCGCCGCGGCTTCGACCTGCTCCTGCGCTCGGTAGACATCAGCGACCACGACGCGGGGCGCCGGGTGCTCGCGGTCGCACGCAAGAGCGACGGCCTGATCTTGCACGACCAGGTGCTCGACCCCGCCCAGATCGACGAGATCTCCCGCCAGGTGCCGATCGTCACCCTCGCGGGCATTCCCAGCCCGACGACCGCCAACGTGGGCAGCGACAACGTGTCCGGCATGCGCGCGCTGGCCAGGCACCTGCTCTACGACCACGGGTACACGACCCTCGGCTACCTCAGCGGCTACAGCGACAGCCCGGACAGCCAGGCCCGGCTGCACACTCTCGCGACCGAGGCGGCGGCGGCCGGAGCGGTGCTTGACTCGGGACCGCAGTGGCAGGGCAACTACTACGCCGCGGGCGCGGCGGTGGTCACCGAGCGGCTGATGGCGTCCGGCCGGCCGCTTCCCCGGGTCATCGTCTGCGCCAACGACCAGACCGCGCTCGGCGTCATGCACGCGCTGCGCCGGTCAGGAGTGGACGTGCCAGGGCAGGTCGCCGTCACCGGCTTCGACGACATCCCGATGGCCAGGCACGTGCACCCGCTGCTGACCACCGTGCGGCAGCCGATCGGCGAGCTCGGCGAGACCGCCTTCGAGCTGCTTTACGCCATGATCGGGCGCGAGGCGCCCGCGGAACGGGACATCTCCCTGCCCACCAGGCTGCTGTGCCGGGAGAGCTGCGGCTGCCAGGCGGACGGCCGCCTCGCCGGGGTCACCGACCTGTCGGCGGTCCGTTCCCTGCGCTCCTGACGCCCGCCCTCCCTCCGCGGCAGGCGCTCCACTTCCTATCAGTTACGCCGCTTTTCGCGACTTCCTATCGATTAGCACCAGTTTCGGGGGCGTTTTGTCAGGGTTTGTCGATACCTAACTGATAGGAAGTCGCTGGCCGCCGGGAAGACCACGGGGAGCACCGTACCCAGGCCCGATCCGGTCGTGTCACTGATGGGGCGTAAGGGTAAGTAGCGGGATGGATGGTGCTGGTTGGGGGCCAGCAATGTACGAAGCGGTGCGGACAACGGCATCGCCCACGGCCATCTGGGTGATTGTCGTCGTCATGTCCATCATGACCGCGATCCTGGTCAGTGCGGCCGCGGTCGCGGACTCCTGGGTCGCGCGCGCGGACCGCCGCGAGCGGCGGCTCGGCGCGCTCGGGTTCGCGGGCGCGGGCGCTAGCGGCACGGCGCTAGACGCGGATACGGCCACGGCACCGGCCGCCCGGGAGAGAACGACGGCCAGTGCGAGCACGACGGCCCGCGAAAACACGACGGCCCGCGAAAGCACGACGGCCGGCGCCGGCGCGGCGACCGGCGACAGTACGACGGCCGGTGCAGACACCGCAGCCGGTGACCGCACTATGACAGGCGCGGGCTCGGCGGCCGGTGCAGACACCGCGGCCGGCGAGGACACAGCCCGGGAGACGGTGCCCCGACCGCGGGCCGGCGGGATGCAGACGTCTCCGCCAAGCGCCACGGAACAGACCGCAGCCCAGCAGACCGAGGGCCAGCAGACCGGGGGCCAGCAGACCGGGGGCCAGCAGACCGGGGGCCAGCAGACCGGGGGCGAGCAGACCGGGGGCCAGCAGAGCGGAAGCGAGCAGGCCGC
Organism: Trebonia sp.; assembly: GCA_036501515.1. GTDB lineage: Bacteria > Actinomycetota > Actinomycetes > Streptosporangiales > Streptosporangiaceae > Trebonia. The sequence goes on along the minus strand of DASYAD010000222.1, from coordinate 58 downwards.
GGCCGAGTCGTCGGCGGGACGGCACCGGCGGACCGATCCTGAGACGCTCGCGGCCGAA
>DASYAD010000221.1:0-4741 GCA_036501515.1 Trebonia sp. | reverse complement strand
GTGGTCCGCGACCACCTGGACCGGCTCGCCGCCAGCGGCGTTCCCGCCGAAGGCCACGTGCTGCTGCACGCGGCCGACCACGGCACGGCGGGACGGCTGATCGCCGAGTACGCCAACGAGGCGGGCGCGACCACGATCCTGATCGGCGCGCCGACCAATCACGGCCTGTCCGCGCTGATGGACGAGAGCGCCAGCGCCGAGCTCCGCCGCCACGCGAAGGCGAAGGTCCTCGTCATCGACCCCGACGCGCCCGCGGCACGGCGTTAAGGCTGGGTTCCCGACGCCTGCTTAAACCGCTATGTGGCGGGCCAGGAACGCGAGTGAGGGCGGTTCCTGGGCGGTGAAGAAAGAGCCGTCGTGGCAGCCGTTTGTGAAGTCGGCAATGGCGCCCTCAGGCAGCACGCGGGCGAGCGCCTGGACGCCGGGGTAGAACGGGTCGGCGCGGCCGGCCGCAACGCGGACCGGCATCCGGGCCTGTGCGGGCGACATGCCGGACAACGCGGTCGCGTGGTCATCGCCGTAGCCGTGCAGCATGACGACAAGCGGCAGCGCGCCGCCGGGGCTGTGGCCCGGCGGGTAGGCGATCGTGTACCCGACGGCCCGGCGGCGCGCGGCGGAGTAGAAGGTGCCGGATAGCTGCGGACCGGGCCGGGCATAAGGGGTGAGGCCGGGGCCGTCCACCGAGCACGCGCCGTCGAGTTCGTCCAGCGCGCCCTTGCCGGGCAGCACGCCCCGGGAAATCAGCTCCACCCCTGCGGCGCCCGCCACGGCGACCGCCGCCATCGAGGCGAAGGTGTAGCGGAGAAAGGGTCGGCGACGTTCGTTCAGGATGACCGATATTACCGTGCCCAGGCGTAAGAGCAGGGAAAGCTGGCCCTCGATGTCGGGGCGGGTTTTCTTCAGGTGCCGCCACTCGGGCAGGTCGTCCAGGTAGGACCAGGACAGCCGGTGGTAAGGAGTCGGCCCGAGGCTGGCGAGGGCGCGCTGGTGGGCCGGCGACGGGTACCCGGCGTTCTCTTCGAACGCGAACTCGGCGTGCGGGCGCCCGAGTTCGGCCATCAGGTTGTTCCTGTGCACCTTGGCGAGGACCGACGCCGCCGCCACCGACACGGAACGCAGGTCTGCCTTGACCGCGCACCGCACCAGCCACGGCCGGCCGATGTAGTCGTGCGAGCCGTCGAGCAGCACCACGTCGGGCGGGGGCGCTGCGAGCCCGTCCAGCGCGCGGACCGCGGCGCGGCGCAGCGCGGCGGTCATGCCGAGCGCGTCGATCTCCTCGTGGCTGGCCTCGCCGATCGCGTAGCACTCGATCCAGGCGGGGAGCTCAGCGGCGAGCTGAGCACGCCGCCGCGCGGTGAGCCGCTTGGAGTCGGTCAGCCCTTCCGGCGGGGCTGGGAACCCGGCCAGTGCGATGACGGCGCAGACCACGACGGGCCCGGCCCAGGCGCCGCGACCCACCTCGTCGACGCCGGCGACCCGCAGGCTGCCCGCCGCCGCGAGCTCACGCTCAATCTCATATCCGGTCCGCGCGGGGTCCGCCCGTGCGACCGCCGGCGCGTCACCGAACGTTAGCTGTTCCACGATCTCTCATGATGCCGCTACCCAGTAGCGAACTCGACACGATAGCGTTGACAGACATGTTGGATGCATTTTACGGAGCGTTCTCTCCGGCCTGTTTCGCATTGCTGGGGCTGTGGCTTGTCGTGGTGCAGATACGCATCGGCGACTGGCGCGATAGTGAAAGCAAGAAGCGAATGTCCTATGTAATCGCCTTGAATTTCCTGCTGCCCGGCTTGATGGGCGTGCTGGCGCTCATAGATCCGCAAAACGCGGCATTCTGGCGGTCATCCTTCGCCGTCCTCGGGATCGGCGGCGCGGTCGGGAGCTATCTGGTACGGAGAGTCCCTACCGGGGACCGGCTCGGCGCCGCCGCGTACTGGGCGGCCATCGCGCTCTACGTGGTCGTCGCGGTGCTGGCGATCATCGGCGGGGTGAACCTGCTCCGCGCCGAGGCCGTGCTGCTCACCGCGCTGATCTTCGTGAATTTCAACATCGGGTGGCTGCTGCTGTTCGCCCCTGACCAGGAACCGCGGACCGCCGTTACCTAAACCGCGCCATCGCTCAGGCGTTGAGGTAGGCCAGGACCGCTCGGACGCGGCGGTTGTCGTCTTCCGAGGGCGCCAGGTCCAGTTTCGCGAAGATGGACGTGGTGTGCTTGCCCACCGCCTTTTCCGAAACCGACAGGCGCTGGGCGATCGCGCTGTTGGAGCGGCCCTCCGCCATCAGCGCGAGGACCTCGCGCTCGCGGGCGGTCAGCCTGGTGATCAGCTCGTCGCGGGAGCGCCTGCCCAGGAGCTTGCCGACCACCTCGGGGTCCATCACCGTGCCGCCCCAGGCTACCGTCCGGATCGCGTCGGTGAACTGGTCGTCGTTGAACACCCGGTCCTTGAGCAGGTAGCCGACCGCGCCCATGCGGTCGGCGAGCAGTTCCCTGGCGTAGAGCTGCTCGACGTACTGCGACAGCACCAGGACCGGCAGCCCCGGCACCTGGCGCCGCGCTTCGATCGCCGCACGTAGCCCCTCGTCGGTGAAGGTCGGTGGCAGCCGGACGTCGACGACGGCAACGTCCGGCTGCCGCCGGACCAGCGCGTGCAGCAGCGCGGGGCCGTTGTCCACCGACTCGATGACGTCGAAGCCGTGCGCGGCGAGCAGCTTCTCGAGCCCCGTTCTCAGGAGATAGAGATCTTCGGCGAGGACAACGCGCATGGCACCTCGATGAGGACGATGGTCGGCCCGCCAACCGGGCTGTTCACTGCCAGGATGCCGTCAAACGCACCCAGGCGCTGCTCTATCCCGGCCAGCCCGGTACCGTTCCCGGGATCCGCGCCGCCGTTCCCGTCGTCGGTCACCTCAGCGCCCAATATGCCGTCCGCATAGCCCAGCCGGACCAGGGCACACGTGGCGTCCGCGTGTTTGGCGACGTTGTTGAGCACCTCGGCGACCGCGAAGTACACCGCCGACTCCACCGGCGCCGGCGGCCTGCCCGGCAGGTCGATCTCGGCCGCGGCGGGAACCGGGCAGTCGAGCGCGAGGGCCTCCACCGCGGCGCCGAGTCCCCGGTCGGCGAGCACGGGCGGGTAGATCCCGCGGACCAGGTCCCGCAGGTCGGCCAGGGCTTGCGACGAGGTCTCGCGGCATTCGGCGATCAGGGCCTCCGCGGCATCCGGGCTGGTCCTGATCAGCTTCTCGGCGGCCCGCAGGTTAATGCCCAACGCGACCAGGCGAGCCTGCGCGCCGTCATGCAGATCCCGCTCAAGCCGTCTCAGTTCCGCGGCGGCGGCGTCGACGGCGGCGGCGCGGGTCACGGTGAGGCGCTGGACCTGGGCGGTCAGGCCGCTCCGGCGGGCCAGCGCGTCTGCGACTATCGTTCGCGCGGCCAGAAGCGAACCGGAGGCCACGCTGGCGAGCGCCACCAGCCACACGGCCAGCCGGTCCGTCCACCTCAACATGAAGTCGTACCAGTAATAGCCGCCGACGAGCCCGGCGTGGAGCTTCAGCGCGACGTACGCCTGCCAGAGCCCGAACGCCAGCAGGGTGACCGCGGCCAGGTACGCGGCTTGCCGGGAGGCGACCAGCGTGAACACCGACGCGGCTACCACGATGGCCACGGCAAGCCAGAATGCTCCCAGCTGGCTTGCGCCCGGCAGCAGGGAACCGCCCGACGTGACGCTGTGACCGTCAGCGAAGATGGCCGTCACCTGGAACGTCCACGTCGGTGCGGTGACCCCGAACGCGAGCACGCAGAGCGTGGCCGCCGGGACCAATGCGGCGCCCAGGCCGACGGCCCGGGGTCCCCGCCCGCGCGGGGTCGGCACGATCCAGATCAGGCAGAGGCATACGGCGGCGAGCGAGCAGAACAGGTACATCCACAGGTTCCACGGCTCCATGGCATCCATCGTGGCCCGCCGGGCCGCGCCGCACCAGCGGCTAGGTACCACCTTCCCGGGTAGGCGTTTGCCTACCGGCGCCCGCGGCGCCGGGCTGGCGGCGGGTCAGCAGCAGCCAGCCGGCCAGGCCCAGCGGGTAGATGAAGTAGCCGAAGCGCTCGGCCGGGCCGAGGGCGAACATCAGGGCCAGGCCGATCGCCAGCCGCCACGTCGCCGCGCGCAGGTCGCGTGGCGGCCTGACGATGAGCGAGACGGCCACGGCGAGCCCGGCGACCAGCAGCAGCGCAACCGCGATCGTGTGGCCGGCCGGGCCGAGGCGCGCCAGCAGGTCACCGGGCGTCAAAGATGCCGCCGGGGTGAGATGGCGGGCCAGGCCGAGCGGGAACAGCACCGTGTTCTGCACCATCGCGACCGGGCTGGCGATCACAGCGGGCAGCGTGGCCGCGGTGACAAACGCGAACGCCGTGCCGGTGAACACGACCGCCGGCCGGGTGCCGTCCCTGCTGCGCACCATCGCCGCGAGCACCGGGATCGCGAGCCACGCGGTCGGCTTCATCGCGCAGGCGAGACCGAGCGCGGCCGCGGCGGGCACCACGCGTTCCGGGTAGCTGATGAGGCTCAGCGCCAGCAGCATCAGGGCCAGCACGGGCGGATCGGTCGTGGTCACCGCCAGGTTCAGCGCCAGCACCGGGCAGGCGACCGCGAACGCCGTGGCCCGCAGCAGGTCGCGCCGGCAGTCCGCGCAGCGCCGCACCGAGTGCGGCAGCAGGACGCGGAGCCCGGCAGCGAGCGCC
>DASYAD010000220.1:0-3412 GCA_036501515.1 Trebonia sp. | reverse complement strand
CCGACGACGACCTCGACCAGTCGTTCCACGCCGTGCCCGAACGTGAACGGGTGCGCCATCGCCTCGACCGCGAGGCCGAACGCGGTCAGCGCCACCCCGTCGTTGATCAGGCTCTCGCCTTCCAGGATCGTCACGACACGGGCCGGCGCGCCGAGCCGGGTCAGCACCGAGGTGGCCGCGACCGCGTCCGTCGGCGCCACCGCCGCGGCGAACGCCAGGGCCCCCGGCCAGCCGGCCTCCGGCAGCACCAGCCTGGTCACCGCGCCGACGCCGATGATGGTCACCGCCGTCGCGCCGACCGCGAGCGCGGTGATCGGCACCGCGTTCTCCCTGGTCTCCCTGGGCGCGGTGAAGAACGCGGCGTTGTACACCAGCGGTGGCAGGAACAGGAACAGGACGACGTCGGGCGGCAGGTCGATGTTCGGCACCTGCGGGATGAGGCTGGCCAGCACGCCGAGTACGACCAGGAGAATCGCCTCGGGCACCTCGAGCCGGTTGGCGACTACCCGGCCAATGATCATCACGACGGCGATCGCTACCGCCAGCGTGAAGAGCTCGTATTCTCCCACGGGGCCTCCCCCCGGAAGCGTTCCTGTAGACGGACGGTAGCCGAATGGTGCGCCGCTCAGGTCGTCGGGTGCCGCTCAACGTGATCGGCGCAGGCATCGTCTAGAGGGGTGAAGGCGAAAGTCAGGAGGCTAAGTGGACAGAAAGCAGGAACGTGCTTTCGAGGAGTTCATCGGCGAGTCCGGTGATGCACTGCTGCGACTGGCGACGCTTCTCACCGCGGATCGCGGCCTTGGCGAGGACGTCTACCAGGAGACGCTGCACCGCCTCGCCGCTCGCTGGTCACGCGTGGACAACCCGCGCGCGTTCTGCCGGCGGGTGATGCACAACATCGTTATCGACCATGGGCGGCTCAGGCGGCGCCAGGTTCCCGAGATACGGCTGGCCGAGGGACACGACGACAGCGATCCCCGGTCGGCCGATCCGGCATCGGCGGCCGAACTGCGGCCCGCGCTGTTCGGCGCGCTCCGCACGCTGACACCGCACCAGCGGGAAATCGTCGCGCTGCGCTACTTCGACGACCGCAGCGAGAGCGAGGTCGCCGAGCTGCTCGGCGTCGCGCCGGGAACCGTCAGGAGCACCCTGTCCCGCGCCGTGGCCCAACTGCGCGAGCACCCGAGCCTCAGCGGGCTTTTTAGTCACACGGCAACCAATGCAATTCCAAGGAAGGTCCGTTATGCCTGACATTGATGATGACGTCATGCGCGAGCTGATGATCCATTCCACCGCGGACCTGTTCGCGCGGCCCGCCGTCGCCGCCGAGGCGCTGCGGCGGCAGCGGCAGCGCCGGCTGCGCACCCGTGTGCTCGGCGTCACGGGGGTCGCCGCCGCGGCCGGGCTCGCCGCCGGCGCCCTCGCGATCCCGTCTGGAGCCGCCAGTCCCGCCGGGACGACGCACATCGCGCAGCTGACCGCTGCTCAGCAGACGCTGTACGGCCTGAGTGCCGCCTCCGCGGCGACAGCCCGCCCGCCCGGCCGGTACGTGGTCCTCACGGAGAAGTCGGTGGACGCCGAACCCGGCGGGGCGGGCAGCGAGGCCGGGCCGAAGACAAGCGTCATCGATACCGTCACCGGCGGCGGCGTCACCTACCAGGACATAACGGTCTCCGGCTCCAACGGCGACCCGCAGCCCCCGGCGGTACTGAACGCCCCCGCGGACAGCTCGCCGACGACCGCGCAGCTCGATGCCATGCCGACGAGCACGGCGGGACTGCGTGCCTTCCTGCTCAACCAGGCGAGGCAGCAGCTCAACCAGGCCCGTGTCGAGATGGCGCAGATGGCGAAGAAAGCGGGCAAGAAGATCGCGAGCCCGGTCCCCAAGGGCCCGCAGCCGACTGACAGCGACCTGGTCTTCGAGCAGGCCGCCAACCTGCTGTGGGAGCCCGACCTCAGCTCCGCCCTGCGCGCCGCCGTGTACAAGGTGCTCGCGGACACGCCCGGCGTGCAGGTCAGGACGGGGGCCACCGACAGCGCCGGCCGTCCCGCGGTCGAGATCAGCCGCGTTGCGACCTTCGCCAAGGAGAAGGTCGAGACGTTCGAGAACCCGAGGACGGGGGCCACGCTCGAATCCGCCTGGCTCGAGCCGACCGGCGAGTTCCTCGAGGACCTGTACCTGTCGATCAGCTACACGAACCACCTACCGGCCAACCCCTACCAGGGCTGAGCACTGCCGGCCGGGTTCACCGCCCGCGGCTGACCGCGGACGGTGAACCCGGCTTCTCTTGCGGTCGCGGCTCTTGTGGTCGCGGCTCTTGTGGTCGCCGTCCCACCTCGGTGGGGCTACGAGCCGATCGCTCGGAGGAGCTCGGTGCGGGTGCCGATGCCGAGCTTCTGGTACACGCGGGCCAGGTGCGTCTCCACGGTCTTGACGGTCACGAACAGCGCCTCGGCCGCCTGGCGGTTGGTCAGGCCCGACGCGGCCAGCTCGGCGACCCGGCGCTCGGTGGGAGTCAGCGAGTCCGGCCCGGTGACCGCCGTGCGGCGCGGGCGCAGCCCGAGCGCGCGCAGCTCGTGACGGGCCGCCTGGACCAGCGGCGCGGCTCCCATGGCGTCGGCTAGCTGCAGGCCCGCGCGCAAGCTTCGCTCGGCGGCCGGGCGGAGACCCGCGTGGCGGGAGGCGGTGCCTAGCTCGACGAGGGCCTGAGCACGTTCGAGCGCGGACGGACTCTCGGCCAGCACATCGGCCGCCTCGGCGAGCAGCAGGCGGCGGTCTTCGCCGTTCGCGACGGCCGCTTGAGTGCGCAGGGCCAGGCCAATGGCTCTGCCGATGCCCGACCACCGGGCCCGCTCAAGCAGCTCGGCCGCCAGTTTCCCTGCGCGATCGTCCTCGCCGAGCGCGTGGGCGGCCAGGACGGCCGTCCGCTGCCAGGGAACGAACCCCGGGTGGTCGATGCCGAAGCCGGCCCCGAGCAGTTCCCCGGTCGCCGCGGCGTCGCGCAGCGCCTCGGCCGGACGACCGTCGGCGAGCGCCAGCCTCGCCCGGGCGAACAGGCCGACGGGGAGGTCCATCGAGCCGGCTGCCGCCCCTTCGATGAGCGCGAGCGCGGCGCGCGCGGCGGCGAGGTCGCCGCGCTCAACGTGGATCTGGACGCGCAGGCCGCCCGACCACGAGTCGCCCGCGGTCCAGCCCTCCCTGGCCGCGACCCGCGCCTGGTCAAGGTCGGCCAGGGCGCTGCTCAGCTCGCCCCGGTGGTAGCGGCCGATCGCGCGGTGGTAGCTGGCCATGGTGAAACTCAGCAGCGAGCCGCGCCGCCTTGCCTCGGTGAGCGCCGCGTCGCTGATCCGCTCGGCCGCGTCGAGTTCGTCCACGCAGCACAGCGCCTGGACGATCAGTCCGTTGAGAATG
>DASYAD010000219.1:0-30143 GCA_036501515.1 Trebonia sp. | reverse complement strand
CCCCGACCCACGGACACCAGGGCCGCCTGCGCGGCTGCGCCATCCAGGCGGCCCGGGATGGTGGAGAACCATGCATATACCGCGAATGGTGGCCGTGCGGCTGGCCGCCGCCGTACCGACGGTGTTCCTCGCGTCGGCCATCGTGTTCCTTCTGCAGCGCCTCATTCCCGGTGACCCCGCGGTCACCGAGGCCGGGCAGGACGCCACCCCGCAGGCCATCGCGCACATCAGGGTCCTGCTGGGGCTCAATCACCCGATCGCCGTCCAGTACTGGGACTGGCTCACGGGCGTCCTTCACGGCAACCTCGGCACCTCGATCCAGTCCTTGCAGCCGACGCTCACCGTGATCGGCGCCCGCCTGCCTGCTTCGCTCACCATCTGGATCGGGTCGCTGATCGTCTCCATCGGTGTCGGCATCCCGCTCGGGATCCGCGCCGCCCGCTCACGGCACCGTCCGGCCGACGAGGTGATCACCAGCGTGGCGTCGGTCGGCATCGCGATGCCGAGCTTCTGGCTCGGCATGCTGCTTGTGTTCCTGTTCAGCCTGACGCTGCACTGGTTCCCGGCGACCGGCTCGATCGCGTTCAGCCAGTCACCGCTCCAGTCGATCCGGGCGGCGGTGCTGCCGTCTATCGCGCTTGGCTGCGTCGGCGCGGCCGAGGTTACCCGGCAGGTACGCAGCGCCATGATCGAGGTCCTAACGCAAGACCACATCCGTACCGATCTCGCCAAGGGGCTGCGGAACAGCTCGGTGGTCTGGCTGCACGCGCTGAAGAACGCCGGGCTGCCGATTGCCACCATCGTCGGCCTGCTGATCGGCCGGATCATCTCCGGCAGCGTGGTCGTCGAGAGCGTCTTCGGCGTCCCCGGCGTCGGCTCGCTGCTGATCCAGGCGGTCAACGCGCGCGACTACCCGGTGGTGCAGGGCGTCGTCCTCATTCTCGTCATCTTCGTGCTCGTCATCAACTTCCTGATCGACCTGTTCTACCGGGTCCTCGACCCGCGGCTGAGGGAGGCTTGATGGCTTTCCGGCTGAGGCGCGGCCGCCCGTCCGCGCGCGGATGGGGCCGCCCGTCCGCGCGCACCGCGCTGGCCTTCGTGGTGCTGCTGCTGCTGATCGCGGCGGCGGTCGCGGCCCCGTTGCTCGCGCCTGATAATCCGGTCACGCAGAGTGCCGACCTGTTCGGCAAGCCCTCGGCCCATCACTGGCTCGGAACCGATGACCTGGGCCGCGACGTGCTCAGCCGTGTCATCTACGGCGCCCGCACGTCGCTGGTCGCGGCGCTCCTCGCGGTTTCGGCCGGCCTGGTGCTCGGCATACCGGTCGGCCTCGCGGCCGGCTACCTGCAGGGCTGGGTGGACGCCGTGCTGATGCGGATCGTCGACACGCTGCTCGCCTTTCCCGCGCTCATCCTCGTGATCGCCATCACGGCGGCCCTGGGGCCAAGCCTGACCAACTCCATGCTGGCGGTGGGCGTTCTGTTCGCCCCGGCGATCGCGCGGCTGATGCGCGCCCAGACGCTGGCGGTCCGCGGCGAGCAGTACGTCGAACTGGCCGGCACGTACGGTGCCTCCAGCTTGCGCATCACCCTGCGGCACGTCGTGCCCAACGCGATCCAGCCGGTGCTGGTCCAGGCGTCGTCGATGTTTGGCCTTGCCCTGCTCTCCGAGGCCGGACTGAGCTTCCTCGGTCTCGGTGCCCAGCCGCCCCAGCCGAGCTGGGGTGCCATGCTCGCGGAGGCCTACGGGTTCGTCACCCAGTCCCCGCTGCAGATCGTCATCCCCGGCGTGGCGATCGTCTTGTCCGTCTTCGCCTTCAACGCGATCGGCGATTACCTCCAGGACGTGCTCGACCCTCGCCGGCGCCTCGCCGGCGAGGACAGGAACCTACCGGACAAGGAAGTGCCTCCAGTGGATTTCGAGAGTGTACTGATCCCCGCACCCGGGTCGGAGGGCTGACGATGGCGGGCAGGCTCGACGGCAAGACTGTCCTTATCACCGGCGCGGCCAGGGGAATCGGCCAGGGGATCGCCCGGCGGTTCGCCCGTGAGGGGGCCACGCTGGTCATCGTGGACCGGGACAGCGACCTCGGCGAGGCGGCCGCGGCCAGCCTGGTGGACGAGTTCGGTGTCAAAGCCTCGTTCCTGAAAGCGAACGTGGGATACGAGGATCAGGCGTGCGGCGCCGTGCAGCAGGCAGGGGAGACCTACGGGCGGATCGACGTCCTGGTCAACAACGCCCAGGGGTTCAACGGCCTGTCGAACCTGCTCGACAAGACGACCGGTGAGTTCGATTACTCCCTGCGTACCGGGTTCTACGCGTCATTCTGGACGATGCGGACCGCGGCGCCGTTCATGCTCGAGGCCGGATCGGGCAGCATCATCAACTTCGTCTCGCTCGACGGCATCGCGGGGGAGCCCTACCTCGCGGACTACGACGTAGCCAAGGAGTCCATCCGGGCGCTGACAAAGGTGGCGGCGCGCGAACTGGGCCCGCACCAGATCCGCGTCAACTGCATCGCCCCGGTCGCCGACACCGAGGTGATGGCCCGCTCGGAGCGGCAGTGGCCCGGCTTCAGCGACAACATCCTGCGGGCGCTGCCGCTCGGCCGGCTCGGCGACCCGGAAGCCGACATCGGCGGCGTCGCCTTGTTCCTCGCCTCCGACGACAGCCGGTACGTCACCGGGATGACGATGTTCGCCGACGGGGGACTGTTCCTCAGCCCGCCGAGGAACATCGGCGTACCCGACACGCAGACGGCGCGACCCGAGCGCCGCCTGGTGTGGCAGCCCGGCCGGTAGCGCAGCTTCCCCCGTCCGCCGCGTTCGCGAAGGGAACGAACCTCATGACCACCACGGAAGTCAGCGGCAAGATCGACGAAGCCAGCCTGGCCGAGGCCAGGCGTCACCTCGGCCGCAAGCGACCCCTGCGGCCATGGAACACCACGGTGTCGCAGGACACCATCTGGCACTTCGCCATGGGGCTCGGCGACGACAACCCCCTGTTCAACGACCCCGGGTACGCGCGGGAGACACGGTGGGGCGGTCTCATTGCCCCGCCGACCTACCTCTACTCGTGCACCAGCGGGGGCCCGCCGCCGGGCTCGGCCGAGAGCGTCGACACCGACGACCTGCTCCCCGGCGTCCTTGGCCTGTGGGCCAGCGACCACTGGACGTGGCACGCGCCGACCCGGGCCGGGATGGAGCTGACGGCGACGGCCGAACTGCACTCGATGGAGCGGCTGGCGGACAACGGGCGAGGTCCCCGGGCCCGACAGGTCGACCGGCACACGTTCTACGGCGACGGGCAGCTGCTCGCGGTGTGCGACAAGACAATCATGCGCTTCGAGCGGTCGGACAGCGTCAACCACCGGCGGATGACGGAGTACGTCGCCCCGCACTACACCGAGACCGACCGGGCCGAGATCGGCGCCCAGTACGAGGCCGAGTACCGCCAGCGCCGCGGGGCGCAGCGGCTAGACGGAGCCGCTGTCGAAGCAGGCGCCCCGCTCGGGCGGCTCGTCAAGGGACCGCTGACGCTGACCAACATCGTTGGCTGGCTGCTCGGCTGGGGTTCCTTCATGTGCCAGGCGCATCGCCGGCAGCACAGCTACGTGCAGGCCCACCCCGGTGCTCTGCTGCTCGACGTGGCGGCCGGGATCGAAGACGTGATCGAGGCGCCGCACCTCAACTCGGAGATCGCCCGCACGACCGGCATGCCCGCCGCCTACGACTTCGGCGGCCAGCGGGTCTCCTGGCTGGCTCACCTCGTCACCGACTGGTGCGGTGACGACGGTTTTCTGGCCGAACTGACCGTGGACATCCTGCGTCCCAACTACCTGGGCGACACAACGTGGATCGACGGGTCGGTGCTCGGCAAGACCCGGACGGACGACGGCTGGCGCATCAGCTGCGGACTGACCGCGGTCAACCAGCGGGGCGAGACGACCGCCCGGGGCACGGCGGCGGTCCTGCTCCCGGATGACGCCCGGTGACCCGGCGGCCGGGCCAGGACGGTGCCGCGGACCCGGGCCCCCGGGGACGGCCCCGGTACGAGATGCCCACCGTCTTCGGGCCGTCGCTGATCCCCGCGGTCTCGGTCTGGGGACAGGTCGAGATGGTCAGCGTCAGTTTCGTCAGCGACCGCTCGGCGGTCGCCGCGCTGGTGCCGCCCGGCATCGACATCGCGGCGGAGCGGCCGGCCGTCACCGTGAGCCGGATGACCTACCGCGACGTCGACTACCTGGCCGGCGGCGGCTACAACGAGGTCACCGTGGGCGTCGCCGCGTCGGTCGACGACGAGGACGGCCCGGTCCGCGGCAGCTACCAGCCGGTGGTCTGGGTGGATGAGCCGATCCCGATCCAGATCGGCCGTGAGTTCCTCGGCTACGCGAAGGTGCCCGGCCGGCTGCCGCCGGTCCAGGCGGCGGCAGACGAGGCCCGGTTCACGCTCTGGGAAGGGAGCACGCAGCTGATCACCGGGTGCGCCCGCGGCCTTCGCCCGGTCGCGCCGGACCGCCTCGACATCATCCGCCAGTCAGCCGCGGCGGTCACGGTCATCGGCTGGAAGTACATTCCGTCGCTTTCTGGCGCGCCCGACGCCGACTACCCGACGCGGATCCCGCTGCGGTTCGACTGGGACACCGTCTCGGCTGGCAGCGGTGAGCTGAGCTTCGCCACGCCGGCCTGGAACGAGGCGCCCGTCGGCGCGCGCATCGTCGCGGCCTTGTCCCGGCTGCCCGTCCTGGGAACCTGCCGGTCGATGACAGCGGCCGGGACCGGCTCGATCGACCGCCTGGCCGCGCAGCGGCTCCATCCGCGCCGGAAGGTGGCCGGACGTGCTGGCTGAGCCGGAGGAGTTCGAGCGCTTCACGCTCCGGCGCGAGGACTACTCGCTGAGCGAGGAGCAGCTCGCGCTCAAGGACAGCGTCGCGCGGCTGGTCGCGGAGCACGCCCCGGCCGCACGGGTCCGCGCGGTAGAGTCGGCGCCCCCCTGGTTCGATCACGACCTCTGGCGGCGGCTGCGGGACCTTGGCATCGCCCGGCTCGGGGTTCCGCCGCCCGACGGCGACGGCGGCGGGCTGGTAGAGCTGGCGATCGCGGCCGAGCAGGTCGGCCGCACCGGTTCGGCGACGGCCCTGGCCGAAACAGCCGCTGTCGGCCGGATGCTCGCCCGGCTGGGCGGCGGGCCCGCCCGGGAGCTGCTCGGCCACCAGCTCGCCGGGAGCAAGCTGCTGTCCCTGGTGCCCGTGGCGGCCACCGACCAGGGCTGCGAACTCGTGCCGTGCGGTACCGTCGCGGACTCGGTCATCGCGCTAGCAGGCGGCCGGCTCGTCGCCATCGACGCGGCCGCGCGGGGGGCCGCCGCCGCCAACCTGGGGTCGGCTCCGCTGGCATGGTGGCACCTGGAGACCCGAGGCGCGACGACGCTCGCCGACGGACCGGGCGCCCGGGCGCTGTTCGCCCGGATGCGGGACGAATGGCGGCTGCTGGTGGCCGCGGGCGCGGTCGGCATCGCCCAGACCGCGGTGGACGCCGCGGTTTGCTACGCGAAGCAGCGGCACGCGTTCGGCCTGCCCATCGGCGGGTACCAGGCCGTTTCTCACCCGCTGGTGGACATGTACATCGCGGTCACCGCCGCCCGCCGTCTGGTGCACAAAGCCGCGTGGTTCGCGCAGTTCGAGCCGGCCGCCAGGCCCGGTCTCGCCCTCGCGGCGATCTCCTTCGCCACCTCAAGCGCGGTGTCCGCCACCTCGGCCGCGGTCCACACGATGGGCGGCCTCGGAGTCACCGTCGAGATGGACACCCAGTTGTGGTTCCGGCGAGCCAAGGGATGGGCGGTGCTGGCGGGAGACACGAACCGTGAACTTTCCGACCGGTTCACCCCGGGCTGCCCGGCCGGTCACCCCGGGGCCCGCGGCCAGCAGGCCGGCGCGTTCGCGTGATCCGCGTGGGCATATCGCTGAGCCAGGCGCACCCGAGCCGGATTGAGGAGCTCGCCGTAACGGCCGACCAGCTTGGCTTCGAGTCGGTCTGGCTCGGCGAGCACCTGGTCGTCCCGATGGACTCCCGTGGCGAGCTTGTCCGCAGCGAGGAGCACGCCGTCAAGCCGACCACCCCGGTGTTCGACGTCTGCGCCTACCTGTCGTGGCTGGCCGCGCGGACGGAGCGGGTCCGGCTTGGCACCTTCGTCTACCTGCTCGGCCTGCGGCACCCGTTCGTGGCGGCGCGGGCGTTCGCCACCTTGGACCACGTGTCCGGGGGCCGCGCCGAAGCAGGGGTGGGCGCGGGCTGGCTGGAGGCGGAATGGGCGGCCGCCGGGCTGGATTTCACCACCCGGGGAAGACGGCTCGACGAGGCGATCGACGTGTGCGGAAGGCTGTGGACCGAGCCGGTCATCGAGCACCACGGGGAGTTCTTCGACTTCCCGCCGGTCGCGTTCGAGCCCAAACCGGTCCAGCCGCGGCTTCCCGTTCACATCGGCGGCGAATCCGCCGCGGCCCTGCGCAGGACCGCGCGCGCCGCGGACGGCTGGCTCGGCATGGTTCACACCCCGGGCTCCGTCACCGCCCAGGTCGGCCGGCTGCGCCGGTTCGAGGAGGAGGCCGGCCGGGCGAAACCGGCCGCCACCGTCACGGTCTTCGGTGCCATCGACGCGGACCAGCCGCTGGCCGCGTGGGAGGACGCCGGGGTCAGTCGGCTGATCGTCGCGCCGTGGAGTCGCTCACGCGACGCGGTACGAGCCGTCGAGGAACTGGCCGAGCGGATTTTCTGATCACGACGGCGCCCAGTGCGCAACGGAGGAGGATTGGGTGGACTTCAGCGTCATCGAACTGGACGAGGACGTGCTCGAGTTCTGGCACCAGTTCCGGTCCTTCCTGCGCGAGCAGGCGTCGCCGGAGTTCCTCGAATCGGCCTGGGCTTCCGGCGACGAGCACGACTGGGCCTTCCACCGCGCCCTGGCCGGCCACGGATGGGTGGCGCCGGACTGGCCCCGGGAGATCGGCGGCGGCGGCCTGGGGGAGCTGCCGTCCCGGATCATCGCGCTTGAGCTGTGGCAGCGCGGGATACCCGACCTGAGCCGGGTCACCACCCTCCAGATCGCCGGCGCGATCGGGCCGTGGATCGACGATGAGCTGCGGGCTGAGCTCTATCCGCCGATCGCCGCCGGGGAGGTCCTGCTCTGCCAGGGCATCACCGAGCCCGGGTCCGGTTCGGACGCGGCCGCGGCGGCCACCCGTGCCGTCCGCGACGCGGGCGAGTGGGTGATCGACGGGCAGAAGATGTTCACGACCAACGCGCAGAACTGCGCCTACTGCTTCCTGCTGACCCGCACCGACCCGTCGGCACCGAAGCACGCCGGCCTGACGATCTTCCTGGTCCCGCTGGCGACGGCCGGGATCCGGATCGACCCGGTTTACACGATGGGCGACGAGCGCACGAACATCGTCTTCTACGAACGAGTGCGGGTGCCCGACCGTTACCGGGTGGGACCGGTGAACCAGGGCTGGCAGGTGCTGAACAGCCAGCTTGACGCCGAGCACGGGCTCACCGGCAGCGAGGTCGTTACCTCGGGATTCGTCTTCCTGACCACCTTGCGCCGGGTGTTCGCCGAGGTCTCGGTGTGGGCGCAGCAGGCCGGCGCGGACGGGACCCGGCCGGCCGGCCGGGCGGAGGTCCGGGCCGGGCTGGCCTACGTGGAGAGCCAGGTCGCCGTCGCCGCCGCCACCCCGGAGCCACTGCTGCGCGTGGTCGCCTCGGACGCCCTGCGCGACTGCGTCGACCGCTGCCTCACCATGGTCGGTCCCGCGGGCCTGCTCAGCCACGGGACACCTGGTGCGGTCGGCGGCGGGCTGATCGAGCGCGTCTACCGGGCCGCCCCGGCCACCGCGATCTACGGCGGGACGACGGAGGTGTTCCGCAACTACGTGGCAGAGCACCTGCTCGGGCTGCCCCGCCAGCGGCCGACGGCAAGGTCGGCCCGGCCGGCCGGGTCTGCGTCATGACCGGCCCCGCGGAAGTGGTCCGCACATCGTTCTGCCGGATCTGCCAGTCCTACTGCGGGGTTACGGTGACGGTCCGCGACGGGGTGGTAGAGCGAGTAAAGGGCGACCCGCAGAACCCGGCCTCGCAGGGATTCACCTGCATGAAGGGCCGGTCCCTGCCCGCACAGATCAATCACCCCGCCCGGCTGCTGCACCCGCTGCGGCGAGCGGCCGACGGGCGCCTGGTGCCGGTGCCGGCCGCGATGGCGCTCGACGAGGTCGCCGCCAGGGTCGGAGAGATCATCGACAACTACGGACCGCGGGCCGTCGCGCTCTACGCGGGCAACGGCATCCTCGGCCACGCCGCCGGCAACATCGTCGCGAACCGCCTCTGGCGGGCGATCCGCTCGCCCATGACGTTCAGCTCGGGCTCGATCGACCAGCCGGGCAAGCCCCTCGCCCACGCCATCCACGGCCGGTGGGGAGCGGGGATGGCCGCTCCGGCCGACGCGGACGTGTGGATGTTCCTCGGCACCAATCCGCTGGTCTCCCTGTGGGCGGGCATGGGTATCGCGAACCCCGGCGCGGAACTGCGGCGGATCAGGCGCGGCGGGACGCGTCTCGTCGTCGTCGACCCGCGGCGCACCCGCACCGCCGCCCTAGCCGACCTTCACCTGCAGATAAGGCCAGGTGAGGACGCCACCCTGCTGGCGGGCCTCATCCGGCACATCCTGGTGACCGGCGGCGCGGACGACGAGTTCTGCCGGCGGCACGTGGCCGGACTGGAGGAACTGCGCAAGGCCGTCGACCCGTTCGACCTAGACCTCGTGGCCCGGCGCACCGGCCTCGACGCCGCTGAGGTGACCGAAGTCGCGCGGCTGTTCGCCGGGGCCCGGCGGGCCGGGACCGCGGCGGGCACCGGCGCCAACATGTCCGGCTGGGGGACCCTCACCGAGTACCTGATGCTGTGCCTGATGTCGGTCTGCGGTTCCTGGCCGCGCGCGGGCGACCCGGTGCGCAACCCGGGCGTGCTCGTGCCCAGCCGGGAATGGCGGGCCCAGGCCGAGCCTGTGCCGCGGTCCTGGGAAGGCGGGGAAGCCAGCCG
This sequence comes from Trebonia sp., assembly GCA_036501515.1. GTDB lineage: Bacteria > Actinomycetota > Actinomycetes > Streptosporangiales > Streptosporangiaceae > Trebonia. Next base: position 21,054 of record DASYAD010000219.1, on the reverse strand, counting down.
GGTGCGCGGGCTGCGCCGCTCGTCGCTGGGGATGCCGACGGCCGCGGCGGCCGACGAGATCTTGCTCGACGGCGAGGGCCGGGTGCGAGCGCTGTTCGTCATCGGCGGCAATCCGGTCGCGGCGTGGCCTGACCAGCTGCGCACGGTCGAGGCCATGCGCAAGCTGGACCTGCTCGTCTGCGTCGAGCTCTTCGAGACCGCGACGACCGAGTTCGCGCATTACGTATTCGCGGGCAAGCACTCGCTCGAGGTGCCGGCCACTACGCAGCTCATGGAGGAGGCCGGCATCAGTTACCCGACCATGGCCAACTGGCCGAGTCCGTACGCGATGTACACCCCGGCGGTGGCCGAGCCCCCGCCCGGATCGGAGGTACTTGACGAGGCCGAGGTGTTCCACCAGCTCGCGCGCCGGCTTGGCATCACCCTCACCTTGCGCGGGCGCCCGCTCGACATGAACACCCCCTCGCTGCCAGTGGACGAGGTCATCAGCGCGAGTGCCGAGGGCGTCCGGGTCCCGCTGGCGGAGGTGAAGCGGCACGAGCACGGTTACACCGGGGAGTCAGAGCTGGTCGTCCAGGCGGCCGCGGACGGCGACGGCAGCCGGCTGGACGTGGGCTTCCCGGCTATGATGGGCCAGCTCACCCGGCTGGCGGTGCAGGCTCCGCCGGACAGTGCGTTCCCCTACCTGCTCGTGAGCCGCCGGATGGTCGAGGTATGCAACTCTGCCCTGATCAACCTTGAGGGCGCGCCCGCCTACAACCCCGCGTACCTGCATCCAGATGACCTCGCGGAGCTCGGCGCAGAGCCGGGCGACGTGGTCGAGCTGACGTCAGCCCGCGGGTCCATCCGGGCGATCGCGCAGCCCGAGGAGGAGCTGCTGCGCGGCGTGGTCTCGTGCGCTCATGCCTGGGGCGGTGCGTCACCGGGTGAGGGACATTTCCAGGCCGCCGGGAGCAGCACTGGCCGGCTTGTCTCGGTCAGCGAGCGGTTCGATGACATCTCCGGCATCCCGCTGATGAGTGCCATCCCCCTGCGGGTTACCCGCGTCCCCGGACCCGGGCAGAGGCCGGCGATGGAGGTCATCCGCGGCGGTCCGGGACCTGACCCTGGCCGGTGAGTGAGAAGAACTCGCGCGCGGGGAAGGTGTCGTTGAACTCCCACAGCCGGGTGATCATCCCGTCCGCCAGCTCGAGCGGGAAGTGATAGCGCTGGTCGTACCGGGCCCCGGGGCCGGATCCGCCGCCGGGCCGGCCGCTACGCCGGGCCGGCCGCTACGCCGGCCCGGCCGGCCGGAAAAGCGGCAGCATCCGCGACCGGGCGGCGTCCGGATCGAAGCGGATCCGCATGCCGATGCGCACGGCCTCCGGGTCGCAGCCCACGATGTGGGTCAGCATCGTCCAGCCGTCGTCGAGGTCGGCGATGGCCAGTGCGAACGGAACCTCGTGATCGTTGTTCACAGGCTGGTGGACGACCGATACCGAGTACACCGACCCGGTCCCCGGACTCTGTGCCCACCGCCAGCCGGCTGAGCCGCAGTGCGGGCACAGGGGTTCAGGGGTGAAGAAACGCCGGCCGCAGGCCCCGCATTCGGGGACGAGCAGCCGGCCGTCGGCGAGCGCTTCCCAGAACGGGGTGCTGAACTCGGCTGCCTGGCTCATGTCACTCCCGTGTCCGGCCGGTCATCGCGCCCGGCCGAGGATGGCGAGCTCCAGGTGCCCGGCCCCGGTACCGGCGTTTCCCGCGATTCCGATTTCGGCCCCGTCAACCTGGAACACGGCGTCGCCCCGGAGCTGGCGGACGATCTCGACCACCTTCAAGGTTTGCTGGTGCAGGCCGTTCCACGCATAAGAGAGACAGCCGCCGTCGGTGTTCACCGGCAGCGGGGAGCCGAGCCCGATCCCGGTCTGCTCCACGTACGGGCCGCCCTCACCCTCACCGCAGACCCCGATGATCTCTAGCTGCCGCAGTATTTCGAAGGAGTTGGAGTCGTAGAGGGCCGCTACGTCGAGGTCAGCGGCGCCGACGCCGGCCATCGAGTAGGCCCGCTGCACGGCGTCTACGCCCAGCCGCCTGATCTCGCGGTAAACAACCGGGTTGGCGTACGGTGCGCCGTGAAACTGCATGCCGGCGCCGAGGATCTCGACCGGGATGCCCGGCAGGTCACGGGCCCGCTCGCGGGTCGTCAGGACGACCGCGGCCCCGCCTTCGGCCGCGATGCAGCAGTTGAGCAGGTGGAACGGCGAGGCGACAATCCGCGAGGCGAGCACGTCGCTGACGGTGATCGGCTCTTTTCCGTACATCACCGCCTCCGGGTTCTTGTAGCCGTAGTTGCGGACGGTGACCGCCGCCGCCGCCAGCTGCTCCGGGGTCGTGCCGAACTCGTGCATGTGCCGCGCCGCCACCAGGGCGAACAGCGGGACGACGTAGGCGCCCCAGCCGTCGGTGAATTCCAGCGTGCCGCCGCCCTGGACGCCGATGGGCGTGCCGCGCACCCGGGTGCCGCACTGCCCCCCGCCCACCACGGCGACGTCGCACAGGCCGGCCGAGATCGCGGCCGCCGCCTTGACGACGCCCCGCGTGCCCGCCCGGTCGAGCATGCCGTCGCTCGTCCAGGCGACGTCGCGGCCCAGGACGCGAGACCATGACGACGCCTCGTTTCGCACGCCGCCGGGCCCGGGCCAGTCCACGGCGACGCCGTCGACGTCGCCCCGCGACAGGCCGGCGTCGGCGAGCGCACCGTCGACGGCCTCGCACACGAGCCCGAACGGCGACTGCTCCGTTATCCGCCATGCCTGCCGGGTGGCGTAAACGCCGGCGATGACGGCGTCGCGGTGCCTCATCGGCCCTCCTTAGCCCGGTCGTGAACGCGCCCGGTGGTCACCACGCGGTGCTCCCGGCGGGGCGGGTCCCGATGACGCGGTCCGCCAGCAGGCTGGCTATCTCTTCCTCGGTGCACCCGAGATCGGCGGCCAGAATCTCGTGATTGTGCTGGCCGAGGCATGGAGCGGGCGAGGTGTGCAGCTCTTGCGGTGACGGGCCGGCCGAGAAAACGGCGGGGAAACCTGACTGGACGGTCCGGCCGGCCACCGGGTGGTCCAGCGTCTGGAACCACCCCCGCGCCCGGATCTGCTCGACGTCCCCTTGCTCGTACCCGAGCATGACCTTGCCCACCGGGACACCGGCCGGCCACAGGGCGGCGACGATCTCGTCGGCACTGCGGGCGGCACACCACGCGGCCAGGCGGGCGTCGATCTCGTCGTGCGCGGCGCGGCGCTGCGCACTGGTATCCAGCCCGGCGCCCGCCCAGCCGGGCTGGCCGAGGGCGGTACGCAGCGCCCGCCAGTGCGCGTCCGTCTCGCAGCTGATCACCACGTAGCGCCCCTGGTCATACGGCAGGCCGTCGTCGGCGGTGCGGTAGCAGCCTTGCGGGGCCGCCGCCGGGCTCCGGTTGCCTGCCCGCCCGAGCAAGGTGCCGTGGGCCGACCATTCGACGATCTGCTCGGCGGCGAAGTTGAGCGCTCCGCCCACCATCGGCACCTCGACCATCATGCCCTCTCCGGTGACCCGGCGGTGTTCGAGGGCGAGCATGAGGGCGACGAGCGCGTGCAGTCCCGCGACGGGATCACACGGGGAGTTCGGGATGACCGGCAGGCCGTCCGGATAGCCGGTGAGCCAGGCGAGGCCGGAGATCATCTCGATGGTCTGGGCGTAGCCGACCCGGTCGCGCCACGGGCCGTCAAGGCCGTAGGCGGGCGCCCGCAGGTAGACGCAGGCCGGGTTGAGCTCGCGGATGACCCCGGCGGTGAGTCCCCACGAGTCCATCACGCGCGGGCTCGAGTTCTCCACCACGACGTCCGCCGTGCGCACCAGCCTCCGGGCGAGCTCGCGTCCTCGCCCGGTGGACATGTCGAGGGTGAGACCGCGCTTCGACGTGTTGGTGCCATGGAAAATCGGCGACCATTCCCAGTACTGGTCCTCGTCCAGCGACTTGACGGTGTTGAAGCGCAGGGCGTCCGGCCTGGCCGCCGATTCGACCTTGACGACGGTGGCACCGAACATCCCGAGAACGTGGGTGATGATCGGGCCCGCCCAGTTGGCGGTGAAGTCGGCCACCCGCAGCCCGTCGAACGGCCGGCCGGCCGGCCCGGATTTCTGCCCTCCGGCGCTCGCGCCGGCGCCGGGCGCGCGCACGGTGCCGGTGTGCTCCCCGAGCCGGGGGGCGGGGCCGAGCGGCGCGCGTCCGGCCGACCCGCCCAGGGTGTAGGGCACGTCGGGCTGCAGGAAGCCGCCCCGCGGGTTCTTGACGAACCAGTTCCTGCTGGTGAGATGCTCGGCTGCCAGCAACGAGGCCGCATTGGAAACCTCGGCGACCGGAACCCGCATGAGCGTCGCGAGCTCGACGATGCCCGCGACGGTCCGCACGGAGGTCCAGCCGTTGATCGCCGCGCAGAGCTCGTCATAACGCTGGGTGCGCACCCCGAACTTGAGCAGCGAGGGGTCATCGACCCAGCCGGGCTGCTCCACCATGGCCGCGAAGTCGAGCCACTGCTGGCCGGTCACGCACATGAAGCCCACGAAACCGTCACGGGCGGGGTGAATCCCGGGCAGGTTGGCCATCCGGTGATCGCGCATCGGGTACCCGGCCATCTCGAGCCAGGTCACCGGATGGACGATCATGGTGAGGCACTGGGACTCAAGGGCCGAGACGTCAATGATCTCGCCGGGGCCGCCGCGGACCCGCCGGTGCCGTGACATCAGGTAGGCGACGCCGGCCACCAGGCCGGCCCCCCAGTCGCCGATCCGGCCGCCGACCAGCAACGGCGCGCTGGCGAGCGTGCCCCGCTGCCCGGCCCCGCCCGCCCAGGCCTGCACGGTGGCTTCGGTCGCCGGCTGCCCGGCCCACGGCCCCGTCAGCCCGAATGGCGTGATCGCGGTGATTGTCGCCCGGGGAGCCAGGTCGTGCAGCGCGGCGGGCGAGAACTCCGGCCGCTCGGCGAGCGCGGAGCCGGGCGACCAGACGATGCCGTGCGCTGACCGGATGAGTTCCCGCATCCGGGAGAGCTCGACGTGCGATCCCGGATCGACCACGACCGATCGCTTCGAACTCGCGAGGCACACGAACAGAGCGCCGTCGCCGCCAGGCCCGGCCGGTGCCCCGCTGGCTGACCACGGGCGCAGCGGGTCACCGTCCGGTGCCTCGATCTTGACCACGTCGGCGCCGCCGTCGGCCAGGATCTTGGTGCAGTAGCCGCCGCCGATGCCGCTGGACAGGTCGACAACGAATTCTTCGGCGAGCGGGTACCGGGCCATCGCGGACCAACCTCCAACCGTGCGGGACCGGCCCACTATCGCACAGCCCGCCTTTTCATGTCACTAGGGTGACACGAAACGGCTTTCTGTGCTACCGGTCGCCCGCCCGGCGTCGGAGATGCCGGCCAGGAGCGCGAACCGGTCCTCGATCACCCGGGGAAGACGGCCCGGCCAGCGGCCGGTGGCCCAGTCGGTAATGGCCATCTCGACCGTTGCGACGCTCACGGTGGCCAGGACGCGGCACGACGTGTCCGCTCTGCCCGCGCCGCGTCTGCCCGCGATGGCCTCGGCCAGGCTCGCGACGTGCCCGTCGAGGTGACGCTGCTCCTGCCCCCGCAGGGTGCTGGAAGACGCGGTGGCTTGCCGGTAGAGGCGGTGCCAGTCGCGCAGGCCTTCGAGCACGGGCGCGACGGACACGAAGGCGCGCAGGATGGCCGGCAGGTCGCCGTCCGCCCGGGCCTGGCCGCCGTAAGCGTCGATGAACGACCGGTAGAAGCGGTCCTCACCGGAGAAGAGGATGCTCTCCTTGGTGGGAAAGTGACGGAACAGGGTGCGTGAAGTGACTCCGGCCCGCGCCGCTATCGCCTCCGCGGTCGTGCCGTCGTAGCCGTCCTCAGCGAACATCCGGAGTGCGGCCTCGATCAGCGCCTGCCGGGTGCGCTCCTTGCCGAGATCCCGGCTGGTCGGTTCATGACGCCGCCCGGGCCGCCCGCGGGGGGCGAGGGCATCGAAGGACGGTGCGGATTCCACGTCAGTACACTAACCCGCCCGCGTCCGGCCGGCGTTCCGCTGGCGCCCGGGGACTGACCCACCGACACTGCCAGGCCGTGGCGTCCCGGTGCGCGTTGCCGCATGATCCCTGATACCTCGCAGGGCTACGTTAGCCGGACGTCAGGCAAGTGCCCGGGTCAGGCGGCGACCCGTGACTGGCCGGCTGCGTGCTGGCCGGCCCGGCGGCCGGAGAAGATGCAGTCGGCCAGGGAGAGCCCGCTGATGTAGCTGTTGGAGCAGATCCCGACGGCGGTCCGCCCGGCGGCGTACAGGCCGGGGACGGGCTCGGCGGCGGCGGTCAGCACCTGCCCGGTGTCCTCGTTGACGCGCAGGCCGCCGAGGGTGAGGCCCGGAGCCGGGAAGGCGGGCGAGTTCTTGATCGAGATGTCGATCGCGAAGAACGGGCCCTGCTCGACGGGGGAGCACAGGTCGGCGCCCTTATGGGCCGGGTCGCCCGTTCCGCTGTGGATGCCGTCGTTGTACGCGGCGACGGTCTGCGCCAGGGCGGTCGCGGGGATGCCGGTCTTCTGGGCCAGCTGGGCGAGCGTGCGGGCCTTCTTGTGCCCGGCGGTGAACAGGTACGCGGCCATGATCCGCTGGAAGGTCAGCGTCTGCGCGCCGATCTGGCGCCGCGCCTTGGTCCAGCTGTTGGCGTCGAGGACCAGGAAGCCCCGGCCGTGGTGCTTGTCGATCATGATCTGGGAGTGGGTGGCGCCGTAGAGGTCCTCGTTGGCGATCCGCGTCCCGTCGGGCCCGACGCTGACGCCTTCGAGCAGTGCGCTCGGCGGCGACATGAAGCGCCAGGCGGTCATCCGCTGCAGGTGATCGGTGCTGCCGCCGGCCGAGACGCCCAGGTTGATGACTGAGCCGTCGTCGCCGGCCGTGCCGAGCGGCGTGATGTCCTCGAACCCGCGGTCGTACTGGGCCTTCATCGCCGGGTTGAAGACGAAGCCGCCGCCTGACAGCACCACGGACGCGGCGTGCGCCTCGGCCTCGGTGGCGCTGGCCTGCCACAGCGCCTCGGCCCTCGCATCGAACTTCCCGCCCACCGCGGGCACCCAGTTGCCGAGCTTGCCGGCGGCGAAGCTCAGCCGCTGGTGCCGGACTTGCTCCGGGGTTCCCATGGCCATGGTGCGGTACCGGACGCCGGTGACGGCGCCGCCGGAAATGATCAGCTCGTGCACCCGGCTCAGCGGCTTGAACTCGACGCCCTTGGACTCCGCCGACGCGCGCAGCGCCTGGTAGAACGCGTGGCCGGAGCTCATGCCCTTGGCTACCATGCGGTGCCCGCGGGCGGCGGGCTCGGCCTTGAGCTTGTACGGGTACGCCTTCTCGTTGCCTGAGTAGTACAGGTAGTGCGCGTCGGTCGGGTACGACGTCTTGTACGGGCACAGCGTGCCACGGTACCTGGCGCCCTGCCGCTCCAGCCACTCGATCATGGCCGGGCTGGTCTCGCAGAACCGGCGAAGCGTGGCGTCGGAGACGACGCCCTGCACTTCCTGGCTGAGGTAGTTGAACATGTTCTCCGGTGTGTCCTTGAGGCCGGCTGCCTCCTGGACCGTCGTGCCTCCGCCGGCGTAGACCACGCCGCCGGACAGATTGCTGGCACCGCCGCCGTACCCGCGGTCCAGGACCAGCACCCGCGACCCGTTGTCGGCTGCCTCGATCGCGGCCGCCGCCCCCGCCGCGCCGTAGCCGACGATGATGACGTCGTAGTTGCTTCCTGGGGCCATGGTGGTCTCCTTCCGCCGGGCAATCCCGCGTCGCGGGCTCCTGTGTTTATATATGCCAGTGTATGACATAAATGCGGGAGCGGATACCGTCTGCTCATGACCTCACCGACGCGAGGCCGGGGCCGGCCGGCGACGATCACCGCCAGCGAGCTGACGCGCGTAGCGCTGACACTCTGGGACCAGCGGGGCTATGAGAACGTCGCCATGAGCGAGGTGGCCGCGGCCGCGGGAGTCAACGAGCGGACCCTGTTCCGCTACTTCGCGTCCAAGAGCGATCTTGTCTGGCAGGCCATCGGCACGTCGTTCAGCGACCTGCAGCGTCATCTCTCCGCCACCCCGGCGGGCGAGCCGCTCATCACCCGGATCAGGCTCGGCATCCTGTCGTCGTTCGAGCTGCCGGAAGACCGGGAGGTCACCCGGCTGCGGATGCGGATCATCAGCCGCACCGCCGAGCTGCACAGCAGCTCCTCGCCGCAGTTCGCCGCCTGGCGCACGGTTATCCAGGAGTTCGCCGCGCAGCACCTGGGCGTGCCGGCCGCCGGGCGGACCCCGCTCATCGTGGCGTCCTGCGTTCAGGCGGTCACGATGTCAGCGCTGATCTGGTGGGGCGCCCACGACGAGGGCACACCGTCCGACGCGGTCGACCTCGCCCTGCGGGACCTGGAAAACGGCTTCGCGGTCAGCGCTCGGTGATCAGCTCGTCGAGCTTCTCCCGGCTCAGCGCCCGCTCTGGAAGCGGGTCGGCGGCTGGCCGGAGTCCCGCGACATAGACGTCGAGGTGGCGCTGCCAGGCTTCCGGGGCCTGGCCGTGGGTTGTCTCGATGATGCCGCGGATGGCCCACAGTGCGATCGTCACGTCGGCGCTGGTGATGTCGGCGCGGACCTGGCCGTGCCGCTTCGCCTCGCTGAGCATGGCGTCGATCAGCCGCCGTATCTCCTGGACCAGGTCGTGCTCGGTGCCGGCCGTCCACAGGCGCGGCAGGCAGCCTCGGTGGGCGGCCTGGTAGGCGCTCGCCGCCTCGAGGAAGTACTCCAGGCCGGTCCCGCCGCCGCGCTCGGCGCCTTCCCCGGCGAGCTTGAGCATCGTGGTCAGCACATCGTGCACGAGGGCGCTGATCAGGGCGTCCTTGGTCGGAAAACGGCGGTACAGGGTCCCCATGCCCACGCCGGCGGTGCGGGCGATCTCCTCGACGCCGGCCTCCAGGCCGTGCTCGGCGAACACTTCCGCGGCGGCATCGAGCACCCGCTGACGGTTCTGCTCGGCGACCCGGCGCAAGGGCCGGTCGCCCACCGGAGCGGACATCACCCACCTCATTTCATTCTGGCTCGTCACCCGCCAGGGTGCCGGCCGCCAGCATCCCGAGCTCGGCGTGAGGCATCTCAGCAGCCTCCCGGTCGCCAGCCTCCCGGCCGCCCGACACGGCGCGCACCGCCGACGGAACCAGCATCGCGGCGACCGCGGCCGCGAGGGTCGCAACCGTCAGCAGCCCGAACCCGTGCGTATACCCCGACTCGCGGGGCAGACCGCCGATTCCTGTCGTCGAGGTAACGATACTGCTCATGACGGCCGCCCCGATAGAACCGCCGATGGTCCGGATGTTGGCGTTCATGCCGCTGGCGACGCCGGTCTGCTCCGGCGGCACGCCCTGCACGACCAGGTTGGACATCGCGGCGAAGGCCATGCCGAACCCGACGCCCTGCAGGACCATGGCCAGCAGGATTTCCCACTCCTTACCGTGCGCGAACGTCAGCAGGACGAACGTTACGATGCTGATGAGCGCCCCCGCGACCAGGACCGCCTTGGCGCCGAAGCGGCTTGTGAGCCGTCCTGAGGCGACGCCGACGATGAACATGGCAACGCTCGAGGGCAGCAGGATCAAGCCGGAAAGGGTAATGCTGAGGCCGAAGCCGTAACCCGCGGACGAGGGTGTCTGCAGGAACTCGGGCAGGAACGCGAAGGTCGCGTACATCCCGACGCCGAACAGCAGTGCGACCAGGTTGGTCGTCCACACCACCGGGATCCGCATCATGCGCATGTCGACGAGCGGCTGGGCCGAGCGGGACTCGACAATGACCCAGGCGACGGCGAGCACGACGGCGACGGCGAGCAGCCCGATCACGCGGGCCGATCCCCACCCCCAGGAGGGAGCCTCGCTGATCGGCACGAGCAGTGCCACCAGCCAGCCCGACAGCAGGACGGCGGCGGGCCAGCTCAGCCGCCCGGCGGAGCGGACCGGGGATTCCGGCACGATCAGCTTGGCGGCGACGGTGGCGACGGCCAGCATGATCGCCGGGATCCAGAACAGCCAGTGGTAGTTCAGGGCGTCGACGATCGGGCCGGCCAGCACGATGCCGAGTCCGGCTCCGGCCGCCGCCAGCGCCGCGATCACGCCGACCGCGCCGGCCACCTTTTCGATCGGGAACTCATCCCGGATGATGCCGAAGGACAACGGCAGGACGCCGCCGCCGATGCCCTGGATCACCCGGGCCACGATCATGATGACGATCGAGCCGGTCAGGGCGGCGAGCACCGATCCGACCGTCAGGGCAATCAGCGCGACGACGAGCATCCGCTCCTTGCCCCACATGTCGCCCAGGCGCCCCATGATCGGCGTGAAGATCGACGCGGACAGCAGGTATGCGGTCAGCACCCAGGTCACGGTGTTCTGGGAGGTGTGCAGGCCCGCCTGGATGGTGGGCAGCACCGGGATGACCAGGGACTGCAGCAGCGCGTAGGCCGCCACGGCGGCGGCCAGCACGGTGAAGGTAGCCCAGTAATGGGTACGCGGCGGCTCAGTGGTCACCGGAGCTCCTCTCTGTTCAGCGGAAGACGGCCGGCCGCTGGTCGGTGCGTGACGGCCGGCACACCGTCATCGCTGCCCAGCATAGCGGAGCGGAGGCTCCGCTCCGCTATGCTGATGGCAGTAACGGCTGAATGTGGCTCAGATCTCAACTGCGGAGGCATGACATTGCGCGCCACGATGCTCACTTCGGTCCGGGGCATTGAGCTGCGGCAGGTCCCCGACCCGGAGATTCATTTCCCGACCGACGCGGTGGTGACGGTGACCGCGAGCTGCGTCTGCGGATCAGACCTGCACGGCTACCGCGGGCACGCCGCCACCGCGTTCCCGCGGCGGATCGGCCACGAGTTCATCGGCGTGGTCAGCGACACTGGTGGCGATGTCACCACGGTCCAGGCCGGGGACCTGGTCATCGCGCCGTTCGCGATCAGCGACGGCACCTGCGTCCACTGCCGCAACGGGGTCACCACGTCCTGCGTGCAGGGCTCCTTCTGGGGTGCGCCGGACCGCGGTGGAGTGCTGGCCGACGGCGCCCAGGCCGAGCAGGTGCGGGTGCCGCTGGCCGACGGCACCCTGGTGCGGGTCAGCGCTCCCGTCGACGAGCAGCTGGTGCCCGACTTGCTCGCCCTGTCCGACGTCATGGGGACCGGCCATCATGCCGCGGTGTCGGCCGGGGTGAAACCGGGTGCCGCTGTGGTCGTCGTGGGCGACGGCGCGGTCGGGCTTTGCGCGGTGCTGGCGTCGGCGCGTCTTGGTGCCGGCCGGGTGATAGCGATGTCGCGGCACCCGGGCCGCCAGAAGCTGGCCGCCGAGTTCGGAGCCACCGATATCGTCGCCGAACGCGGCCAGGACGGTGCCGCCCGAGTGCTGGATCTCCTTGACGGGGCGGGTGCCGACTGCACGCTCGAGTGCGTTGGCACGCAGGACTCACTCGACCAGGCGGTCGCCGTCACCCGGCCCGGAGGAATGCTGGGCGCGGTGGGCGCCCCGTTCTACAACGTCCCCGCGGGCCGGCTGGCCGGAGCCAATATCGGCCTGCGCGGCGGTGTCGCCCCCGTCCGGGCCTACCTGCCGGGCCTGCTCGACGACGTGCTGGCCGGCGTCATCCACCCGGGCCGGGTGTTCGACCTCGAACTGCCGCTCGCGGACGTGGCCGAGGGGTACCGGGCCATGGACGAGCGGCGCGCCGTCAAGGTTCTCCTCCGCCCCTGACCACCGCTACTTCACCTGCCGTCGAAAGGCCACCATGAAAGCGATCCGCTTCGACCGCCTCGGCCCGCCCGAGGTCCTCCGGCCTGCCGATGCCGACGAGCCGCACCCGGCGCCCGGGCAGATCAGGATCCGGGTCCGCGCGGCCGGGGTCAACCCGGTCGACTGGAAGATCCGCAGTGGCTCGTCTCGCCGGGCGATCCCGGTCGCGCTGCCCAGCATTCCCGGGCTGGAAGCCGCCGGGACGGTCGACGAGGTTGGCGCTGGCGTCGACGGGATCAGCATCGGCGACGAGGTATTCGGCTCGGCCGTCAGCGGCGCCGCCGCCGAGTACACGGTCCTGGATCACTGGGCCGCCAAGCCGTCCGCCATGCCGTGGACCGAGGCAGCCGCTTTGCCGATGGCGGTGGAGACGGCGGCCCGTGCCCTGGACCGGTTCGGCGAGCTCGCCGGGCGCCGCCTGGTGATCAGCGGGGCAGCCGGCGGCGTGGGCACGGCTGCGGTTCAGCTCGCCGTGGCCCGGGGCGCCGCCGTCATCGGCACAGCCAGCGCCGGCAACCAGGGCTACGTGCGCTCCCTGGGCGCCGCGGCCACGACCTACGGGCCCGGGCTGCCGGACCGGGTGCGCGCCATCGCCCCCGGTGGCGCCGACCTGGCGCTGGACGTCGCCGGCCACGGCGTGCTGCCCGACCTGATCGCGATCACCGGCAGTCCCGACCGGGTGGTCACGCTCATCGACCCCGATGCGGCCGCCTACCACGTGCCGTTCGAGGCGGGCCGCGAAGGCCGCGCCTATTACGCCCTCGCGGTCGCCGCCGATCTCTACACCCAGGGGCGTTTCACCATGCCCGTCGCCGGCACGTTCGCTCTCCAGGACCTGGCCGAAGCTCACCGCATCAGCGAAGCAGGCCACGTGCGCGGCAAGCTGGCGGTGAGCCTGGCGTGACAGGCGCAGTTCACCGGCTGCGGGACTGGTGACCGGGTATTCCGGGGCGCCGCCGTGCACATGCCCGGAATCTCAAGATTGCGCTGTCGGACCCGCCGGGCGGTCGCGGGCAGCGGGGGCTGGAATGCCGAGGGCGCCGCAGGCGGCCGCCAGGATGGTCGCGCGGACGACCTCAGGGTGGCCCCTGGGGTCGGTGCGCACGAGCGCGCCGCGGACCGCGGCCAGCGCTGCCCGGGCGCGGATCTGCTCGGTGAGGTCAGGAGCATCGTGCCCGGCCAGGAGCTGAAGGATCCGCTCCTCGAGCGCGGCATGGGTAGCGGAGGCCGGGCGGCGCGCGACGGACGGGTCCTGGGTCAGCAACCGGAGCAGGTCCACGTGAGAGATGCTCAGGTCGACGTAAGCGGCCAGCACCTGGCGCCTGGCGGCGGCGGAAGGGCGCACCGGTGTCTGGGTGATCAGGGTGGTCAGCTGCTCGAGGACGGGCTGGATGAGGGCGGCGAGCAGGTCGTCTTTGGTCCTGAAGTAGTAGTAGAGCGCCGCCTTGGTGAACCCGAGCCGCTCGGAAAGCTCGCGGGTCGAGGTGGCGGCGAAGCCCTGCTGGGCGAACAGGCCGAGCGCCTCCTGCAGCACCCGGGCCCGGGTGTCCTCATGCGGGGGGGCAGGAATGCTCAACGTGTCCATCGGCGCGCCTTCCTCCCGGGCAGCAGCCTTGATGTCCGGGTGACAGACCGTACGGTACTCGCTGATTTGACGGGCGACAAGTCAGTAACTTACCGTTCGACAAGTAAGTTTTGGAAGCGTCACTGATGACTGCCGGGCAGTGGAGTCGCCTGCCGGGCACCGGGATTAAGGACTGAAAACATGTTCGGTGCCCTCGGGCGCACGGTCGTCCACCACCCGTGGAGGGTGATCGCGGTCTGGATAATCGGGGCTATCGCGGTCATCGCGCTGGCGCCGAAGCTGACCTCGACCAGCAACGAGGCCTCGTTCCTGCCCAGTCACTACGAGTCGATCCAGGCGCAGGACCTCCAGCAGTCGGCGTTCCCGCAGGCGGCGACCCCGGCGTCGATCATCGTCATCGAACGCGCTGACGGCGGCGCGCTCACCGCGGCCGACTCGGCGAAGGTCGCGGCCGTCGGCACGGCGCTGAAGGCCGAGCACGTCAGCCCGGTCACGGCGCTGCTGGTGAGCCCGCCGTCGCCCAACAAGCTGATCCAGACGATCGCGGTGCAGATGCCCACCGTGACCAACCCGAACGACAAGACGGAGCCCGACGCGGTCAAGGCGCTGCGGACCGATCTCCAGCAGCGGCTGTCCGGCACCGACCTGAAGGGCGGGATCACCGGCACCGCCGCGCAGACCCTGGACTCAGAGTCGTCAGGCAACCGGGCCGCGGTGATCATCAGCGTCGCCACCATCGGGGCGATCATCGTGCTGCTGCTGATCATCTTCCGCAGCCCCATCATCGCGCTCCTGCCGGTGATCACCATCGGCGTGGTGTCGCAGGTCGCCGACGGCTTCATCTCCTGGGCCAACAACGCGTTCAACCTCAAGATCGACAGCTCGGTCACCGCGTTGCTGATCGTGGTGCTCTTCGGGGTGGGCACCGACTACATCCTGTTCCTGATGTTCCGTTACCGCGAACGGCTGCGGGCCGGCGAGGACTCGAAGACCGCGATGATCTCGGCGGTCACCCGGGCCGGCGAGGCGATCGCCTCGGCCGCGGGCGCGGTCATCATCGCCTTCCTGGCGCTCACCCTGTCCACCCTCGGCCTGTTCAAGTCGCTCGGCCCGGCGCTGGCGATCGCGGTGGCGGTGACGCTGCTGGCCGGGCTCACGCTGATCCCCGCCATCGTGTCGCTGCTCGGCCCGCGGGTGTTCTGGCCGTCCAAGACCTGGCGCCGTGAATCGTCCGGGGCCCGGTTCGCCGCCATCGGCGCCGCGATGGGCCGCCACCCAGGCCGGTTCGCGATCGCCTCCGGCGGCCTGATGGTGCTGCTCGCCATCGCGGCGCTGAGCTTCCACCCGAACTTCGATCTCACCAGCGGCTCTACCTCGTCAGCGGCGGAGTCGACCGTCTACAGCCAGCAGCTCCTGCGCGGTCTGCCCGCCGGCGCCACCGAACCCTCCCAGGTCTACGTCCGCTCCGACAACGGCACCGCGCTCAATGCCGGGCAGCTCGCCGCCTACCGGGCCGCGCTCGGCAAGGTCGCCGGCGTCGGGCAGGTCGCCCCGCCGGAGCTGTCGGCCAGCAAGTCGGTCGCTTACTTCCAGGTAACGCTGGCCGCGGCGCCGGAGTCGGGCACCGCCATCAGTACCGTTCGCGGGCCGCTGCGGACCACCGCGCACGAGGCGGCGCCGCCAGGCACGACCGCGGTCGTCGGCGGGATCACCGCCGTGTACGTCGACATCCAGGCCGCCGTCAACCACGACTACCTGGTCGTGTTCCCCGTCGCCGCCGTGCTCATCATGCTCATCCTCGGACTGCTGCTGCGCAGTGCCGTCGCCCCCTGGTACCTCATCGTCTCCGTCGGCCTCGGCTTCACCGCCACGCTCGGCGCGACCGTGCTGGTCTTCCAGACCTTCGACGGGCAGCCCGGGCTGATCTTCCTGCTGCCGATCATCATGTACCTGTTCGTCGTGGCGCTCGGCACCGACTACAACATCCTGATGATCGCCCGGCTCCGAGAGGAAGCCCGCGAGGGACGAAATCCCAGGGAGGCCGCCGCGATGGCCGTGCGGCAGGCCGGGCCCACCGTAGCCGCTGCCGGCCTCATCCTCACCGCCACCTTCGCCTCCCTGATGCTCGCAGGCAACTCCACGCTGACCCAGATGGGCTTCGCCATCTCCTTCGGCATCGCCATCGCCGCCTTCGTCATGGCCTTGTTCTTCACCCCCGCCCTCACCGCCCTGATCGGTCACGCCGCCTGGTGGCCCGGGCACGGGGACGCCGCCAAGCGCCCATCCGCGCCCGACGACGACAGCCGGCATACCTACGTCCCGGCCCGGCCCTCGTAGCCGGGCCGCCCGGCCTCGTAGCCGGGCTTCCTCAGGCAGCCGCGCGGCCGGCCGCGCGGCCGCGCGGCTGCCTGAGGGTCAGGATGCCGGGTTCCGCGGTCAGTCCGGCCGCCCGGTGCCCGCCGGGGCCGGCACCGGGCGCCGGCCGCCGGCGGCGATGACACCGTAGACGTGGTCCAGGGCAAGCCGGATCACCAGGCGGCGCCGGGCGATCATCTCCGCGAAGAACCCGTCCTGGTCTTGCGGGCCGTAGAACGCCGAGTGGACTTCGAGCAGTTCCCGGCAGGCTTCATCGCCCGGCTCGGCGGCAGCCGGCGTGAGCGTTGCCCGCCCTTCGGCGACGGCGTACGCCCAGAAGTTGTCCCCGGAGACGTGCAGCACGGCGCGCGGGTCCCTGGCCAGGATGCGCGCCTTCAGCCGGTCGGCGGTCGTCGAGATGCGGACCGTCCGCCCGCCGTCGCCGGGCAGGTAGAGCACGTTGGACAGCTGGGGCAGGCCGCCGCGCCTGACCGCGGCGAGCACGCCCTCGCGGCCGGCGGCGACCAGGGCCCACAGCTCGCTCTCGGCCGCCATCAGCGGGGACCGGTGTTCTCGGCCGGTGCCGCTGGCGGCTCGGCCGCGGGAGCAGAGGCGGCTTGCGCGCGGGCGGCCCGCAGCAGCATGGCGACGTTGACCGCCGCGCCCGCCACTGCGCCGGCGACCACGGTGCCGGTGATGATCCGGTGCAGCCGCAGTCCGGTCAGGTCGTCGAGCGAGTACCGGCCAGGTCCTACGGCGGCCAGGGCGACTGCGGCGGCGAGATTCGTCGCCGGCAGCTCGTAGCCCCGGTCAGCGGCGAACGGGCCCCCGGCCCGGTGGGTGACGCTGGCCACGACCATGGTCCCGGCGATCGCCACTGGGCCGACCGGGCTGGCGAGTCCCGCCGCCGTCAGCAGCCCGCCACCCAGTTCGGCCAGCCCCGCCGTGGTGGCGGTCACCCGGCCGGGGCGCAGGCCCAGCCCCTCGAACGCGGCCGCCGTCGGCTCGATGCCGTGCCCGCCGAAAGTGCCGAACAGCTTCTGCGCACCGTGCGCGGCGAGATACCCCCCGAGCACGCCCCGGCTTGCCAGCAGCGCTATGTCTCGTATGCCCATCGTCAGCAGCGACTTCCTTCCCGCCTACCTGGTTCCTGATGAATACCGAGTTCCTGAAAGGAACCGTGACAGCTTATGGCACCCTGCCGGGGCTGCCGGGACCGCGAGGTGCCAGGGCGGACCACCGGCGATGGCGTCTGGGCCTGGCGGCCTGGTCCGGCGGCGTTCCGCGGTGCGGCTTGACTCTGTACCGCCGCGATAAATATTCTGCATAATAGACGAAATGGCCCTGAGCGCCGGCGCGACCGGGACGTGCGACGTGATGCGCTGCCCACCTTGGAAAGGACGCTCATGACGCACCCGTCCGGCGAGGTTCGCGAGGTGACGACCGATGTCGCCGTCATCGGCGCGGGCCCCTGCGGCATCACCATGGCGAACCTGCTCGCGGTTTACGGCGTGCGGGCGGTCGTCATCGACGCTCAGCCGGGCATCTACGAGTACCCGCGCGCCGTCGGCATCGACGACGAGTCGCTGCGTACGTACCAGACGGTCGGAGTCGTCAGCAGGCTGCTCGAGGACATCGTCCAGAACACCCCTATCAGGTATTACACCTCCTGGGGGCGGCTGATGGCGCACGTGGAGCCGAGCGTGCGGCCGTTCGGCTGGCCGCGCAGGAACAATTTCCTCCAGCCGCTGTTCGAGGCGGCGCTGCGGGAGAAGGTGGCCGAGAGCGACTCGGTGGAGCTGTGGCTCGGCGCGCAGCTGACCGGCTACCAGCAGGACGCCGACGGCGTCACGGCGGACATCACCGACAGCGCGGGCGAGGCCGTGCGGCTGCGCGCCCGGTACCTGGTCGGGACCGACGGCGGGCGCAGCACGGTCAGGAAGATCGCGGGCATCGCCATGACCGGGAGAACCGCTCCGTCGAAGTGGCTGGTCGTCGACACCGCCGACGATGAGCTCGACGCGCCCTACTCGGCGGTGTACTGCGACCCGGTGCGCCCGGTCCTGATGATCCCGCTGCCGTACGGGCACCGGCGCTGGGAGTTCAAGCTGAACGACGGCGACGACGAGGCCGCGCTCACCGACCCGCGGCGGGTGCTCGCCGAGCTCATCGCGCCGCGCTACGGGAAAACGCCGCCGCCGCGCGTGCTCCGCAGCGCCGTGTACCTGCACCATTCACGGACGGCGGAGCGGTTCAGGTCGGGCCGGGTGTTCCTCGCCGGGGACGCCGCTCACCTCCAGCCGCCGTTTTTCGGCCAGGGCATGAACTCGGGCATCCGCGACGCCACCAACCTCGCGTGGAAGCTAGCGCTCGTGCTGCGCGGGTCGGCGGGCGACGGGCTGCTCGACACCTACGACAGCGAGCGCCGCGAGCACGCGGCGACCATGGTTAACTTCGCCACCCGCATGGGTCAGATGTACATCCCGCACAGCCGGGCCACCGAACGCGTCCGCGACGCCGCCTTCCGCGGCGCCCAGAAGATCCCCGGGGCGCGCGACTACATCCTGCAGATGAAGTACAAGCCAATGCCGCGCTACACCCGCGGCGCCGTGGTCCCGTACGCGGGAACGGCCAAGGACGTCCCGCTCGGCCGGATGTTCCCCCAGCCGGCGGTGGAGAACGCCGACGGCGGCCGGGTCATGCTCGACGACGCGCTCGGGTCCTCGTTCGCCCTGCTCGGCCTGCATGTCGACCCGTCATCCGGCCTGAGCGCGGACGCGGCCGCCTGGTGGCACTCGCTTGGCGCGCGCTCGGTCCAGGTGCTCGCACCGCGCGGGGCGCCGGGTCCCGACCCGGGCGACCGCCGCAAGCGCCCGGGTCAGCCGGCTGACGACTGGTCCGTCGTCGTCGAGGACGTTGACGGGGCCTTCAGGGACTGGCTGCTGCGGCGGCCGGCCGACAACGTCATCGTGCTGCGTCCCGACCGCTATGTCGCCGCTGTCTGCCCGCTCGGCGATCTTGAGCAGGTCACCGCGCGGCTACGGCAGATACTCGGCTAGGGCGGTGGGAGACACCGCGGACCAACCGGTGGAGGTCTCGTGAAGGCCTACGGTCCGGAGCTTTCCGTCGCGCACGACGTCATCGTCG
Organism: Trebonia sp.; assembly: GCA_036501515.1. GTDB lineage: Bacteria > Actinomycetota > Actinomycetes > Streptosporangiales > Streptosporangiaceae > Trebonia. The sequence goes on along the minus strand of DASYAD010000219.1, from coordinate 2,101 downwards.
TCGGATCGGGAGCCGGCGGGCTCATGGCGGCTGCCGTCGCCGCCGACGCCGGGCTGAGCGTGGCCGTGCTTGAGAAGTCGGGCCTGTTCGGCGGCACGTCGGCGGTCTCGGCCGGCACCGTCTGGGTGCCGGGCAACCCGTACATGACCGAGGCCGGCCGGGTCGACGACCCGGCGCTCGCGCTGCGCTACCTGGAGCAGTCGACCGCCGGTAAGACGCCGCCCGCGCTGCTGCGCCGGCTGGTCGAGACCGGCCCCGAGATGCTGGAGTTCGCCCGGTCGTGCGGGCTGGAGCTCGACGTCGCCGCCTACTTTCCCGACTACCGCCAGGAGTTCGACGGGGCGATGCCGGGGGCCAGGTCACTTCAGCCGCGCCTGTTCGACCGGGGCGAGCTCGGTCCCCTGCGGGATACCCTCCGCTTCGACACCAACCAGCTGCCGTACACGATGGGCGAGTTCAAGCAGTGGGGGTCGTGGGAGAGCTTCCCCTGGGCCGAGCTCCGCGACCGGGCCGAGCGCGGGATCGTCGGCCGCGGCGCCGCCCTCGTCGGCCCGCTGTTCGCCTTCTGCCTGGCCCGCGGCGTGCGCTTCGCCAGCGAGGCGCGGGTAACGTCGCTGCTCACGAGCGACGCCGGCGACACTGGCGGCAACAAGGCTGTCACCGGGGTCGAGGTTGACGGCCGGCGGCTGCACGCCGCGCGCGGCGTGGTCCTCGCCTGCGGCGGATTCGAATGGGACCCCGAGATGGTCGCCGAGCACGTCCACGGCGAGATCGCGGCCCGGTGCAGCCCGCCGCACAACACGGGTGACGGCCACCGGATGGCCGCGGCGGCCGGGGCGTCGTTCGCGAACATGAGCGAGGCCTGGTGGGCACCCATGGGCATCGTGCCCGGCCAGGAGATCGACGGGAAGCAGGTCGGGCGGCACCTGCGGACCGAACGGCAAGGGCCGGGCACCGTCATCGTCGACCGCCACGGACGACGTTTCGTCAACGAGTCGCAGGACTACAACAGCCTGATCAGGGCGGCCCACCGGGCGGAACGCGAAAGCGGCCCGCACCTGCCGATGTACGTACTCTTCGACCAGCGGTTCCTCGACCGCTACGGCTTCATCACCTACCGCTCGACCTCCGGCCAGCCGGCGCCGGGCTGGCTGCTTCAGGCGGAGTCAGCGGCCGGGCTGGCCGGGCGCCTGGGCATGGACTCCGCTACCCTCCAGGGCACCCTCGACCGCTTCAATGCGCTCGCGGTCGACGGCAGGGACGAGGACTTCGGCCGCGGCCAGAACATCTACGACGTCTACGGCGGTGACCCCGCCAACCCGTACCCGAACCCGAACCTGGCGCCGATCACTGAGGGGCCGTTCTACGCCATGCAGGTCATGCCCGGCGCGTTCGGCACCAGCGGCGGGGTCAGGACCGACGACCGCGGGCGCGCGCTGGCCGCCGACGACGCGGTCATAGCCGGGCTCTTCGCGGTCGGGAACGTATCGTCGCACCCGTGCGCGGCCGGGTACCCGGGTGCGGGGGCGACCCTGGGACCCGCGATGACCATGGGCTACGCCGCCGCCAGGGAAATCGCGCGGACAGCCGGCGAGCTGCCAGGTGTCCGGCCGGCCTGACGGGGACGCCGGCTGCGATGACGTTTGCCGCTTGTTTATCTGACACCATGTGCATATGGTTTTCCGAAGGAGGAGATCCCAATGGACGAGTTCGATGTCGTGGTGCTCGGCACCGGTGCGGCAGGCCTGACGGCGGCCATCCGGGCGAGTGCGCAGGGAGCTGACGTAGGGCTCTTCGAGAAAGCCGACAAGATCGGCGGGACGGCGGCCTGGTCGGGCGGCATGGCCTGGATTCCAGGCAACCCGCACATGGCCGCGGTCGACGCCACCGACAGCCGGGCGGACGCGCTGACTTATCTGACATCTCTGTCCAACGGCATGATCGATTCTCGTGCGGCCGAGACCTTCGTCGACCGCGGCCCCGAGGTGGTGCGGTGGCTCGAGGCCAACACGCCGGTGAGGTTCTTCTCGATCGCCGGCTTTCCCGACTATCACCCGGAGAACCCAGGGGCGAAGTCCCGCGGCGGCCGGACGATGGAATG
>DASYAD010000218.1:0-1602 GCA_036501515.1 Trebonia sp. | reverse complement strand
GCCGAGCGGGAGAATGGCGATATTGCTCCACGCCGACGAGGTCGGCGCGAGCGGCTGGCTGTTGCCGGTGAGGATCTCCTGGATGGCGGTCACGATCGTCGCCGTGCCGAGCGTGGCGATGAACGAGTTGACCCCGGCCTTAACGACAAGGAAGCCGTTGATAACGCCGATCAGGAGCGCGCTTCCTATGGCGACCGCGATCGCGGCGATCATGTTCCACTGGTGCGCGCTCTGCAGCCATGCGGCTTCGATGGCGGACAGGTTGACGACCGACCCGACCGACAGGTCGAAGGTGCCGCTGACCAGCGGGATGAGCACCGCGATACCAAGCATGACGGTCGTGGTCTGTTCGTCGGCCACGATGTGCAGGGTGGCCGCGCTGAGGAACAGGTGCGGCGTCCAGATGCCGAATACCAGGATGAACAGGGCCGCCAGGTAGAGGCCGCTGTACCGGTCAAGACCGAACCTGAGGCCGGGTGACTTGATCCTCATGTGACTACCCCTAGTGCAGTGCCCAGCGCGTAGCGTGTGATGTTCGCGGGCGAGATGTCCGCTTCCCCGAGTTCGGCCACGAGGCGCCCCTCGTGCAGGATGAGAACCCGGTGGCAGATGGCTGCCAGCTCGTCGAAATCCGTTGAGCTGACAGCGATCCCCGTGCCCTGGTCCGCGGCGGCCTGCACGAGGCGGTGTATCTCGCCTTTCGCGGCCACGTCGACTCCCTGCGTCGGCTCATCGAGCAGCAGCAGCCTCGGTGAGCAGCGGAGCCACTTGGCGAACAGGATCTTCTGCTGGTTCCCGCCGCTGAAGGTCGACAGCGGCCGCATGGCTCCGGCACGGGGCCGGACGCCGAGCCGGTCGGTCCATTCCTTCATCTCGGCGGTCTCGCGGTGGTGCCACAGCCAGCCGCCGCGCCAGAACGGCGTGAGGTTTACCAGCGTCAGGTTCTCCGTGGCGGTCAGTTCCATAATCCCGCTTAGTGCCTTGCGGTCGGCGGGCAGGTGCGCAATGCCCGCCTGGATCGCGAGATCGGGGCGAAGCGGCGGCAGGCGCTGGCCGCCGGCCGCGACGCTTCCGCCGCCGCGCGCGGTGACCCCGAATACCGATCCAAGGACGATCTCGCCGCCTGAGCCGGTGATGCCCGCCAGGCCGACGATCTCACCGGCGCCGACGGTGAACGACAAGTCCCGCACCGGACCCGTGCGGAGCGCGGCGACCGACAGAACCGGCTCGGCCGCCGCCCGGGCCGGCGCCCCGCCGGTCGGGTGCGCCCGGATTTCCCCGGCGCCCAGGCCGGTGATCAGCGTCACGACCTGGTCGTGGCTAAGCCCGCTGATGGGCTCGGTCGTCACCTTCCGGCCGTCGCGCAGCACCGTCACGGTGTCCGCCACGTCGAACGCTTCCCGCAGGCGGTGGCTGACGTACAGCACCGCCACGCCCTGCGCGGCGACCCGGCGCACCGTGTCGAGAAGCTGCCGCACCTCCTTGACGGGCAGCGTGGCGGTCGGCTCGTCGAGTACGAGCAGCCTGACTGGTGCCTGCGCGTCCTCCCGCAGCGCGCGGACGAGCGCGACCTCTGTCCGGCTGGCCGCGGACAGGTCGCCG
>DASYAD010000217.1:0-14196 GCA_036501515.1 Trebonia sp. | reverse complement strand
TCAGTTGTGGTGATCGGAACTGCGCGGGCTGGGTGCCGGTAACTTCCAGCCAGAACCGCTGGGCCGCCTCAGCATCCGCATTCTCGTGGATGCTGACGCGCAGGATGAGATCGTCCCGGCTCACCCCGGCCGCACTCGCGGGCCTGGTCGCGGAGATCGTCCTTCGCCTTCGGGCGGAGGGTCCAGGCCGGCGGCGGAGTCCTGCGCAGCGCCTCGGTCAGCCTCTCGTTGCTGACCGGGCCCAGAGCCTCTTTGATCTCGCGGATGGACTTGCCGGCCAGGCGAAGGGCGATCGCCTGCTCCCGCACCGGAATATGATCTTGCTTAGTTATCATATTCTAATGCTACTTCGAGAGTCTGACATTTTTCGAGTCAATGATGGCCTTTCGGCCAAGTCGGGCCGGTCCCTGCCGGACAGGGGAACGGACTCCTGCCGGTATGCGGAGGCTGGCTCCGGTGAGTTATTGTTAGTTGATGGCAAGCAAGTTCTGAGCTTGTCCGCAACTTCCCGACTCTTCCCGACGTAGGTGGGGGGCTTTTCCGTCCATGACGGGTTCATCCGAGGTGGCAGGCGTGCCCGAGAAGCCTGCTCGAGTGCTCGGGCCGAATTACAAGTGGATCGCGCTGTCCAACACCACGCTCGGCGTGCTGATGGTGACGATCAACCAGTCGATCGTGCTGATCGCGCTGCCGGACATCTTCCACGGCATCGGCCTCGACCCGCTTGGCGCGGGGAACACCAGCTATCTGCTGTGGATGTTCATGGGGTTCATGGTTGTCAGCGCGGTGCTCGTGGTCTCGTTCGGCCGCCTGGGGGACATGTTCGGCCGGGTGCGCATGTACAACATGGGTTTCGCCGTGTTCAGCGTCGCCTCGATCTTCCTCACCGTCACCTGGATGCACGGCGTCGCCGCCGCCCTCTGGCTGATCATCTGGCGAATCGTGCAGGGCATCGGGGGCGCGTTCCTGTTCGCGAACTCGACCGCGATCCTCACCGACGCCTTCCCTGCCAACAAGCGGGGGACCGCGCTCGGGCTGAACTCGATCGCCGCCATCGCCGGCTCGTTCATCGGCCTGATCCTCGGCGGCCTGCTCGGGCCGACCAACTGGCACCTGGTCTTCCTCATCTCGGCTCCGATCGGCGCCTTCGGCACGATCTGGGCCTACTTCATGCTGCACGACACCGGCGTGCGCAAGCACGCGAAGATGGACTGGTGGGGCAACATCCTGTTCGGGGTCGGGCTCGTCGCGATCCTGGTCGGCATCACCTACGGCCTGCAGCCTTACGGCACAAGCGCGATGGGCTGGACCAACCCCTACGTGCTGACGGCGCTGATCGGCGGCGCGATCCTGCTCGTGGTCTTCGTGTTCGTCGAGATGCACGTGGCCGAGCCGCTGTTCCGTATCTCGCTATTCAAGCTGCGCCCGTTCGCGTTCGGCAACATCGCCAACCTGGCGCTCGCGCTGAGCCGGGGCGGGATGCAGTTCATGCTGATCATCTGGCTCCAGGGGATCTGGCTGCCGCTGCACGGCTACAGCTACAGCCAGACACCGCTGTGGGCAGGCATCTACCTGATCCCGCTGACGATCGGGTTCCTGCTGTCGGCACCCCTGTCCGGCATCCTGTCCGACCGGTTCGGCGCCAAGGGGTTCACTGTCGGCGGGTGCCTGCTGGCCGCCGTCACCTTCCTCATCCTGGCTTTCCTGCCGGTGAACTTCGACTACTGGCAGTTCGCGCTCATCATCGCGTTCAACGGTTTCGGCAGCGGTCTGTTCGTCTCGCCGAACCGGGCCGAGATGATGAACGCGGTCCCGGCCGACGCCCGCGGTGCGGCCGGCGGCATGATTGCCACGTTCATGAACTCGGCCTCGGTGCTGTCCATCGGCATCTTCTTCTCGCTGATGGTCACGGGCCTCGCCAGCTCGCTCCCGCACACGATGTTCGCGGGGCTGACCGCGCAGGGCGTGCCGGCCGCGTCGGCGACGACGATCTCGCACCTGCCGCCGATCGGCGTGCTGTTCGCGGCGTTCCTCGGCTACAACCCGATACAGCAGCTGCTCGGCCCGGTCCTGTCAACGCTGGACCCGTCGCATGCCGCGTACCTGGCCGGACGGCAGTTCTTCCCGAACCTGATCACCGGCCCGTTCCACAGCGGCCTCGGCATCGCTTTCGGTTTCGCGATCGCCGCCTGCGTCGTCGGTGCCATCGCCTCCGCCCTGACCGGCCGCCAGCCCAAGCCGGGGAGTTCCGAGCCGCTCGGCTCCGAGCTGGCCGCGGTGGCGGGCGAGGGGTCGTTCGAGCCGAGCGAGCTCGTCATCCCCGATGACGTGGCGCAGGACACGTCCTCAGGCAGCGGACAAAGCGGGCATAACTAGCTAGGATTTTCGCCAGCGGGTGGCGTCCCGCCCCAAGACACGTTCGGTGCGGCGCACGCGCGGCGCTGGATGCGGGTCCTGCGGGCGCCGCCTCGCGGTGTCCACCGGAGCGCGGCTGCCGCGGCCGGCTTCTCCGTGTTTCCTCCCTGCCCGCGGCTCCGTGCCGGGAGGCCGCGGTTTATGCCGGGTGCGCCTGCCCCCGGCTGCGACGGGCAGGTATCCTGCGGGTGATAAGCGGGTAAACAGGTTCTCTGGGTGCCCGCGGCTCTTGCCCGCGCGGGGCAGGGTATCGGGGGTACGGAGGGACAGCCCGGAGGGCATGATTCCGGGGACGAGGCACCGGTCGGTGTTCGGCGCGACTACCGAGGAGATGCGTTTACCCGTGAGCGAAACGTCCCCGGCCGCAATTGTGATCCTCGCCGCTGGCGAGGGAACCAGGATGAAGTCCCGTACGCCGAAGGTCTTGCACACGCTGTCCGGCCGGTCGCTGCTCGGGCACTCGCTGGCGGCGGCGGCCGAGCTGAGCCCGCAGCGGCTGGTGGTGGTGGTCGGGCACGCCAGGGAGCAGGTGGGCGCCGCGGCCCTCGAGGACGCACCGCAGACGGCCGTCGTGATCCAGGACCAGCAGCTGGGAACCGGCCATGCCGTGCGGATGGTCATCGAGTCGACCGGCACCATCCCCGGCACTGTGGTTGTCAGCTACGGCGACATGCCGCTGCTGCGCGGCGAGACGCTGCGGCAGCTGGTCGAGCAGCACGACGCGAGCGGTAACTCGGTCACGGTGCTGACCGCACGCGGGGACGCGAGCGGGTACGGGCGGATCGTGCGGGACACCGCGGGCGCCTTCCTGCGCATCGTGGAAGAACGCGATGCCTCGCCGAGCGAGCGTGCCATCGACGAGTACAACTCGGGCTGCTACGCCTTCAACGGCGAGCTGCTCGCCGACGCGATCAAGCGCGTCACGACCGACAACAACCAGCAGCAGGAGTACCTCACCGACGTGGTGGACATCTTGCGCCGCGACGGCCACCCGGTGGGCACCATGGTCGCCGCTGACGCGGGCGAGATCGCCGGGGTTAACGACCGGGTGCAGCTGGCGCAGGTGCGGCGGGCACTCAACGACCGCATTCTGCGGGACTGGATGCGCGCCGGCGTGACGATCGTCGACCCCGCGTCAACCTGGATCGACGTCACCGTCACGATCGGGCAGGACGCCGAGATCGGGCCCCAGACGCAGCTCGAGGGCGCCACCGTAATCGGCCCGGGGGCGAAGGTCGGCCCTGGCTGCCTGCTGGCCGACACGACCGTGGGCGAGGACGCGGTGCTGCTGCACGCGGTCTGCCGCCAGGCGGAGATCGGCCCGCGGGTCACCGTCGGGCCGTTCGCCTACCTGCGGCCAGGAGCCAGCATCGCCGCCGACGCCCACATCGGAACCTATGTAGAGCTCAAGAAGGCGCATGTCGGCGCGGGGGCGAAGGTTCCGCACCTGACTTACGTCGGCGACGCGACGATCGGCACCGGGTCGAACATCGGCGCGGGCACGATCTTCGCCAACTACGACGGGGCGGCGAAGCACCACACGGAGGTCGGCGAGAACGCCTTCGTGGGCAGCAACACGGTGCTGGTGGCGCCGGTGAGCGTGGGCAACGGCGCCTACACGGCGGCCGGGTCCGCGATCACCGACGACGTGCCGCCAGGCGACCTGGGGGTAGCGCGGGGCCGCCAGCACAACTCGGACGGGTGGGTCCTCCGCAACCGGCAAGGGTCGCGGTCGGCCGAGGCTGCACAACGGTCCCGTTCTGATAGATCCAAGTAATCAACCGGCGTAACAGGCCTGAGGAGAGCAGTACTAGGTGAGCGGGATGACGGCGCCCAGCCAGAAGAAGATGATGTTTGTCGGCGGGCGAGCTTTCCCTGAGCTCGCCGCCGAGGTCGCCGACTGCATGGGGGTTGAGCTGGCGCCGGCCAAGCTGTACGACTTCGCCAACGGCGAGATCATGGTCAGGTTCCTCGAGTCTGTCCGCGGCTCGGACGCTTTCGTGCTGCAGAGCCACACGGCGCCGATTAACCGGTGGATCATGGAGCAGCTGATCATGGTCGACGCGCTCAAGCGTGCGTCAGCCAAACGGATCACCGTGGTCATGCCGTTCTTCGGCTACGCCAGGCAGGACAAGAAGAGCCGCGGCCGCGAGCCGATCTCCGCCCGGCTGGTCGCGGACCTGTTCGCGACCGCGGGCGCTGACCGGCTGATGTCGGTCGACCTGCACACGGCGCAGATCCAGGGATTCTTCGACGGGCCGGTTGACCACTTGTTCGCGCTGCCGATCCTGGCGGGCTACCTGGAGAGCAAGCTGAACGTGCGCAACGTGACGGTCGTCGCGCCCGACGCGGGCCGGGTGCGGGTCTGCGAGCGCTGGACCGACCGGCTGGGCACGCCGCTCGCCATCATCCACAAGCGGCGCGACCCGGACGTGGCCAACCAGGTCAAGGTCCACGAGGTGGTCGGGCACGTCAAGGGACGGACCTGCATCCTGGTCGACGACATGATCGACACCGGCGGGACGATCGTCAAGGCCGCGGACGCGCTGTTCGAGCAGGGGGCCGAGCGGGTGATCGTAGCGGCCACGCACGGCGTGCTGTCCGGGCCGGCCGTCGACCTGCTGAAGAACTCGCGGATCAGCGAGGTCGTCGTCACCAACACGCTGCCGGTCCCGCAGGAGAAGCGCATTGACAAGCTGACCGTGCTGTCGATCGCGCCGTTGATCGCCCGGGCCATCAACGAGGTGTTCAACGACGGCTCGGTGACCAGCCTGTTCGACGGCCAGAGCTGAATTCGACGGCCAGAGGGCCCCGCCCTGCCATTTCCCCGGATTTGGCAGGACGGGGCTTCTGTGACGTCCGAGGCCACCACCCCTGGGTCCCGTCCGTCGGCTCCGCTGGCCTTAATGCGTCGCGGGGACCGTGGTGTCACGGCCCCCGCGGCCCCCGCTGCGTTCCGGCGCTGACATGAGAGTCGCAGGCGCCGATTAAGCGGCGATTGAGCCGAGTCTGTCCGCCCGCTCAATCGGGCATTGCCGGCTAAATCGCCGCATGTGCGGCACCTCATGCCATCCGCGATTTACCGTGCGCTTGAGTCGTGATTGAGTGGGGTCGGCAAGGACTTGCGGTTCCCTGAATCGGAGGAAACGTGCGTTCGGAAGGGCGGGCCTGATGCGCTTCCGTATCCTGGGGCCGCTTGAGGTGCTGTCCCCGGGCGGGTGGACGGCGATCAGCGCCGCCAAGTGGCGCTCGCTGCTCGCGGTCCTGCTGCTGCGCAACGGACAGCTTGTCCCTACCGAGTCGCTGATCGACGAGCTGTGGGGTGACAGCCCCCCCGGTACGGCGAACAACCTGGTCAGCATCTACGTGCACCGGCTGAAGAAGGTCATCGGCGATACCGAGGGCCGGATGCTGGTGTACCGCGCGCCCGGCTACATGCTCCGCATCGCGCCGGAAGACCTGGACATCAGGCACTTCGAGGGGCTCGCCGCCGAAGGCGTCAGCGCGCTGGCCGCAGGCCAGCCGGCCCCCGCCGCTGAGCTGCTCGGCCGGGCCCTCGGGCTCTGGCGCGGACCTCTGCTGGCCGACGTGCCGCCGTCGCCGCTGATCGCCGCACACGCCGACCGGACCGCCGAGCAGTGGCTCACCACGACAGAGCTGCGGGTCGAGGCCGATCTGGCCTGCGGCCGCGCGGCTCAGGTGATACCCGAGCTGCGCGGACTGGTGACGGTGCACCCGCTGCGCGAGCACCTGTGGGCGCTGCTGGTCCGGGCGCTTGAGGAGGCAGGGCGGCGCGCGCAAGCGCTTGAGGTGTACGCGCAGGCGCGTCAGGTGATCTCCGAGGAACTCGGCGTCGACCCCGGCGCCGAGCTGCAGCGGCTGTACGCGGAGCTGCTTGCCGCCGACGTCCCGTCACCGGCCGCCAGGTCTCGGCGAGCGCGGAAGCCGCCGGACGCGTCCGCCGGGGCGCCGGGCATGGTGACCGCCGCGCGACCGGACAGCGAGGCAAGCCAGCCGCCCGCCGCAGGCGACGCGGCGGCCGGCTACGCGGGCCAGCGGGAACCGGGGGCAGAGGCTCCGGGGAGCATTGCCATCGGCACCCTCGACGAGTCGGCGCTGCCGGGGGCAGCCGAGCCCGCCGACCAAGAGGCGCGGCTGCCTGACGCGGCGGCAGAGGCCAGGGGCGGCGTGCCCGGCGGGCTACGGCCCGCGCAGCTGCCCGCCGACATCGGCGACTTCACCGGCCGCGGCGCGCACGTTGAGTCGCTGAGCGCGCTGCTGATCGCGGGCAACGCGGCCAGCAACCCGGGCGCGGTCCGCATCGCGGTGGTGAACGGGGCGGGGGGCCTTGGCAAGACCACGCTCGCCGTGCACGCCGCGCACCAGGTCAGCGCCCAGTTCCCGGACGGCCAGCTTTACGTTGACCTGCTGGGGGCCAGCTCGCTGGCTTCCCCGCCTGGCGAAGTGCTCGCCCGGTTTCTGCGCGACCTCGGCATCGAGGGGGACAAGATCCCCGCCAGGGACGAGGAGCGGGCGGCGCTGTACCGTACGGCGCTCACCGGCCGGCGGATGCTCATCCTGCTCGACAACGCCAAGGACGCCGCCCAGGTCCGGCCGCTGCTGCCGGGCAGCTCGTCCTGCGCCGTCCTGGTCACCACCAGGTCCCGGATGTCGGCCCTGGCCAGCACGCGGTTCCTCGACCTCAACGTGCTCGAGGACACCGAGGCGCTGGCGCTCTTCACCCGGATCGTGGGGGAGGAACGGGCCGCCGCGGAACCCGACGCCACCGCCGAGGTGCTCGTCGCCTGCGCGGGGCTGCCGCTCGCCATCAGGATCTGCGCCGCCCGGCTGGCGGCCAGGCGGCAGTGGCGGATCGCGGCGCTGGCGGAGCGCCTGCGCGACCAGCACCGCCGGCTCGACGAGCTGAAGACGGGCGATCTCGCGGTTCGCGCTAGCTTCCGGGTGAGCTACGACAGCCTCCAGGCCGGGCCGGACGGCGTCGACCCGCGGCGCGCGTTCCGCCTGCTCGGCCTGTGGGAGGGATCGTCGATCAGCCTGGCCGCCGCGGCGGCCCTGATCGGCGAGTCCGGGCAGGACACCGCCGATGCGCTCGAGACACTGGTCGACGGCAACCTGCTTGAGTCGCCCGACCTTGACTGGTACCGCTTCCACGACCTGCTCAGGGTCTACGCGACCGAGCGGGCACAGGCCGAAGAACCCCCGGCAGCACGGGCTGATGCGGTCCGCCGGCTGCTGCGGTGGTACCTGGACACCGCCGAGGCGGTCGCGAACACGGTGTCGCCCCGCCGCTACCAGGTGCCTCGTGAAGCGGCCGCCGACGGCCGTTCGCCAGGTCTCTTCGGCGGCCTGGAGGATGCCCTGGCCTGGTACGACGGCGAGCACGCGAACGTCGTCGCGGCCACCCGCCAGGCTGCTGCGGCCGGCCTGGACGAGATCGCCTGGCGGCTGCCGCCCACCCTGTTCCCGGTGTTCAACCGCCGCAGCAACTGGGTGGACTGCGTGACGGCGCATCGCATCGCGGCGGAACGGGCGGGCGCGGCCGGTGAGCGCCTTGGTGAGGCGTGGGCGCTCAATCAGCTCGGCTTCGCGCTGGCGAAACTGCGCGACCGGGAGGCATTCGCGCACCTTGAGCAAGCGCTGGCGTTGCGGCAGGAACTCGGCGATACCCAGGGAGAAGTGCAGACCTCGCTCTCGCTCGGCGAGGCGTACCTCAACCTGGACGGACCAGGGACGGCCGCGCTCGCGGCGATGCGGGGCGCGGTGAACCTGCTGCGGCCGACGGGCCCGTCACCGCTGCTCGCCGCCGCGGTGAACAACCTGGGAGAAGTCCACTACGGACTCGGTGACCTGGAATCGGCCGCCGAGTGCTATGCGGAGTCGTGCGATATCTACCGGGAGACCGGCGGCTACGGCCTCGGTCACGCGTTGCACAACCTCGGCCGCGTGTACCTCGCCCTGCACCGCGTCGACGATGCCCGGCTCTGTCTCAAGGAAGCCGTCAGCGCGCACCGCGAGTCGGGCGACCTGGTTGGCGAGGCGGTGGCGGTCAAGCACCTTGGCTATGTGCACGCGGCAACGGGCGACGTCGCCGCCGCGCGGGCGGCCTGGGCATCCGCGCTAGCCATCTTCGAGCAGTTCGGCGAGACAGTCGAGGCGGCCGACGTGATCGCGGCACTGGCGGCCGCGCCGGCCGCGCCGGGCGGGCCGCCGCCGGGCCAGGCGTAGCGCCGGACAATTTATGGCAGCTGCGTACATTGCCGGCACACTCGGTCGCTGACGCCCTAGGCTCACATTCGCGCACTTGCGCGAGAAGGAAATCTTCCCGGTCCCCGGACGCTCGGGGCATGTGGTATCTGGGGCTGGAGTACAAGAAGGGACGGGACCCACAATGAGTGAATTCACGCCGGAGACGACGATCACTCCGGAGACGACGATCACTCCGGAGACGACGATTACTCCGGAGACGGCCGGCTGAGGCTACGCCTTTCGCGTGACCGCGTGCGTGCGGCTGCGGAACGCTCTCAGCCGCACGCACGCTGTTGGCCGGCTAGACTTCGCAGGCGCATCGAATACCCAATGAGGAGTGACTGACCGTGCCTGAGGTACGTATCGAAGCCGAGCCGCGAACCGAGTTCGGCAAAGGGGCGGCCCGCCGTACCCGCCGGGCGGGTCGGGTGCCCGCTGTCATGTACGGCCAGGGCGCGGAGAACCGGCACTTCACCCTGCCGGACCACGAGCTGATGATCGCCCTGAAGACGCCCAACGTGCTGATCAGGATTGAGGGCGTCGGCAAGTCGGCGCTGGCGCTGCCGAAGGCCGTGCAGCGCAACGCCATCAAGGGCGACGTCGAGCACGTTGACCTCATCGAGGTCCGCAGCGGCGAGAAGGTCACCGTCCAGATCCCGGTCCGGGTCAGCGGCGACGTGTTCTCAGGCGGCATGCTCGACCAGCAGCTGGTGCAGATCTCGGTTGAGGCCGACGCGACCCGCCTGCCCGACGGCGTGGACGTTGACGTCGAGGGCATGGAGGTCGGCACGGCCGTCCACGCCAAGGACATCAAGCTGCCGGAAGGCACCACGCTGGTGACCGACCCCGAGGCGCTGGTCCTGCACGTGACCGCCCAGCAGAGCCAGGCGCAGTTCGACGCCGAGCTCGGCGAGGGTGCTGAGGCCGCCGCCGAGGGCACTGAGCCCGCGGCCGCCGAGGCGCCGGCCGCCGAGGAAGCGGCCGAATAAGACCTGTGACCGGACGGGGCCAGGCCGTAGCCGGGCCCCGTCCGCACGCACGGGAGCTTTGCGCGCATGCCTGACGAGCGCTGGATCATCGCGGGCCTCGGAAACCCGGGTCCGCAGTACGCGGGTACCCGCCACAACGCCGGGGCGATGGTTGCCGCCCTGCTCGGTGAGCGAATCGGCGCCCGCTTCAAGTCGCACCGCAGCCGCAACGACATCGCGGAAGGCCGGCTGGCGGGCCAGGCGGTGACGCTGGCGCGGCCGCAGTCGTACATGAACCTGTCCGGCGGTCCCGTCGCCGCGCTCGCGGGCTTTTACAAGCTCGGGCCTGACCGGGTGGTGGTTGTCCACGACGAGCTTGACGTCCCGTTCGACGCGGTCCGGCTGAAGCTCGGCGGCGGCGACAACGGGCACAACGGCCTGCGCTCCGTCAGCGCCGCGCTGGGCACCCGCGACTATTACCGGGTGCGGTTCGGAATCGGGCGCCCCCCTGGCCGCATGGATGCGGCCGACTACGTGCTCAGGGATTTCGCCCCGGCCGAGCGCAAGGAACTGCCGTTCGCCGTCGACCGCGCCGCCGATGCCGTCGAGGCGCTGATCAGCAAAGGCCTGGTCGAGGGGCAGAAACTGTTCCACCCGGGTCCTGGGTAACCGCGCAGGTACCGTCCGAGTGGCTTGGAGGCTTCCTTCAGGCAACCCGAAGGAACTCGTCATACCCTGGTGCGAACAGGTTCGTTCAGAGAGCTTCGCATTCCGGAGGAGAGCACTTGGCCCCCCTTGACGACCATGCCCTGGCGGCCGACCTCGCGGAGCGGGCGGGACAGCTGCTGCTCAGCCTGCGGGCGGCCGGCGGAGACCCGGATGTGCTGCGGAAGGCCGGCGACAGGCAGTCGCACGAGTTCCTGATGGCCGAGCTGGCCAGGGAACGGCCGGCCGACGCGGTGCTCTCGGAAGAGGGCACCGACGACAAGGCCAGGCTGGCCGCCGACCGGGTCTGGATCGTCGACCCGCTGGACGGTACCAGGGAGTTCGGCGACGCCGGCCGGACCGACTGGGCGGTCCACGTGGCCTTGTGGTCGCGCGCCGCCGCCAGCGGCGCAGGGCAAGAAGGCGACCTGGTGGCCGGCGCGGTCGCCCTCCCCGCCCAAGGCCGGGTGCTCTCGACCGCGAACCCGCCGGCCAGGCCAGGCGAAGCGTCGGGGGCGGCCGCCGCCGACCAGGAAACCGCGGACCGCCAGCTTCGCCTGGTGGTCAGCCGCAGCCGGGCCAGCCAGCTGGTCAAGGACGTCGGCGCGCTCATCGGGGCCGAGCTGGTGCCGTGCGGGAGCGCGGGCGCCAAGGCGGCCACCGTCATCACCGGCGAGAACGATGCCTACCTGCACTCCGGCGGTTTCTACGAATGGGACACCGCCGCCCCGGTCGCCGTGGCCAGGGCCTGGGGCCTGCACGTGAGCCGCATCGACGGCAGCCCGGTCGAGTACAACCAGGACAACCCCCTGCTGCCGGATATCCTGGTATGCCGGCCGGCAATTTCCAGCCTGCTGCTTAACGCCATCAGGGAAGCGACGCATGCGATCTGATTACCTGCTGTCCCAGCTCGACGTACTCGAGGCCGAGTCGCTTCACGTTATGCGTGAGGTCGCGGCCGAGTTCGAGCGACCCGCGCTGCTGTTCTCTGGCGGCAAGGACTCGATCGTGGTGTTGGCGCTGGCGGCCAAGGCGTTCAGCCCGGCTCCTATCCCGTTCCCTGTCATGCACATCGACACCGGGCACAACTTCCCCGAGGTGCTTGAGTTCCGCGACAGGCGCGCGGCGGAGCTGAACGTCCGGCTGATCGTGGCCAGCGTGCAGGACAGCATCGACCAGGGCCGGGCGGTGGAAGAGACCGGCCGCTGGACGAGCAGGAACCGGCTGCAGACGGTCACGCTGCTCGATGCCATCGAGGAGCACCGCTTCGACGCGCTCTTCGGCGGGGCACGGCGGGACGAGGAGAAGGCCAGGGCCAAGGAACGGGTCTTCTCGTTCCGTGACGAGTTCGGCCAGTGGGACCCGAAGAACCAGCGCCCCGAGCTGTGGAACCTGTACAACACCCGGATCAGGCGCGGTGAGCACATCCGGGTCTTCCCGCTGTCGAACTGGACCGAGCTCGACGTCTGGGCGTACATCGAGCGGGAGAACCTGGAGATCCCGTCGATTTACTACGCCCACGAGCGCGAGGTCTTCGAGCGGGACGGCATCCTGCTCGCCGTGAACGAGTACCTGACGCAGGCCGACGGCGAGGAGTCGCGGGTCGCCACCGTCAGGTACCGGACGGTCGGCGACATGACGATCACCGGCGCGGTGCTGTCCACGGCGGTCACCGTCAGCGAGGTCATCGACGAGGTCGCCGCCACCCGGGTGACCGAGCGGGGCGCGACGCGGGCCGACGACCGGGCGAGCGAGGCCGCGATGGAAGACCGCAAGCGGGAAGGCTATTTCTAAATGGACATCTTGCGGTTCGCTACCGCCGGCTCGGTTGACGACGGCAAGTCGACGCTGATCGGGCGCCTGCTGTTCGACTCCAAGGCGATCTTCGAGGACCAGCTCGCGGCCGTGGAGCGCACCTCGCGGGACCGGGGCGAGGAGACCACGAACCTGGCGCTGCTCACCGACGGCCTGCGGGCCGAGCGTGAGCAGGGCATCACGATCGACGTCGCCTACCGCTACTTCGCGACGCCGCGGCGGAAGTTCATCATCGCCGACACGCCCGGGCACATCCAGTACACCAGGAACATGGTGACCGGCGCCTCCACCGCCGACCTCGCCATCATCTTGGTGGACGCGCGGAACGGGCTGAACGAGCAGTCGCGGCGGCACGCCTTTCTGACCACGCTGCTCCGGGTGCCGCACCTGGTGCTCGCCGTGAACAAGATGGACCTGGTCGGCTACGACCAGGCCGTCTTCGACAGCATCTGCGACGAGTTCTCGAAGTTCGCGACCAAGCTGGAGATCCAGGACCTCACGTTCATCCCGATCTCCGCGCTGAACGGCGACAACGTCGTCGAGCGGTCCGGCAACATGCCCTGGTACGACGGCCCGTCGCTGCTGCACCACCTGGAGCACGTGCACATCGCCTCCGACCGGAACCTCATCGACGTGCGGTTCCCCGTCCAGTACGTGATACGTCCGCACGCGAGTAGTGACCCAGAACTGCACGACTACCGCGGCTACGCGGGCCAGGTGGCAGGCGGCGTGCTCAAGGCGGGCGACGAGGTGGTGCACCTGCCGTCCGGGTTCAGCACCCGGATCAGCCGCATCGAGCTGGCGGGCACCGAGGTGCAGGAGGCGTTCCCGCCCATGTCGGTCACCCTGCTGCTCGACGACGAGGTGGACATCTCCCGCGGTGACATGATCTGCCGCCCGAATAACCGGCCCAAGGCGGTGCAGGACATCGAGGGCCTGGTCTGCTGGATGAGCGCGGAACGGCCGCTCGCCCCGCGGTCGCGGCTGGTCGTCAAGCACACCACGCGGACCGTCAAGGGCATCGTCGGCGAGCTGCTCTACAGGGTCGACGTGAACACGCTGCACAGGGACGAGTCCGCCACGCAACTCGGGCTGAACGAGATCGGCCGGATCAGGATGCGGGTGACCCAGCCGCTGTTCGTCGACCCGTACTCGCGCAACCGGCTGACCGGCGGCCTGATCCTCATCGACGAGGCGACCAACACCACGGTCGGCACGGTCATGATCACCGACGCCAGGTGAGGGCGGTCAGGTGACCGCGGACGCGCAGGAAGGCGCGGCGGAAGGCCCGGATGCCGGGGCCACTCCGTTCCACCACCTGAACGACTACATCGCCATCCCGCGCGTGACCGGCTTGCGGCTGGCACCGGACGGAAGCTGGCTTGCGGCCACCGTCCAGTCACTGAGCCCGGACAAGAAGAAGTACGTCACCAGCATCTGGCGGATCGACACCGCCGGCGGCCCGCCGCGCAAGCTGACCAGGTCGGCTAATGGCGAGGGAAACCCGCGGTTCCTGCCCGACGGCACGCTGCTGTTCACCTCCGAGCGTCCCGATCCCGACCATGCGAACGGCCCAGGCAACGGTCAGGGCGACGGCGACGAGACGGCGCTCTGGCTACTGCCGGCCGGCGGCGGCGAGGCGATGCTTGAGGCCACTCTGCCCGGCGGCATCGCCGGCATCGAGACGGCGGCGCACGCGCCCGCGGTGATCGTGACCGCGCCCGCGCTGCCCGGAGCCGCCGCCGAGGACGAGCGGCGGCGCCAGGCCAGGAAGGACGCCGGGGTCACCGCGATCTTGCACGAAACCCTGCCGGTGCGTCACTGGGATCGTGACCTCGGGCCTGACGACCTGCGGATCTTCGCGACGGTGGTGGCCGGTGAAGGCGATTGCGGCGAAGTCGAGCGCAGCCCGGCCGGCGGGAAGTCCGATGGCGTGGATAACGCGCCCAGGGACCTTACCCCGGACGCGGGGCGGGCCCTGATCGAGCAGGCGGTGGCGCTCAGCCCGGACGGCATGACGGTGGCG
>DASYAD010000216.1:0-2849 GCA_036501515.1 Trebonia sp. | reverse complement strand
CTAAGAGCGTGCCCCGCGCGATCCTCTGGTCCTGCGGCATCATCGGCGTGTTCTACCTGATCGTGGTCTACGCGCAGATCTACGGGTTCGGCGACGCGGCCTTCGCCAAGGCGAGCGCACCGCTCCCCGAGCTCGCCTCCGTGGTCGGGCTGGGCGAGCTCGGTCACTTCATCGCGATCGGCATCACCTGCTCGATGTTCGCCTGCGCGCTCGCCTGCCTCACCGCGGGCTCGCGGATGCTGCTGTCCTTCGGGCATGACGGGCTGCTGCCGAAGGCGTTCATGCACACCTCGAAGCGCACCCACGCGCCGTCCGTGGCCATCTGGGCGGTGGCGGTCCCGATGACCGTGATCCCGGCCGCCTACATCCTCGCGGGCTCGAACGACGCGGTGCTCAGCAGCGAGGAAGGCACGCTCGCGACCTACGGCTTCATGCTCGCCTATGCCCTGGTCGCCTTGGCGGTGCCGATCTACCTGCGCAAGATCGGCGAGAACAAGCCGTTCGCCTGGGGCGTCGGCCTCCTCGGCGCGGTCACGATGCTGTTCGTGTTCTACGTCAACTGGATACCGACGGCGATACCGAACGACATCTTCCCGGCCCTGAGCGGCAGCTACGCCGCGCTGCCGTACGTGTTCATCGTCTGGGCCGCGGTCGGCCTGGCCTGGTACCTGGTCATCAAGTTCACCCGGCCGGAGGTGGTCAGGGCCGCCGGGACCTGGGGCGACGCGTCGGACCCGAACGCCGCCGCGGAGGAGGCGGCGGGCAACCGGGCCTGAGCGGGTTCATCGGCCGGCCGCGCGTCAGATCACCAGTGAGGAGATCTGCCGCGCGGTTGTCTGCAGGGCCGGCCCGAACTGGTCGACCAGCTCGGCCGTCGGCGCCGGCGACCACAAGATGACCAGGTTGATGGCCGCGACGACGTCCCCGCCGCGCGACCTGACGGGCACCGCGATCGACCGCAGGCCGGTCTCAAGCTCTTCGTCGCTGACTGCGACGCCGGTGCGCCGCACCTGACTGAGTTCTGCCGCGAGGGCGGCCTGGCTCCCCAGGGTGCGCGGGCCGCGGGGGACGAGCTCGATGCGGTCAAGCAACTCGTCGAGGTCCGGCTGCGGGAGGAACGCCAGCAGCGCCTTGCCGTTGGCGCTGCAGTAAGACGGGATCCGCGATCCCACGTGCAGGCTGAACTCGAGGTGGTGGTAGCGCCCCGGCCGCCCGCGGACGCGGTCGATGAGGATCACGTCGGTGTCGTCGCGTATGGCGAGGTTCGAGGTGTGGCCGGTGCTCGCGGTCAGCCGCTGCAGGTGCGGGGCGGCGATCTCGCTCAGCTCGAACGAGCCGAGCACGGCGAACCCCAGGTCGAGGACGCGCAGGCCGAGCCGGTACCTGCGGGTCTGCTCGTCCTGGTCGAGGTAGCCAAGCCGGGCGAGGGTCGCGACGTAGCGGTGCGTGGTGCTGCGGGTCAGTCCGAGTTGCTGGGCCAGCTCGCTGATCCCGAGCAGCGGGCGGTCAGGGGTGAACGCGCCGAGGATGGCCAGCCCGCGTTCGAGTGACTGCGACGAAGCGACGGAATCGTCATGTTGCATGTTCCAAATATTAGAACGCCGTCTTGACATCTGGACTTTGGATCCCAGACTCGGAACATGCTCCTCACGGGGCACACGCAAAACCGCTTAACTCATCGCAACACCGGCATGGCACCCACCCCCCTGCCGATATCCGACTGAGAGGTTCACATAGTGACAGACAATGGCGTTTCCCGGCGGACCTTGTTCCGCGCGGCTGGCGCTGGCGCGGCCGTCGTCGGCGGCGGCGCGCTCCTCGAGGCGTGCAGCTCAGGCATCCAGGGCGCCGCCTCCTCCACCTCGTCCTCCGCCAGCCCCGGGTCGAGTTCCTCGGGCGCGAGCACGGGCAAAGAGATCACCATCGGCTGGATCCACCCGCTGACCGGCTCGCTGGCCGGCTTCGGCTACCCCGACAACTTCGTGCTGCAGCAGGTCATGGCGACCTCGCAGTTCAAGAACGGGATCAAGGCCGGCGGCACGACCTACTCGGTCACCATCAAGTCGTACGACACCCAGTCGAGCGTCACCCGGGCCGGCTCGCTGGCCAAGCAGGCCATCCAGCAGGATAACTGCGACCTGCTGTTCGCCTCCTCCACGCCCGAGACTGTCAACGCCGTCGCGTCCGAGGCGGAGACCCTGGGCACCCCGCTGATCTGCTCCAACATCCCGTGGGAGTCCTGGTACATCAACCTCGGCGGCAACCCGCAGAAGCCGACGCTGAAGCCCAAGTACACGGTCATGTACTTCCTCGGCGCCGAGCACCTGGCGCTGGCCTTCGCGCCGATGTGGACCAGGATCGGGGAGAAGTACGGCAACAACCACAAGGTCGCGGCCACCTTCCCGAACGACGCCGACGGCAACGCGTTCCGCGCCGTGTTCCCCGCGGTGCTCAAGCCCGAGGGGTACACGCTCGACCTGTCGACGGCCTACCCGGACGGTCTGACCAACTACACGTCGATGATCAGCCAGTTCAAGAACCACGGCGACGACTTCTTCACCAACGTCCCCCTCCCGCCCGACTTCGCCACCATGTGGACCCAGGCACTCCAGCAGGGCTTCAAGCCCAAGCTGGCCACCGTCGCCAAGGTGCTGCTGTTCCCGACCGACGCCTACGCCATGGGCTCCAAGGTCTACAACATCGCCACTGACGCGTGGTGGGTGCCCGAGCTGCCCTGGCACTCCTCGCTCGACGGTAAGACCTGCAGCGAGCTCGCCACCGCCTACACGGCGGCCGGCCTCGGCCAGCCGAACCAGAACATCTCGAACTACACGCTCTTCGAGATCGCG
>DASYAD010000215.1:0-2776 GCA_036501515.1 Trebonia sp. | reverse complement strand
CGAGCTTGCGAGCGAATCGGTAAGTACAGTGCGTCCGCGAATGCGGCCGACGAGCGCCAGCGAGGAGGTCTCATGAGCGTCGAGTCCGCGGTCGAGGCCGCCGTCCTGCACGGCGACGGCGACGGCATCCGCCGGATCACGCTGAACCGGCCGGAAGCGGCGAACGCGCTGCGTCCCGTGGACAGGGACCGCCTCATCGAGCTGCTCAACGAGGCCGACGAGGACCACGCTGTCCGGGTCGTGGTGATCTCCGCCAACGGCAGGCACTTCTGCTCAGGCGCGGACGTCACCGGCATCGCGCGCTCCACGTCCGGTGACGCCAAGCGCGCCACGGACAGCATGCGCAAGATCATGAACGGCGCGCAGCGGCTCGTCGCGGCCGTGCTCGACTGCGGCAAGCCCGTGATCGCGGTCGTGAACGGCGCCGCCGCGGGCATCGGCGCGCACCTGGCACTTGCCGCCGACCTCGTCGTAGCCGCCGAGGACGCCTCCTTCGTCGAGGTGTTCGTGCGGCGCGGCCTGGTCGTCGACGGCGGCGGCGCGTACCTGCTGCCGCGCCGGATCGGCATGCAGAAGGCCAAGGAGCTCGCGTTCTTCGGCGACAAGCTCCCCGCGGCCGAGGCGCTGGCGCTCGGCCTGGTCAACCGGGTCGTGCCCGCGGCGGAACTCGACGCGGCGGCGGACGAGTTCGCCCGCCGCCTCGCCGCCGCGCCCACCACCGCGATCAGCCTCACCAAGCGGCTGCTCAACGCCTCCCCGGACGGAGACCGCGCCGCGGCCTTCCTCGCCGAGGCGATGGCGCAGGAAATCCAGTCCGCCGCCGAAGACTCGCGTGAGGGCGTCCGCTCGTTCATTGAGCGCAGGCCGCCGGAATTCCGCGGGTTCTAACGCTGGCGTAGAGCATAGAGAGAGGTTCCATGAGTTCCCTGCTTGAAGGCAAAGTCGCCCTTGTGACCGGTGCCGGCCACGGGATCGGCCGGGCACACGCACTCGAACTGGCCTCCCACGGCGCGACCGTCGTGGTGAACGACCTGGGGTCGTCGGTGTCCGGGGAGGGCAGCGGCCGGGACGCCGACGTGGTCGTGGGCATCATCGAGGGCCGGGGCGGCAAGGCGATCGCCGACTACGGCGACGTCGGCGACGAGGCCCAGGTCGAGGCCATGGTGGCCAAGGCGTTCGATGAGTTCGGCCACCTTGACATCGTGGTGAACAATGCGGGCATCGTCCGCGACCGGGCCATCTGGAACATGCCTGCGGCCGACTTCGACCTGGTCATCCGGGTGCACGTGCGGGGCAGCTGGCTGGTGTCTCGCGCGGTGGCGAAGCGGTGGCGGGCGATCGCCAAGAGCGACGGCGGCTCGGTCTACGGCCGCATCATCAACACCACGTCGGGCGCGGGGCTGCTCGGCAACTTCGGGCAGACCAACTACGGCCCGGCCAAGGCGGCGATCGTCGGCCTTACTCAGACCCTCAGCCTTGAGCTCGGGTCCATCGGGGTGACCGTGAACGCGATCAGCCCCGGCGGCATCACCAGGCTCTCAGGCACGATCTCCGGCACCGAGAGCGTGCCCGAGCCCGACGAGCGCCCAGAGGGCGAGTTCGACCCCAAGGACCCGTCGCTCGCTTCCCCGGTGGTCGCGTGGCTGGCGAGTGAGCAGGCCGGGTATGTCACCGGCCAGGTGATCCGCGCGATCGGGGAGGACATCTCGCTGATGCAGGGCTGGACGAGGAAGGTCACCGTCTCCAGCGGCGGCAAGCGCTGGGACGCGACTAAGCTCGGCCAGGTGATGGCCACCGACATCTTCGGCACCCGGGCGCCCGGACTGCGCCTCGGCAGCTGAGGGACGGCGGGCCATGCGGGTCATAGTCGACAGGAGCCGGTGCACCGGTCAGGCCATGTGCGAGTCGGTCGCGCCGGACATCTTCCGCGTGGCCGACGACGGCCAGGTCGAGATCCAGGTCGCCGTCGTGCCCGACGGCCGGCTGAGCGAGGCGGAGTGGGCGGTATCCTGCTGCCCCAACGAGGCCCTGGAGCTTGAGCCGTGATTCCGTGTCCCCAGCAGCCGACGCGCAGGCCAGCTCAGGGATGTGTGCAGAGAGGAGCGCGAGCGTGAAGGTCAAGCCGGGAACGCGGCTGCGCAGCCAGGTTGACGCCACGGAAATCATCGTCGTGCGGTCGCCGGCCGACGACATCGAGGTGGCGTGCGGCGGCCAGCCGATGATCGACGTCGCCGCCGAGCCCGAGCCCGGGCTCGCGGCGGCGGAGGATCCCGCCGAAGGGACGCAACTCGGCAAGCGGTACACACTCGGCGGGGACGCGGCGATCGAACTGCTCGTCACCAAGCCTGGCAAGTACGGCCTGAGCGTCGACGGGACACCGCTCGTGCTCAAGGAGGCCAAGCCCCTGCCGGCCAGCGACTGAATCCGTGCAGTTCCACCTTTACCTGCCGCAGATGCGGATGTCGTTCGACCGTCTCGTCGCGTCGGCCCAGGCAGCGGAGTCCGCCGGGTTCGCCGGGATCGCGGGCATGGACCACCTTGCTCCCCCCGGGGCGGAGCAGCATTCGATGTACGAGGCGATGGTCACGTGCACCTGGCTGGCGGCGCATACCGGGCACATCACGGTCGGCTCACTGGTGCTGTGCGACGCGTTCCACCACCCGGCGGTCCTGGCCCGCCAGGCCGTGTCGCTTGACCACGCGTCAGGCGGCCGGTTCGAGCTCGGCATCGGCTGGGGATCCTGGGCGGACGACTTCTCCAGGTTCGGCGTCGACCC
>DASYAD010000214.1:0-2122 GCA_036501515.1 Trebonia sp. | reverse complement strand
CGGGGTTCGGACGGAGGCTCGTGATCCGCCGGTTCGGACTCTTCGGCGCCGTGCTGCTGGTGCTGGCCGTGGTGTACGCGGTGGCGTGGCGCACCGGGCCGCGCAGCCCGCAAGCCGCCGCGCAGCCGGCCCCGCAGATGGCCGCCGTGACGTCGGTCACCAGATCCTGCCCGCCGCCCGCCCCGAACAGCGGCGCGGCCCACATCGCGATGATCGCGCTGCCGTCACGCCCGGCGGCAACGGCGGCCGCTAAGGCCGGGTTCACCGGCACGGGCTCAGCGACGCTGAGCCCCGTCTCGGCTACGCCGGGCGGGTCCGCGCAGCAACCGGTCACCGTGTCGGCGGTCAACACGCTGACGACCGTCACGGCGCCCGCGGCGACGGGAACCTCCGGGCAGAGCGGCACCGCGGTCGCGGCGACCGGCCAGATGGCGGAGGGCTTCGAGGCGGAGCAGGCGGACGCCGCGGGCATGGGCGTGGTCAGCTGCACCCACCCGAGCTCGGACATGTGGTTCATCGGCAACGGAGCCGGCACCGGCGCGTCCGGGATCACGCTTTACCTGATGAACACCGGTGACCTCGCGGCCAGCGCCAACGTCACCCTGCTCACCGACGCCGGCCTGCAGACCGGGCTCACAACCGCCATCACGGTCGCCCCGCACCAGGTCGTGACCCAGCGCATCGCGCCGTTCGTGCAAGGCTCCGCCGCGCTGGCGCTGCACGTGCAGACCAGCTCGGGCCAGGTGGCGGCCTCGGTCTGGGAGAGCGGCGCCTCCGGCGGCGCCTGGCTGCCGCAGGCGGCGGCCCCAGCGACCAGCCTGGTGATACCCGGACTAACCGTGGCCAGCAGCTCGGCGCGGCTTTTCGTGACGGTGCCGGGCGCCAGCGACGCGCGGCTCAAGGTGGTGGCCTTCACCGCCCAGGGGAAGTTCACCCAGTTCGGCACGACCCCCGTGGACGCGCCCTCGAGCGCGACCTCATCGTTCGTGCTCAGCTCCCTTGGCGCGTCGGCGGCGGGCCTGCTGCTGACCTCGACCGTGCCGATCGTCGCGGCAGTCCTGGTGCCGGGACAGGGCATGGGCTCGTTCACCGCCGCCGTCCCGCCCATCACGGAGCAGGGCGTCGTGGCGGGCAACCCGGCCACCCGGGGGCTCACGGTCGGCTTGGTGCTCACCGCCCCGGCCGGCGCCGCCAAGGCTAACGTCTCTGTCATTGGCGCCGCGGGCTCCGGTGCACCGTCGGCTGGCGGCCAGCAGGTCGTGTCGGTGCGGGCCGGCCACACCACGGCGGTCGCCGTGCCGCGGCCGCAAAACAGCCGGCAGTCGTTCGCGATCGTCATCACGCCCGCGGCCGGGTCGGGACCGCTCTATGCCGCGCGGGTGGTGACCTCGGGCACCGGCGGGCTGTCCGCTCCGATCACGTCTCTGCTGCCGGTGCAGAACGCGCTCACCGTGATCTCACTGCCGCCGGTCCAGAACGCCTACACGGCAGTCCTTCCCTAGCCAGGGTTACCCTCAGTCGAAGCCTTCGCGGTAGCCGGGGTCGATCGTCTCCGGGTCGAGGCCGAGCACGCTGGCGAACTCCTCGACCACCACGCCGAAGACCAGGTCGCTGAGCTCGTCGTCGTCCTCGGCCCTGGCCATCAGGGGGCGGCGGTACACGACGATGCGCGCGGGCGTGGCGGGACGGCCAGGGTTCCGCGGGTCGGCCGAGCCCGGCACGACCCGCGCGAGCGGCAGCGGGCTGCTGTCGTCGGCCAGCTCCTCGGCCTCCGGGACCTCCTGCACAGCGAACTCGACGTGGGCGAGCTCGGCCTCCCAGCGCGGCTCGAGCCGCGCTACCGCGTCGAGCACCATGTCGTCGAACTGCTGCGCCCGCGTCCGGTACAGCGGCACTCCCGGCGGCACGAGGCGCCCGCGCAGTCCCCGCCCGTGCCGGTCTCGCCGCCGGACGCGCCGCCGCGGGTCCGGCGCTCCAGGCACCCCGGACGCCCCGGGCGGCGTTACGCCGTTCTCACCGCTGTGCACAGTCACCGAGCGTATCTCCGCGTGCTAGCTGTCAGGTACCACCAGGGCCGATGAAGGACCGATGAAGGTCCGACAAAACGACACGATCGTGAACG
>DASYAD010000213.1:0-6169 GCA_036501515.1 Trebonia sp. | reverse complement strand
CGGGGCGCGCACAACCGTCTCGTTGACGTGCGCGATCATCGCTCGCATCTGTTCTTTCCCCGAGAACCTTCGGCTCGAGAGGCTGAACCAGGTGCAGTCGTCGGCGAGCAGGCCGAATGAGCCGTCGAGGTCGCCCGCGTTCATCCGCTCGAAGAACTGGGTGACGACGGCTTTGTTCCTGGCCCTTTCCTCAGCTTCGGTCAGCGGTCTATCCCTCCGCACCATCAGGAAGCATCGGTTTCGAGTTTCGTGACGGCCGGCGACCGGGTGTCTTCGGTTCCGGTGGGCGCGTTGCCTGTGCTGTCGCCTGGGTAGAACTGCCGGGCCCACCGGCGGATCCGGCGGAAGCCGCTGCCCTCCTCGGTGGCGAGCACGGGCGGGTCGAGGAAGATCTGGTGATTCCAGATAGCGATGTCGTCGGGCAGCGCGAGCTTGGCCTCGGCAAGCCGGCGCTGGTAGCTGCCGTCGTCGAGGTCGCCCGCGGCCCGGTCGATCCAGTAGGTGGCGAAGATCTCGGTCTTGCCGTCCTCGACGGGCGTGATGTTGATGGTAATGACCCGGACGCCCTCGGCCATGTGCTCCACGTTGACGCTGACGCCCATGCCGGACCACAGGATGTCGATGGTGTTGCGGGTGTCGGTCCGCAGGGCGCCGCTCGCGTCACGGGCGTGGTCCCGCCAGCCCCGGCCGAAACCGATTCGCGCCCGCCACTGCGGTCCCTCCACCAGCTCTTCGAGGATGACCGGCGTGACCGTCGTGTGGTGCACGAACCGGAAGTGGTGCGGGTCGACCGCGTTCTCCACCACCATCTGGGGATGGATCCGCAGGTCGCGGCAGTGCTGGCGGCCGTCGGGCCAGGCCGGGTGGAAGTCGCGCTCCGCGGCCTGCGCGGTGCCGTGCAGCGCGTCGGGCACGTCCCACAGCGGATCGCGCCCGGCGCGGTCGAACCACACGTACACCGACTCGTTGCGCTCGGTCACCGGCCAGGTGCCCAGCCGGCGGGCCCGGTTGGGGCGGTCCTGGTACGGGATGGACACGTTGTGCCCGTCCGGAGCCCAGACCCAGCCGTGGAACGGGCACTGGATGCCGTCGTCGACGACGCGCCCGCCGTGCGCCAGGCTCGCGCCGAGGTGCCGGCAGTGCCGGTCGTGCACCCGGGCAACGCCGTCCCGGCCCCGGTAGGCGACGAGGTCGCGGCCGAAGTAGCGCAGCGGCACGACCTGCTCAGGGCCGATATCCCCCGACCACGCCACCTGGAACCAGCCGGTCAGCTCAAGGTCAAGGCCATGCAGCAGCATCGCTTCGCTCCTTTCCTCAGCTCATCCCTGAGCGCGGTTATGCGTGCCGAAGAGGGCCTCCTGCGCGATGCTGGCGAGGCGGGCGCCGTCCGAGCTGTAGAAGGCGCCGGTGTACCAGCCACGCCCGCCTGCCACCGTCTGCGCCATGAGGTCGACCAGGACCCAGTCGTCCAGCCGCGGGCGCCGGTGGAACCAGACGGCGTGGTCCAGGCTGGGGCCGGTCTCGGTATCGCCGCTCTCGAGCGGGATCAGGCCGGTGGACAGGTCAGACATGTACGTGATGACGCAGGCGTGCACCAGGTCGTCGTCTGGCAGCTTCACCGCGGAGCGGCACCAGAACCGGGTGGGCACGCGCCAGTCAAGTTGATCCGCGCTGGCCGGACGGGTCTCCATGGATACGTGATACGGGTGTTCGACCGTCGGCATAGCGTCCGCGGCCGGCACGCCGGGCATCGGGCCGGCGTCGTGCTCGGCGCCAGCCCGGGGGCTGGCGAACGACGCCGACATGTTGAAGATGACCTTGCCGCCCTGGATGGCCACCACGCGCCGGGCGGAGAACGACTGCCCGTCCCTGTCCCGGTACACCTCGAAGACGGTCGGCCTCGCCGCGCTGCCGCTGCGCAGGAAATAGCCGTGCAGTGAATGGGGCAGCCGGCCCGCGGGGACGGTGCTCCCGGCGGCGTACAGCGCCTGCGCGGCGACCTGCCCGCCGTACAGCGCCCACGGCCGCTCCACGACCACGCACGACCGGAACAGGTTCTCCTCGACCTGCTCAAGGTCAAGCAGGTCCAGGATGGACGGCTGGCTGAGCGCGGGCGGCGGACCTGGTAGGTAGGAATGCGGCATCTTATTACTATATAATTTAACTCATTATCGCTCAAGGCGGTCCCGACCGCGGTCGCCGCCTGCGTTTCACTGGGAGCCAGCCGTGCCCGAAGCCGTCATCGTCGCCGCCTGCCGCACCGCCATCGGCACGTCCTTCAAGGGAAGCCTGACGGAAACCCCCGCGATCGAGCTCGCCGAAGCGGTGATCGCCGAGGCCGTCCAGCGGTCCGGGGTTGACCCGGCCGCGTTCGACGACGTCATCTTTGGCGAGGTCATGCAGGGCGGTGGCAACATCGCCAGGCATGCCGCGATCAGGGCGGGCCTGCTGTCGGTGCCCGGACTGGCGGCCCAGCGGCAGTGCGCCTCGAGCCTGTCGGCGATCCAGGCCGCCGCCTCCGGGATCATGGCGGGAATGGACCGCGCGGTGATCGCCGGCGGCGCCGAGTCGGTGTCGACCGCGCCCGCGATGCGCGCGCGGATCCCCGGCACCCAGGACTGGCAGGACCGCTGGATGCCGCAGTCGCACCCGGGCACTCCCGAGGCGCCGTTCGATGACATGTCGATCACGGTGGGCTGGAACACCGCGCAGCTCGCCGGGATCTCGCGCGAGGAGATGGACGCGTGGGCGCTGCGCTCCCACCAGCGGGCGATCGCGGCCATCGACGAGGGCCGCTTCACCGGTGAGATCGTGCCGCTCAAGGTCCGCACCGCGGCCGGCGCGGAGATCGTCTTCGACACCGACGAGCACCCGCGGCGCAGCACCTCGATCGAGCGGCTGAGCGGCCTGAAGGTGCTGCACCCGGAGATCGAGGGATTCTCCATCACGGCGGGCAACTCCTCCGGCATCAACGACGCGGCGTCCGCTGTCGTCCTCACCTCGGCCGACTTCGCGTCCGCGCACGGGCTGACGCCGCTGGGCGTGGTCCGGGGCTGGGCGTCAGTCGGTGTCGACCCGGTGCGCACCGGGCTCGCGCCGACCGAGGCGATCCCGAAGGCGCTGTCCCGCGCGGGCGTCGCGCTGGCCGACGTGCAGCTGTTTGAGATCAACGAGGCGTTCGCGTCGGTCGCCGTGGCGAGCACCCGGATCCTCGGCCTCGACCCGGCGGCCGTCAACGTGAGCGGCAGCGGCTGCAGCCTCGGCCACCCGGTCGCGGCGACCGGCGGCCGGATGGTCACCACGCTGCTCGGCGACCTGCACCGCCGCGGCGGCGGCATCGGGGTGGCCGCGCTGTGCGCGGGCGGCGGCATGGGCTCGGCGCTGGTCATCGAGGCTTTCTAGAAGACCGAGATCCCGAACGGGGGCGGGTGGCTCCGGCCCCGTACGGGGTTCAGCTGACGTCGATGACGACCTTGCCGAGGGCGCGGCGGTCGGCCACGTACCTGACCGCGGCGGCCGCATCCCGCAGCGCGAACCGCGCGCCGATGTGCGGGCGGACGCGGCCGGCGGCGAACAGGGCGAGCAGTTCCTCGTTGTCGCGGCGCTCGAGGTCCGGGCGGAACTGGCCGAACGTGCGGATCTCCATGCCCTTGACGGTGACGCCCTTGAGCAGGACGAGGTTGAGCGGGATCTTCGGGATGACCCCCGACGCGTAGCCGAGGGTGACGAACGTGCCGCCCCAGCGGACAGAGCGCAGTGCCTGCTCAGCGGCGGCGCCGCCGACCGGGTCGATGACGGCGTGGGCGCCGCCCCCGGTGAGCTCGCGGATGCGGGTTTTCAGGTCTTCCGTGCTGTAGTCGATGACGTGGACGGCCCCGCGCTGCGCGCAGAGCGCGAGCTTTTCGGGGCCTGACGCCGCCGCCACGACGCGGGCGCCGAGCTCGCGGGCGACGTCAACCGCCGCGAGGCCCACTCCCCCGGCCGCGCCGAGGATGACCACCCAGTCGCCCGGCCGCACCTCGGCCACCGAGCGCACGGCGTGGTACGCCGTCCGGTAGGCCACGCCGAAGGCGGCCGCCTCGCCGAAGTCGGCGCTGGCGGGCATCTTGGTGAGCTGCCCGGCCGGGAGGACGGCCCGCTCCGCGAATGCCCCGTGGAAGGCCGTGCCGAAGACGAGGTCCCCCGCCTTGAATCCGTCGACGTCCGCGCCCACGGCGAGCACCTCGCCGGCCAGCTCGCTGCCCGGCACGAACGGCGGCGCCACCGATACCTGGTAGGCATTGGCGATCAGCAGCGCGTCGGCGAAGTTAGCGGCCGCGGCGCGCACGTGGACGAGGACCTCGCCCTGGCCGGGCACCGGATCAGGCAGTTCCGCGAGCTCGAGGTCTTCTGGCGGGCCGTAGTGGCGGCAGACAAGGGCGCGCACCGGCTAGCCCGGCAGCTTCCTGAAGTCCCAGCTGGTGATCTTGTCGGGGACCAGCCGGAGCCACGCGTGCCGCCCGTCAGGGTCCGTCATCGCGTTCGTGCCGTGGTACTTGCGGGCCAGCAGCCGCTCGGGCTCGGCCAGCTCCGGGTCGGGCGCGCCGGTCCACGGCACCGCGCCGACGAACTCGACCGTGCCGCGCAGCTCCGCCCCGCGCAGCTCGCCGTACTTCTGCCCCGCGTCCACCAGCACCGCTACCCGCCCGTCGCGCTCCAGGTCGGTCCAGCGCTGGCTGCGGACGATCGAGTAGAGCCACAGCGCGGTGCCGTCCCAGGCGAACCAGAGCGCGGTGAGGTGCGGCCCGTGCGGGCCCGAGGTTGCCAGGCGGCAGGTGTGCTCCGTCTTGAGGAACTCATTGAGCTCGGCCTTGTCCATGGCGATCTTCCGGCCACGCCGCTGCTCTGCTGGCATGCGCTGTCCCTTCAAAGTCCGGTTATCGGGTTCGCGGCTACCGGCCAGTCCAGCGCGGTGAGCGCTTTTCAAGGAAGGCCGCGATGCCTTCCTTGTAGTCCTGCGATCCGCCGATCGTCGCCAGGGCGTCGGCGGTGACCTGCCAGCCGAGCTCCTCCGCCGCCGCCAGCCACCGGTTTGCCGCGACCAGGCTAGCCTGCACCGCGACGGGTGCGTTAGCGCAGATACGCTCCGCCAGGGCGACCGCCGCCGCCACCGCGTCACCGGGCTCGGTTACCTGGTTGACCAGGCCGACGGCGTAGCCGCGGTCGGCGCCGACCGGCTCGCCGGTCAGCAGCATCTCGCGGGCCACGCTGGCGGGCAGGCGTTGCGGTGCCCGGAAGAGCGCGCCGGACGACGCGACGACTCCGCGTGACACCTCGGGCAGTCCGAACCGCGCGGTCCGCGAGGCCACCACCAGGTCGCAGGCGAGCACCAGCTCCAGGCCGCCGCCGAGGGCCGGGCCCTCGACCGCGGCGATCAACGGCTTGCGGCGCTGCCTGCGGATGAGTCCGTACTCGCCGCCGCGCTCGGTGAGGTAGTCGCCGCCGGCGGTCAGGTCACTCCCGGCACTGAACACGCTGCTGGTGCCGGTGAGGACGCCGGCCCACAGGTCGTCGTCGTCCTCGAGCTGGTTGAAGGCGGCGTCGAGCTCATCGGCCAGCTGCCGGTTGACCGCGTTGCGCTTGGCCTCCCGGCACATCCGCACGACGAGCAGCCGTCCGGTCCGCTCCGCCTTGACCAGGCTTTCCCCGGTCTCACTCACGGCCACCTCAGGCCAGCGCCGGGGCCTTGTCGCCGGCCGGGTTGCGGACAGGGACGCCGAGCAGGCGGCGGGCGTTGTCGCCCATGAAGTCGCGGGCCCGCTTCTCGTCCATGCCCTCGGCGTACTTGAAGAAGCCCTTGGGCTCGGGCAGGCCCTCCGGGTGGGGGTAGTCGGAGCCGAACATGACCTTGTCCCAGCCGAGCCACTCCACGACCTCGGCCACCGAGCCCTCCCAGAACGGGCTGACCCAGCAGTTGCGCCGCATCACCTCGACCGG
The DNA here is from genome assembly GCA_036501515.1 of Trebonia sp. Classification (GTDB taxonomy): domain Bacteria; phylum Actinomycetota; class Actinomycetes; order Streptosporangiales; family Streptosporangiaceae; genus Trebonia. The sequence goes on along the minus strand of DASYAD010000213.1, from coordinate 193 downwards.
GTGCTCGGCGAACGCCTGCGGCATCTTCTTGTAGAAGCCGTCGAGGTCTTCGATCAGCCCGCGAATCCAGGCCGACCCGTTCTCGATGCTGGCGATCCGCAGCTTCGGGAACCGGGTGAGCGTCCCGTGGCAGATCAGCGAGGCGATCATGTCGGAGATCTCACGATGGCCGAGAACCACCCAGCGGAACGCG
>DASYAD010000212.1:0-2750 GCA_036501515.1 Trebonia sp. | reverse complement strand
ACAATGAACACGGACTAGCTACCTTTCTGTGCCGAGCGGAAGCTTTAGTTCGGCGACGATGTGCTCGGCGATGGCCATCGAAGCCGTGGCCGCCGGCGACGGCGCGTTGCGAACGGTTGTCACCGGGCCGACCCGGTGGATGCGGAAGTCGTCGACGAGCGCCCCGTCGCGGTCGACAGCCTGCGCGCGCACTCCGGCCGGCGCGCTCGTCACGTCGCCGGGTTCCAGCCAGGGCAGGTACGACCTGGCTTCGGCGAGATACGCGCGTCGCCACAGCGACCCGCGGATCTCACGGATGCCGGTCCGCCAGTGCTGCCGCGCCAGGTGACGGAACGCCGCCGACCGGGCCAGCCGGGACAGCTCGTCCCAGGACACGTCACGGCGCCGGTATCCCTCCCTGGCGAGCGCGAGCACCGCGTTGGGGCCGAGGTCCGCCTCGCCGTTGACGCGCGGCGTCAGGTGCACGCCGAGGAACGGGTACCTGGGGTCAGGCACCGGGTAGATGAGCCGCCGCACCCGGTCCCTGGCGTGCGGGCGCAGCCGCAGGTACTCGCCGCGGAACGGGACGATCTCTGGCGACGCTTCGTCGCCGGCCGCGGCGGCCATCAGGTCGGCTTGCAGGCCGGCGCAGACGACCAGCCGGGACAGCGAAAAGGACCGGCCGGGCGTGTCGACGTCCACCCGGTCATCGCTCACCCGCCGCACTCCGGTGACGGCGGTCCCGAGGTGCAGCTCGCCGCCGCTTCTGATCACATCGTCACCGAACGAGCGCGTGATGGCTGGATAGTCGACTATGGCCGTGGTGGGGGAGAGCAGCGCGGCGACGCCCGCCACGTCAGGCTCGAGCTCGCGCAGCTCCGCTCCGCTCAGCCACCGGATGTCCGGCACGCCGTTAGCGAGCGAGCGCCGTTCGAGTTCCCGCAGCTTGACCTTCTCGGCCTCGTTCCGCGCGACCACCAGCTTGCCGCGCTCGTCATAGGTCAGCCGGCGCTCGGCGCAGTACGCGCGGAGCAGGCCGACGCCGCGGCGGCACAGCGTCGCCTTGGCCGAGCCAGGGGCATAGTAGATTCCGGCGTGCACGACCCCGGAGTTGTGCCCGGTCTGGTGGGCGGCTACCGCCTGCTCCTTCTCGAAGACGACCACGGGCACCCCGGCCTCGGCCAGTTGCCTGGCGACGGCCAGGCCCACGATTCCGGCCCCGACGATGCCGACGGGAGTGACAGGCGTGCGCGCGCTTTCGACGTGATCCATGCGACCCTTGCTACCAGTGCCGCTCACTACCACGCGAACCAGCGTTCAAGGTGAGCAGCATGGTGCACGGGACCAACCTCGCCAATGCGACGGTACGAACAACCTCATCGCCGGCACCTGACAATCGGCCTGAACCGTGCTGTGATGAACGGCGTGAGCCTTGCGGCCGAGATGGCGGATGCGGCGGACTCGTGGCTCAGGTCCCTCTCCGCCGACCAGCGCGACGTGGCCCAGTACCCGGGTCCTGACCACGACGATCCGGAGCGGACCAGGTGGTTCTACACCCCCACGGACCATGGCGGCCTGACGCTGAACGAACAGCGTCCCGGGCAGCAGCAGCTCGCGATGCGGTTGCTGTCGGCCGGGCTTTCGCTCGAGGGTTATGCCCTCGCGGCGATCGTGATGAGCCTGGAGAACATCCAGGACCGGCTGGAGTCGTGGACGCGCGACTGGGGGCGGGAGCGCGGGCGCGACCCGGGGGCGTACTACTTCCGGGTCTTCGGGTCGCCGGGCGACGGCACCTGGGGGTGGCGGTGCGGCGGCCACCACGTCTCGGTGAACTACACGGTCGTCGACGGCCGCGTCGCATCCTGCACGCCGTGCTTCATCGGGGCGCTGCCGGCGGAACTGAGCCTGCTCGCCGGCGAAACGCTGCGGCCGCTAGGCAACCTGGAGGCCATCGCCCGCGAGCTGGCCCGCGACCTCGACCGCCGCGGCCAGGCGGTCGTGCTGCACCGGTCCGCGGTGTCGGACATCGTCAGCGGCAACCGGGCCCGGGTGCTCGACGGCGACGAGATGATCCACATGCAGGATCTGTGGCGGGGCAGCTTCACCGACGAACGGCTCAGCTCGCTGCTGGACCAGATAGACGCCGTGGGAGAGGAGGGGAGCGGCTACGGACCCGGCGATCACCGGGTGCTGGCCATCACCGGCCAGCCGAAGGGCGTACCGGGCAGCGCGCTGACGCCGGACGGGCAGGCACGGCTGCTCGCCCTGGTGGAGGCCTACCTGCGGCGCTTTCCGGGGGAGATCGCCGGCCCGTGGCTAGCGAGCTACCGCACCGGCAGGGGCCTCGCGAACCTGCATTTCGCCTACGCCGGAGAGCCCTCCGCCGACCGGGGACCTGTCTACTACCGGCTCCAGGATGAGCGGCTGCTCGTGGAGTACGACAACACCCAGAGCAACGCCAATCACGCCCACTCGGTCGTCCGCGACCTGAACGCCGACTTCGGCATGGACGCCCTCGCGGAACACCGCAGGGCGTTCCACTGAAGGCGGCTCGTTTCCCCAGTAGTAGCGGGGCTCAGTGCGGCCGCCGGGACGCGGTCCCGGCCCACTCGGGGAAGTCCAGGTCGAACCCGGCCGACCGCAGCACGTCCTCGCAGATCTTCTGGTCCTCGTCCGGGCTGCCGCCGGAGATCCCGAGGCCGCCCATGATCTCCCCGTCCCGCTTGAGCGTGTACCCGCCCTTGGTGGCGACGATCGGGTGCTGGCCCATC
>DASYAD010000211.1:0-15769 GCA_036501515.1 Trebonia sp. | reverse complement strand
TCGGCGGCATCTCCTACTTCCACACCTACGCCTACGACCTGCTCGCCACCAACGAGCGGATCATCGCCGCGTCCTGTGACGCCGCGATCAAGGCGCACCGGCAGGGCCGCCTGCAGAAGATGACCTACCTGTCGTCGTCGATGGTCTTCGAGTCCACGGCCGAGTGGCCGTCGTACGAGGGCCAGGAGCGCGACGTGCCGCCGCCGCTGTCCTCCTACGGCTTCCAGAAGCTCGCCGTCGAGTACTTCGCCCGGGCCGCCTGGGACCAGCACAAGCTGCCGTACACGATCGTCCGGCCGTTTAACTGCGTCGGCATCGGCGAGTCGCGGGCGCTCGGCGACGAGGAGATCATGTCGGGCAACGTCAAGCTGGCGATGAGCCACGTCGTGCCCGACCTGGTGCAGAAGGTGTACAAGGGGCAGGACCCGCTGCACATCCTGGGAACCGGCGAGCAGGTGCGGCACTACACCTACGGCGGCGACCTGGCCCGCGGCATCGTCACCGCGATGGAGCACCCGGCGGCCCTCAACGACGACTTCAACCTGTCCACCGCGCAGTCCACCACGGTGCTTGAGCTCGCCGAGACGATCTGGCGCAAGATCAAGGGCACGGACGAGCCCTTGCGGGTGATATCGGACGATCCGTTCGAATACGACGTGCAGCGCCGCGTTCCGGCGACGGAAAAGGCGAAGCGGGTGCTCGGCTTCGAGGCCGTCACTTCCCTCGACGAGATGCTCGACGAGGTTATCCCGTGGATTTCAGCGGCGATCGACAAAGGCGCGATCTAGCCTTTTCGCCGCGAATGGCAGGTGGCTCCGCCTTATCGCGTGAATAGCCGGCCCGCGGTTTCGGGATTAACGGCCGGTGGCTTGTGACGGCGGTACTACGCTAGGCCGGTGTCTATTACTCAGAGTGACTATATCGGTGCGAAACGTCCCGGCCGCCGGGGCGGCGAAGCGGCCGCGCCACGGGCGGCCGGCGCCACCGGGCGGCGGCCCGCGTGGGTCTGGGCGGCGCCGTTCTGCGTGACACTCGGGGTGCTGCTGGCGCGGAACGCGTTCCTGTTCTCCACCCCGGAATACGAGCGGGCCGACATGGGCGCCAACTCGATCCTGATCGAGCAGGCGCGCCGGCTGCGCCTGCTGGTCGGCAATTACTCGCGGAAGGGCTTCAACCACCCCGGGCCCGCGTTCCTCTACGTGCAGTCCTGGGGCGAGTCCGTTTTCTGGGCCATGCTCCGGCTGGTGCCGACCGCCTGGAACGGGCAGCTGATCGCCGTCTACGCGCTCAACGCGCTGTTCGCGGCGTGCGTGGTGGCCGTCAGCTACGGCTGGACCAGGACGGCCCGCGGGGCGCTGGCCGCCGGGGCGGCGGTCGCCTGCCTCGGTGCCCTGCACCCGCCGGCGTTCAGCTCCGACTGGATGCCGTACGTGTACGTGCCGCCGTTCCTGGCGTTCGTCGTGTCGCTCGCCTCGACGGCGGCCGGGCGCAGCCAGGACGCGTGGATCGCGGCCCTGTCGGGCTGGTTCCTCGTTCACGGGCACGCGGCCTTCCTGGTGATCGTGCCCGCCATGGCACTGGCCGCGGCCGTCCCTGGTGGCTGGCGGGCCGTGCGCGCCGCCGCCGCGTCACCGTCCGGTGCGCGGGCGTCCCTGGCCGCGGCCGCGCTGCGCGGCGTCCTCGGCCGGCCACGGACCTGGCTGCCGGCGGCGGTCATCAGCGCCGCGTTCGCCCTGCCGCTGGTCCTCGAGCTGGCGCTGCACGGTGACGGGAACTTCGCCCGGTACTTCGCCTACGGGTCGTCCTCCTCGGCTGGCGGCCACAGCGCGGCCCAGGTCGCCGGGTTCGTGCTGTGGTTCTGGTGGCCGGCGGCCGGCGCGTGGGCGGTGCCGGCCGGAGTGGCGGCCGTCGTCGCGCTGGCGCTCGCCGCCGGGCTGCTCACCTGGCGCCTGCCGGCCGGGCAGGCGCGGACCTTCTGCCGGTCGCTGCTGGCCGTCGACGCGCTGGCCGCGGCGATGGTCATCGTGTACGCGGTCACGGGCGTCGACCAGATCGGCGACCACTACATCGGCTACTTCTCCTGGGCCGCGCCGGCCGTGCTGCTGATGGTGATCCTCGTCGCGGCAGCCGAGGGACCCGGCTTCGGGCGGGCCGGGCTGGCGGTGGCCGCCGCGGCCGCGCTGGCCGCCTGCGCGGCGTTCGCGGCCGCGCCCGCCACCAGGACGTCCACCGCGGACGTCGACCCGCTGAACCCGCGCGCCGGGTACCCGACCGACCAGGCGCTGCCGGCCGCGGTCGCCCGGATGGGCGCGCTCGCGGCCGGGCGGCCGGTCGTGCTGACGTTCCCGCACGACAACTGGACCGACGTCACCGGCATCCTGGTGCAGGCCGGGCGCACCGGCGTGGACGCCTGCGTACGCGAGCGGAGCTGGGCGTTCCTGATGTCAGTCCAGTCCGTCTGCACGCCCGCGCAGGCCAGGAACGGCTACCCGATGAGCGTCTACCCGGACGGCCAGATACCGGCTGGCGAGCATGTGGTGGCCAAGCTTCAGCGAGCCCTAGTGACCAGCGGCATCAAATGAACGTAGCCTAGGGACGTGGACAGGCGAATATTCGGGCTCGAGAATGAGTACGGCGTTACGTGCACCTTCCGGGGACAGCGGCGGCTGTCGCCCGATGAGGTGGCCCGCTACCTTTTCCGCCGTGTTGTCTCGTGGGGCCGTAGCAGCAACGTGTTCCTCCGCAACGGCGCCCGCCTGTACCTGGACGTGGGCAGCCACCCGGAGTACGCCACCCCTGAGTGCGACAACGTGGTCGACCTGGTCACCCACGACAAGGCGGGGGAGCGCATCCTCGAGGGGCTGCTGGTCGACGCGGACCGCCGACTGCGCGAAGAGGGCATCGCAGGTGATATTTACCTGTTCAAGAACAACACCGACTCGGCAGGCAACTCCTACGGCTGCCACGAGAACTACCTGGTCGGCAGGCACGGTGAGTTCGGCCGGCTGGCCGACATCCTGATTCCGTTCCTGGTCACCAGGCAGATCATCTGCGGCGCGGGCAAGGTGCTGCAGACGCCGCGCGGCGCGGTGTACTGCGTGAGCCAGCGGGCCGAGCACATCTGGGAGGGCGTCTCAAGCGCTACCACCCGGTCGCGGCCCATCATCAACACCCGTGACGAGCCGCACGCCGACGCCGAGCGGTTCCGGCGGCTGCACGTCATCGTGGGCGACTCCAACATGAGCGAGACCACCATGCTGCTCAAGGTCGGTGCCACCGACCTGGTGCTGCGCATGGTGGAAGCCGGCGTGGTGCTGCGCGACATGACGCTGGACAACCCGATCAGGGCGATCCGCGAGGTCAGCCACGACATGACGGGCCGGGCCAGGGTCAGGCTTGCCAACGGCCGCGAGATGTCCGCGCTCGAGATCCAGTGGGAGTACCTCAACCGGGCCAAGGACTTTACCGACAAGAACGGCCTCGACCCGATCAGCAAGCGGGTACTCGAGATGTGGGAGCGCACGCTCACCGCGATCGAGGACGGCAACCTGGACCGGATCGCCCGCGAGATCGACTGGGTCACCAAGTACCAGCTCATCGAGCGCTACCGGGCCAAGCACGACCTGCCGTTGTCCGCGCCGCGGATCGCGCAGCTCGACCTCGCGTACCACGACGTGCACCGGGGCCGCGGCCTTTACTACCTGCTGCAGAAGAACGGCGCGGTCGACCGGGTGACGACCGACCTGAAGATCTTCGAGGCCAAGTCGATTCCGCCGCAGACCACCCGGGCCAAGCTGCGCGGCGAGTTCATCAGGCGGGCGCAGGAGAAGCGCCGCGACTTCACCGTCGACTGGGTGCACCTGAAGCTCAACGACCAGGCGCAGCGCACGGTGCTCTGCAAGGACCCGTTCCGCTCGGTCGACGAGCGGGTGGAGAAGCTGATCGCCGGCATGTGATCTGGTCGGCCCGGCCGTCAGCGACCGGATCGCCGAGGATAACAGCAAGAAGCGGGCTCGCGGCCACTGCGGGCCCGCTTCGCTTTGTGCTGGGGGTGCCCGCCGCCTGTCCGGGCAGCCCGCCGCCCACTGGAGCGGGGCCGCCGCCTACTGGAACAGCACGCGGCGGCGGGCTATCAGTACAAGGACGATTACCGCTACGGCCGCGAGGCCGCTTAGGCGCTTGCCTGTGATGATCCGCTGAGGGGTGCCCAGCAGCAGGACCACGGCCATCAGGTAGGCGTCGATGAACGTGCGCCCCTCGCCGAAGACGCTGTTCCAGAACTGCCCGGACGCGATGACCAGCTCAAGCAGCACGAAGCCGGCGAAGGCGAGCCGCTCGTGCGCCGGGGCCGTGGTCGCGCGGATGACCGCGAAGCCGGCCACCACGAAGGCCGCGATCGCGAGGAACTCGATGAGGTTGTAGTCGTAGCGTCCCAGCACGGTGAACGTCATCCGGTGGACGTCGCGGTAGACGCCGGGTACCAGGGCAGCGAATGGCCAGGTCAGGTTGGCCGAGGCGTCGGCCACGCCGCCGGCCACGCCGTGCACCACGAGCCGCTGGATCACCTGCAGCAGCAGGTAGAGGCCGCCGGGGACGGCCCAGACCAGGTCGGCCAGGCCCGGCCTGGCCCGGCGCCTGGCCAGCTGCCACAGCCGCACCAGCGCCAGCGCCGCCGGCAGGACCAGCACCGGCTCGTTGGTGAAGACGGCGTAGCTCACCAGGGCCGTGGCCAGCAGGTGGCGGCCGCGCCGGCAGGCCAGCAGCGCGCCGAGCAGGCAGGCGTCGGCCAGCGGCTCCGAGGTGTCGCGTCCGACGCTGACCACCAGCCCGAAGTAGGCGGCGAAGAGCAGCCCCCACAGCGCGTGCCGCCCGCCGTCGCGGGCGAAGACCGCGCCCAGCCACGCCATCGCCGCCACGCACGCCACGTTGATCACGACCAGCAGCAGCGGCAGCAGGCGCCCGTGCCCGCCGCCGGACAGCAGCCAGGCGACGACCGAGTACCCGATCCGGGTGTAGCGGTACGGGTGGTCGATGGTGATGCCGTAGGCGGTGAGGTGCCAGTTGAACGGGTTGAACGCGAACCGGTAGTAGAACTGGCCGTCGTACCCCTTGCCGCGCACGTGATAGATCTTCGGGAACATCAGCGCCGGGTGACTGTAAGTGGTGCCCGCGTTGATGAACAGGCTGAGCTGCCCGTGCGCCCACACCGCGAGCCGCGCCGCCGCGAAGGCGAGCCACCCGGCCAGCGCGATCAGCCCGGCCGCGGCCGGGCGGTCGAGCCGGGTACGCCAGCCCGCGGCTGCCCGGGACGGCAGCGCGGTATCGGAGAGTGGGGTGAGCTGCACCGCGGGAGTCCGTCCTCGGGAGATCGCGCCTTCGCCTGCCGCCGGCGCCGCTGATGGTTACTGTGTGACACATTATGACTGCGCTGCGTTCTGTGCCTGCTGTTTCGACGCGCCCGGCGCGGAACGCGCGCAGGCGGTTCGCCGCCACCGCCGTCTTCCTGGTCGTCCTGGCGGCGCTGTTCACCGCCTACCTGCGGCTCTCCAGGACGTACGCGGAGAACTCGGACGAGGCCAACATCCTGCTGATGGCCAGCGACCTGGCCCACGGGAACCTGTACCTGTCCGGCTGGACCGTCTCCGACGTCCCCTTCATCACCACGGAGCTGCCGGAGATCGCCGTCCTCGTCCGGCTCTTCGGACTGCACCTGAACACCGCGCACATCGCCGCCGCGCTGACCTACACCCTCGTGGTCGCGATCGCGCTGCTGTTGTCATCCGGGCGCGCGGCCGGGCGCCCGGCGGCCGCCCGCGCCCGTCATCCGCTGGTCCGGATGGCCATCGCGGCGGCGATCATGCTGGCGCCGCAGCCGGGCGTCGGCGTCTTCGTCCTGCTGTTCTCCGTCGGCCACATCGGCACGGCCGCTCCGGTCATGCTCACCTGGCTGTTCCTCGACCGCTGCTGGCCCCGCGGCGCGCCGGGCGCCACGGCGCCGCGCCGCGCCTGGTACCTCCCGGTGATCGCGGGGCTGCTGCTTGCCTGGGCCCTGATGGCCGACCCGCTGGTGCTCGTCATCGCCGTCGTCCCGCTGCTGGCGGTCGTGACGGCGCGGGCCGCAGCCGGCCTGGCCACTGCGGTCAGGAACGGCGGCGGGCTGCGCCAGGCCGGCCCCGCGCTCGCCTGCCGCTGGCTTGAGCTGTCGCTGGCTACCGCGGCAGGCGTCGCGTACCTCGCCGCCTGGCTCGGCCAGCGGACGCTGTACGCCGCCGGCGGCTACACCCAGCAGCCGGTGCCGTTTCAGCTCGATCCGGTCAGCACCTGGTACGCCCATTCCCTGGTGGCCGCGCACGGCCTGCTTGAGATGTTCGGCGCGTTCTTCCTGCCGGGGAACGCGGTCAACTACCTCGCGCCTGGCGACTACGTCGCCGCGCCGCCGCTGACCGGGATCGCCGAGGCGGTCGCCGTCACCCGGCTTGCCTGCGTCGCGGTAGCGGCCGCGGCCGCCCTCGTGGCCGCCCGCGGCTTCTTCCGCCGGGACGCCGACCTGGTCAGCCAGCTCCTGCTGGCCGGAATCGCGGCCAACCTGGCCGCCTACATCCCGAGCTCCCTGGCCGATCACACGGCGCTCAACGCACGGGAGTTCGCCCCGGTCCTGCCGTTCGCCGCTGTCCTCGCCGCCAGGACGCTAGGCGACTGGCTCGGCGCCCGGCTGCCCGCGCTGCGGCCAGGGACCGGTCAGGCCGGCGGCAGGCGGCTGCTGGCGGGCGCGCTGGCGGCGCTGCTGTGCTGGTACGGTTTCGGGCTGTTCGACGAGGCCAGGCAGCCGGCCGCGGCAGACCCGTTCGGCCGGCTAGAGGCGTACCTCGCCGCGCATCACCTCCGCTACGGCATCGGGGGGTACTGGGACGCGAGCGTGATTACCGTCGGCACCGGCGGCGCCGTCACGATCAGGGCCGTCACCCAGGGCTGCCTGCAGCCGTACGCGTGGGAGTCCCAGTCCGCCTGGTACGACCCGGCCGGGCACCCCGCCACGTTCCTGCTCGCCGCGGCCGCGCCCGGCTACTTCAGCCGGTGGGAGCCCTCACCTGCCGCGCTCAGCCGGCTTGCCGCGCTGCGCCCGCCCGCCGGGCCGGGGGCGCTGAATCCGGGCGCCGGGTACCAGGTCCGCGTGTACCAGGGCAACCTGCTGACGGCGCTTCCGGCCCTGCCCCGCTGCTGAGTGAACGCCGGCTGAACAGGGGAAGTGCCCGAACCTGAGGGTTTGCTGTCGACCTCGGTGCAAGGGCGCTGACCCGTCCACCCGTGCGGGTAGCCTATGTACGCTTTACCAAACCTATGGAAAGCGGTGTCGGACCTGGGGCCAGTTCCTCCGTCACCCAGTCAGACCCGAGAGGTTTTTATGCGACGCGCCGCCGCGCTTGTCCTTACTCCAGTGATCGCCGCCCTGGCATTGGCCGGCTGCAGTTCCTCGTCGTCTTCTTCGTCGAGCTCCGCCGCCGCCTCTGACAGCTACAAGTCGGTCACGGTGACCGGCGACTTCGGCAAGGCGCCGACGGTGAAGATCCCCAAGGTGAAGGGCTCAGGCGACCTGTACACCAAGACCCTGATCCAGGGTACCGGGGCGACGTTCACCTCGACCGAGGGCATGGTCGGCAACTACGTCGCCTACGACTGGACCGGCGCCACCAGCAAGCAGCTTGGCTCCTCGTTCACCACGGGCACGCCGTCGCTGTTCGTCGGCTCGCTGCTGCCAGGTCTTGAGACGGCCCTCAAGGGAGCCAAGATCGGCAGCCGGGTGCTCGCGGTCATCCCGCCCAAGGATGCCTTCGGCACCACGGGCAACTCGACCGAGGGCATTGGCGCCACCGACACGCTGGTGTTCGTCATCGACGTGAACTCGACGTTCCCGACCACGCTGACGGCCGCGCAGACGAGTAACGGCGGCGGCGCGCTGCCCACCGTGACCGCGCCGGCCGCCGGCAGCACCGCGGGCCCGACCGTCAAGATCAACACCAAGGCCACGCCGCCCACCAAGCTGACGGTCAAGACCCTGACCAAGGGCACCGGCGCGGTGGTGAAGAAGGGCCAGGACATCGCCGTCCAGTACAACGGGCTGATCTGGCGCACCGGGGCGAGCTTCCAGTCCTCTTACACCGAGGACACCCCGTTCACCACCCCGATCGGCGAGGGCGAGGTCATCCCCGGCTGGGACACCGGCCTGGTCGGCCAGACCGTCGGCAGCCGCGTGATGCTCGTCATCCCGCCGGCCGAAGGTTACGGCACCGCGGGCGCGTCCACGGTCGGCATCAAGGGGACCGACACCCTGGTGTTCGTGGTCGACATCCTGGCTGCGGTGTAAGTTTCCGCTGAGTGACGCGGGGGCGGGGGAGTGTCCCCGCGCGCAGGTCGGGCCCATAGAGCGGGCCCGAACGCGCGCGGCCGGCCCTCCCGCCGTCCCCGCTTCGCGTTGGCCGGCTTTTCGCCGCCCAGTCTCTTAGAGAGGCCGGCGTCCCGGCTCCGGTCTCCGGCCGTCCACCTCTCCGCTTCTGCGCGGTCGGCCCGTCGCCCTTGTGCTTCTCATCGGCCCACCGTCCCCGTGCTTCTCGCTACCCAGTCCGCAGCAGTGCGGCGGCGTGTCTACCGGCGGCTGCGGCAGCGAGGAAGTACGCGCGGTCCTCGTCCAGGGAGCGGCCCATCGTCGACAGCGGGACAGGGCAGGCGCGAAGCGCGTCTTCGAGGCCGTCCACCGGGACTGTCACCAGATTGTGGCGGGCAGCCAGGGGTTCGGCTTCGGCCGCTAGGCGGGCCCCGTCCCGTCCCGGGAGACCTGGCAGCACGATGTCAGCCGAGGCGAGGGCGACCCGGCCGTAGGCGGTCTGGCTGTGGTGGGAGATGCCCTGGTGGCGGGGGCGGGGGTCGGCGAAGGAGACGCGCAGGGAGGCGACGGGCCGGCCGCCCAGGGTCGCGGCGGCGTTGATCGCTTCGCCTGCCGCCACGCCGGAAAAGCCCCAGGGGGTGCCGGTGCCCAGGTTGCCTGGCCCCTGGGTCACGACGGCCACGTCGGCGCCGACGGCGTGCCTGGCCGCCAGGAGTCCGCTGTGCACGGTGACCGCTTCCAGGTCGCCGCCGAACGACTGGCCGGCGGTGATCGTCGCCGCGAGCCAGCCCGCTATGCGCAAGCCGGCCGCCGTGCGGGAGAACCAGGCGGGGAGGGCGCCGCCGTCGGTCATGACATAGGCGACACGGGGGAAAGCCGCTTCCGTTCTGGCTGAAATTTTCTCGGTTGCCCTTGGGTCTTGAGTGGCGCCCGCGTCGGCGGATTGGTAGAGGCCGGCCAGGATGGCGGGCAGTGCCGAGTGCAGGTCGGCCACGACGACCGGCATTCCGCCGAGGGAATCCGCCGCCGCGAGCACCTGGTGAAACGGCGAGCCTTGCTCGTCCGCGCTCCGCGACATCGCCTGGAGCGGGGTATACCGCGACTTCACGATGTGGCCGGTGATGTCGCCGTCCGGCGGCAGCCGGTCGGGTAGTGCCACGACCAGTGCGTAGCCGCCGGTGCCGAGGCCGGCCTCGAGCGCGGTCACGTTGAGCAGCACCCGGTCGCCGACGCGGGGCGACCCGGTGAGTTCCGGGTAGGCAAGCGCGCGAATCGACGCGCCGCGCACGGTTACCATGAGTTCGGCTGCTCCGGGCCATTCCCGCCGCAACGCCGTGACAATTCCGCTCCGCCATCGGATCACCACGGCAGACTAGCGGCAGGATGGCACGCGCAGCCGGGTCTCAGGGGTGAAGCCTAAGGAGGGCGCGTTGTCGAAGCGCAGGACCGAACGCCTCCTGTCCATCGTTGTCCTGCTGCTCTCCTCGCGCAGGTACCTGACGGCGGAGCAGATCCGCGCCGCCGTCAGCGGGTACCCGGATGAGCAGGAAGCCTTCAAGCGCATGTTCGAGCGGGACAAAGAGGAGCTCCGCGACCTGGGTATCCCGCTGGAGACCGGCCGCTCCGCCGCGCTCGACGAGGAGCTCGGCTACCGGATCAGCCGCCAGGACTACGAGCTGCCCGAGATCCACCTGGAGGCGGACGAAGCGGCCGTGCTCGGCATCGCGTCCCGCGTCTGGCAGTCAGCCGAGCTGGCGGGCGCGGCGACCGGCGCGGCCCTGAAGCTGCGCGCGGCGAGCCGGGACGCCGACGACGACGGCGACGGTCCGGCCAGCCCCGTGCCAGGGATCCAGCCGCGGCTGTCGACCCAGGAGCCCGCGTTCGGGCCGCTGTGGGAAGCGGTCCGCGACCGCAGGCCGGTCACCTTCGACCACCAGGGCAGCGGGCGGTCCGAGGTCACCAAGCGCATCCTCGAGCCGTGGGGCGTCGTCAACCGGCGCGGCCGCTGGTACGTGGCCGGCTACGACCGGGCGCGGGAAGCGCCGCGGGTGTTCCGGCTCAGCCGCATCACCGGCCCGGTCAAGCTGGCGGGGCCGGCTGGCAGCGTCAAGGTCCCGCCCGGTGCCGACGTGCGCGAGCTCGTCAAAGGCTGGGACAAGCCCCTGACCAGAGAGCACACCGCGGTCCTGCGGGTACGCGCCGACGCGGGCAACGCCCTGCACCGCTGGGGACAGATCGTGCCGGATGCTAGCCCTCCCGGCTGGGACACGGTGTCGATCGACTACTCCGACCCGGACTGGTACGCCGGCTACCTCGCCTCCTTCGGCCCTGACGTCGTGGTCATGGAACCGCCGGAGCTGCGTGAGGCGGTCATCCGGCGGCTGAAGGGAGCGCTCGCATGAGCCCGCAGCCGAGGATGGTCACCTCCGCCGAGCGGCTGCGGCGGCTTCTCGCCCTCGTCCCGTACGTGGCCGCGCGGCGGGTGGTGGGGCTGAGCGAGACGGCCGCGACCTTCGGGATGACCGAACGGGAGCTCATCGACGACCTCAACCTCGCCTGGTGCGTGGAGCTGCGGGCGCCGGAACCCTACTGCCCGATTGACCTGTCCTACGAGGACGGCGAGATCTCGATCAGCCAGGCCGAGTCGATCGCCCGCCCGCTCCGGCTCGCCCACGACGAGGCCAGCGCCCTGCTGGTGGCGCTGCGGATGCTCGCCGACGCGGGCGGCGGGGGCGAACGGGGCGACGGCGACGCCGTCGCCCGGCTGATCGCGAAGATCGAGGACGCGGCCGGCGCCGTGGGGGCGTCGAGCGCGCAGGTGGCGATCCAGATCGAGAACCAGGGCGCGGGCGGCACGGCCGCCGCGCTCAACGCCGCCCTTACCGCCGGCCGGCGCGTCCACCTGCGGTACTACGTGCCAGGCCGCGACGAAGAGACCGAGCGGGACGTGGACCCGATGCGGCTGCTCGTCGTGGACGGCCGTACCTACCTAGAGGGCTGGTGCCGGAGCGCCGAGGGCGTCCGGCTCTTCCGGCTCGACCGGGTGCTCGCCGTCGACGTGCTCGACGTGCCAGCCTCAGTGCCGGAGGAAGCCGAGCCGCGGGACGTGGACGCCGGGCTGTTCCGCGCCTCGGAGTCGGACGTGCTGGCCGAGCTCGAGCTGACGCCCGCGGCGCGCTGGGTGGCCGAGTACTACGTGTGCGAGTCGATCACCGAGCTGCCGGGCGGGCGGCTGCGGGTCGGAATGCGCACCCCTAACACCGCCTGGGTGCGCCGTCTGGCGCTGCGCCTGGGCGAGGACGCGCGGGTGGTCGCGCCGGCTGAGCTGGCAGACGAGGTGAGCTCAGCCGCCTCGGCCACGCTCGCCCTGTACGACTGAGCTGCGGCCTGCCGCCGTCTGAGTTCCGCTAACAGCATTCCGTAATCTTCCGGCTACGTTAGGATCCCGCTCATGCGAGCGGGGGCGCGCGTTCGTGCCTGACGACCTTTCTGTGCATAGTTTTGTACATCCCGATGTACAAAACTATCCACGATCTTCGCCGTGCCCGGATTTCCGGCGGCGCCGCGCGCCCGCTCTCGTCCTAGCGGCCGCCTGCGGCGGCCTGTTCCTGCTTTACCTCTTCCAGTCACGGACCGCGCCGTTCAACTCCGACGGCGCCGCGAACGTCCTCCAGGCCCGGGCGATCATCGGCGGCAATCCGCTGCTGCGCGGCTGGTGGACCTCCGACGTGTCCTTCTACACCACCGAGCTGCCCGAGTACGCGCTGGTCACGGCCATCCGCGGGGTGACACCGGACGTGGTTCACCTCTGCGGGGCGCTTACCTACACGCTCACCGTGCTGCTCGCCGTCCTGGTCGCCAAGGGGAGCGCGGGCGGGCGGGGGACCGGCTGGCGGGGGGCCGGCGGGCGGCGGGCGGCGGTGGCGGCCGCGATCATGCTCGCGCCAAGCCTGCTCGGCGGCACGGAAGTCTTCCTCGAGAACCCCGATCACGCGGGCACCGCCGTCCCCGTGCTCGTGCTGCTGCTGATGCTTGACCGGGCCGGGCAGCGCCGTTACCTGCCGTGGGCGGTCGTGCCGCTGCTGACGCTGGCCGGGATCGGCGACGAGCTGACGCTGGTCGTCGCCACCGTTCCGCTCGCTGCCGTCTGCACGGCGCGCGTGATCGGCGGCCGTCGCCGTGAGCAGGACCGCCGGTACGAGCGCCGCCGCGACGCCGCGCTGGTCGCGTCGGCGGCCGTGTCCGCCGGGCTGGCCCGGGCGGCCGGGCTGGCGCTGCGCGCCGGCGGCGGGTTCGACCTGCGACCGCTCGCCGGCGTAGCGCTCGCCCCGCTGCGCACCGTCCCAGCCAACGCGAACGGCCTGTGGCAGTCGCTGGTCCTGCTGTTCGGCGCCAACCAGCCAGGCCCCCCGCACCAGGCGCAGACCGTCGCCGCCCACCCGGTGCTCGTGAGCCTGGCCGCGCTGCACGTCATCGGGCTCGTGGCCGCCGGCGCGGGCCTGGCGGCCGGGATCGCGGCGGTCGCCGCCCGCCGGGCCGACCGCGTCACCGCCGTCCTCGTCACCGCGGTCCTCGCCCTCATCGCGGCCGGACTGTTCAGCACCGTGCTGCGGTCCCTCAGCAACGCGCACGAGGTCGCACTGCTGCTGCCGTTCGGCGCGGCGCTGGCCGGCCGGACGCTCACGGTCCTGCCCGCGCCCGCCCGGCCCGCCGTCTCGGCCCGCACCGTTGTCCCGGCCGGCACCGTCGTCGCGACCGCCCTGGCCTGCTGGTGCGCCGTCGGCCTGGCCGGGCTCGGCTACGCCGCCAGCTGGCCGGCCGCACCGCCGGCCCAGCAGGCGGTGGCCGCCTGGCTGGCCAGCCAGCACCAGGACGAGGGGCTTGCCGGGTACTGGCAGGCGACCGCCACCACGGTGGCAAGCGGCGGCCGGGTCGTCGTCGCGCCCATTGTGCTGGCCGCCGCTGGCCAGGCCGGTGCCACGGCCGAGGCCGACCGCTGGGAGTCGTCGGCCGCCTGGTACCAGCGCGGCCAGCGTGCGACCTTCGTCATCGCCGTGACCAGTCCGACGGCCGGCGGCGGCCTGCCCGCCGCGGAAGTCCGGGCTCGTTTCGGCCCGCCCGCCGCTCAGCACCGGATCGGCCAGGACGTGATCATGCTGTACCGCTACAACCTGCTCGCCCGCCTAGGCGGCACCAGCTTCCCGGGCCCCGGCTGAACACCAGGGCAAACCACCCACCACAGCATCAGAACGGGAGCCGGCGTTGAGCGGTACCTCAGTGACAGCGACGGCCAGTGAGGCGGAAGCGGCCCCGCCGCGGCGGCGCCGCGGCGGCACGCTGGCCTGGGCGGCGGGTACCGCCGCGGTCGCGCTGGCCCTGTTCGCCGGCTACCTGCGTCAGTCAAGGACCGTGTCCGTCGGATCGGACGGTGCCTCGCAGGCGCTCCAGGCGTGGGACCTGCTGCACGGCAACCCGCTGCTGCAGGGCTGGTGGATGACCGACGTCTCCTTCTACACCACCGAGCTTCCGCAGTACGCGGTGGTCGAGCTGGCCCGCGGCCTGACCGCTGACGTCATCCACGTGGCGGGCGCGGTCACCTATACCCTGCTGGTGCTGACGGCGGCGCTGCTCGCGCGAGGCGCCGAGACCGGCACGGCGGGCCGCATCCGGGCGCTGCTGACGGCCGGGATCATGCTCGCACCGCAGCTCGGACCCGGGACGCAGACCCTCGTGCTGTCGCCCGACCACACCGGCACCTGCGTCCCGGTCCTGCTGGTCCTGTTCCTCATCGACCGCGGCGACCGTCCTCCGGCCCGTCCTTCAGCCCGTCCTTCGGTCCGCTGGCGGGTCCCCGTTGTGGTCTGGCTGGGCCTGACCTGGACGGCCGTCGCGGACGCGATGACCCTCTTCGTCGCGGTCGTACCGCTCGCCGTCGTCTGCGCCGTGCGCCTGGCAACTGGCTGGGGCGACCGCTGGCGCAACGGCTCGCTGACCGTCGCGGCGGTTCTCGCGGTCCCCGCCGAGCTGGCCGTCACGGCGCTGATCAGGGCGCACGGCGGCTGGCAGGTCAACGGGCTGCGCACCGCCCTGGCCGGGGCCGGGCAGCTGGCAGGCAATGCCCGGCTGGCCGGCCAGGGGCTGCTCGAGCTGTTCGGCGCGGATGTCTTCGCCGTGTCCGGCGGGCCTGCCGCCGCCCTGGCCGTCCTGCACCTGGCCGGCGTTGTGCTGGCCGCGGCGGGCGTGCTGGCCGCGGCCCGTGGTCTGTTTCGCCGTAACGACCTGGTTGAGCGGGTGCTGCTGACCGGGATCGTGATCGACCTGGCCGCCTACCTGGCCGGCGTGCAGGCGGTGAACATCCTGTCCACCAGGGAGATCGTCCCGGTCCTCCCGTTCGCCGCCGTCCTGGCGGGCCGCTGCCTCGGCGACCGCCTCGCCGCCGGCCACGGCAGCGTCGCCGGCGGGAGCGTCGCCCGCGGCACCGCCAGCCGCGGCCGCTTCGCCGTGGCGGGCCCGGCGCTGCGCGGCGGGCTGTGCGCCGTGCTGGCGCTGTATGCCGCCGGGCTCGGCTACGCCGCCGCCCAGCCGGCCGCCGCGCCGCAGTACGCCGACCTGGCCGGCTGGCTGCGCGCCCATCACCTGACGGCCGGCCTGAGCGGCTATCACCAGGCCAACATCACGACGCTCGCCAGCGGCGGCGCGGTCACCCTCCGCCCGGTGACCGCGGCCCGCGGCGGCCGCCTGGCGGCCTATACCTGGAATGCCAGCGCCGCCTGGTTCGACCCGGCCAGCCGCACCGCGACCTTCCTGGTGCTGGTCACGCCCGGTGCGCCAGGCTCGTCCGGTCTGACCGCCGCGCAGGCCAGCGCGACCTTCGGCCGCCCCGCCAGCCGCTACCGCTACCAGCAGTACGAGATCCTGGTCTGGCCGCGCACGACGAACCTGCTCGACAGGCTCAGCGCAACCAAGGCCCGCGCAACCAAGGCCCGCGCAACCGAGCCCCGCGCAACCAACCCCAGCGCCGACCAGTCCGGAGCGCCGGCCACTACGAAGCACCAGTGACAAGCACTAAAAGGCAAGCAGCACCGCAGCGGCCTGGACCGTTGGGTAGTTTTGCCGCATACGGCCGTTCACGAGGCATGTTGATTCGTTAACGTTCCATGTGACTGGCAACCGCTAGTCGTTTCCATACTGGCGTGTAGACTCATCCGCGAGGCGAGTCCCGGCGTACGGGACTCATCCCCCTGTTACTTAAGGACGCAAATGATTGGTGACCTGTTCGACAGCCCGTGGAAGATCCTGATCGTCGCGGTCGTGATCATCGTGCTGTTCGGGTCGCGCAAGCTGCCGGACGCCGCACGGTCGCTCGGCAAGTCGATGCGCATCCTGAAG
>DASYAD010000210.1:0-19881 GCA_036501515.1 Trebonia sp. | reverse complement strand
CGCCCCGTACGGCGGCTGTGCTACATCCCGACCGCCATCGGTGACCTGCCGGAGGCCATCGACGCCTACGCCGCCCTGTTCGCCGGGCGCGGTGACGTGGAGTTCAGCTTCCTGCGGCTGTTCCCGCAGCCCAACGTGCCCGACATCCGCGCGCACCTGCTGAGCCAGGACGTCATCCTGGTCTCCGGCGGCAGCGTGGTGAACCTGGTCGCGGTCTGGCGGGCGCACGGCCTGCCCGAGATCTTGCACGACGCCTGGCAGGCGGGCACCGTGCTGGCCGGCGCGAGCGCGGGCAGCGTGTGCTGGCACGTGGGCGGGCCGACGGACTCCTTCCGCGACGACCTTGACCCGTTCACCGACGGGCTCGGCTTCCTGCCCTACAGCAACGGCGTCCACGACGACCTCGACGACCAGCCGCGGCGGACCGCCTTCCGCGACCTGGTGGCGGACGGCAGCCTGCCCGGCGGCTACGCGACCGAAGACGGCGTCGGCCTCGTCTACGCCGGCACCCGGATGAGAGAAGCTGTCACCGTGCTGCCCGGCAAGCGCGCCTGGCGGGTCGCGCCCGACGGTCTCGGCGGCTACCTGGAAGAAGCGATCGTCCCCCGCCTGGTCCCGGCCGGCGAGCCCCGCTGAGCCCCGCCGCCCCTGTTCACGGGCTCCCGGGGACCTTGTGGAAGTAGGCACCATGGGCCCACGGGGGCCATGGTCGCCGGTGGGCGCGCGGTCAGCCGCCGGTGTAGGCCGCGAGGTGCTCGCCGGTGAGGGTGGCGCGGCCGGCCACCAGGTCGGCCGGGGTGCCCTCGAAGACGACCTGCCCGCCGTCGTGGCCCGCGCCGGGCCCGAGGTCGATGATCCAGTCGGCGTGCGCCATGACGGCCTGGTGGTGCTCGATGACGATGACCGACTTGCCCGCCTCGACCAGCCGGTCGAGCAGGCCGAGGAGCTGCTCCACGTCGGCCAGGTGCAGGCCGGCGGTCGGCTCGTCGAGCACGTACACGGACCCCTTCTCGGCCATCTGGGCGGCCAGCTTGAGACGCTGCCGCTCACCGCCGGACAGCGTGGTGAGCGGCTGGCCGAGGCTGAGGTAGCCGAGCCCGACGTCAGCCAGGCGGGACAAGATCGCGTGCGCGGCCGGGTTCTTCGCGTCGCCGCCGCCGAAGAATTCCCTGGCCTCGCCGGCCGGCATGGCGAGCACCTCGCTGATGTCGCGGCCGCCGAGCTTGTACTCCAGCACCGCGGCGTCGAACCGCTTGCCCTCGCAGACTTCGCAGACGGTGGCGGCGCCGGCCATCATCACCAGGTCGCTGTAGATGACGCCGGCCCCGTTGCAGTTCGGGCAGGCACCCTCGGAGTTGGCGCTGAACAGGGCCGGCTTGACCCCGTTGGCCTTGGCGAACGCGCTGCGGACGTGATCGAGCAGCCCGGTGTAGGTCGCGGGGTTGCTGCGCCGCGACCCGCGGATCGGCGCCTGGTCGACCACGACCACGCCGTCCCGGCCGGCCACCGAGCCGCTGATCAGCGAGCTCTTCCCTGAGCCTGCCACCCCGGTCACGACGGTCAGCACGCCGAGCGGGATGTCGACGTCGACGTCGCGCAGGTTGTGCGCGTTCGCGCCGCGGACCTCGAGCGCGCCCGCCGCCGCCCGCACCGACGGCTTCAGCGCGGCCCGGTCGTCGAAGTGGCGGCCGGTGACGGTGCCGCTGGCGCGCAGCGCGTCGACGGTGCCCTCGAAGCAGACGGCGCCGCCCGCCGCGCCGGCGCCGGGGCCGAGGTCGACGACGTGGTCGGCGATCGCGATCGCCTCCGGCTTGTGCTCCACCACCAGCACCGTGTTGCCCTTGTCGCGCAGCCGCAGCAGCAGGCCGTTCATCCGGGCGATGTCGTGCGGGTGCAGCCCGACCGTCGGCTCGTCGAACACGTAGGTGACGTCGGTGAGCGACGACCCGAGCTGGCGCACCATCTTGACCCGCTGCGCCTCGCCGCCCGACAAGGTGCTCGCCGGACGGTCCAGGGACAGGTAGCCGAGCCCGATCTCCGCGAACGAGTCGAGGGTACGGCCCAGGGCGGCCAGCAGCGGCGCCATCGACGGCTCGGCCAGCCCGGCGACCCAGCCGGCCAGGTCGCTGATCTGCATGGCGCACGCGTCGGCGATGCTGATGCCGTTGACCAGGGACGAGCGGGCGGCCTCGCTCAGCCGGCTGCCGCCGCAGCCGGGGCAGGCGGCGAACGTGACGGCGCGGTCCACGAAGGCGCGGATGTGCGGCTGCATCGCTTCCTTGTCCTTCGACAAGATGGACCGCTGCAGCCGCAGGATCAGGCCCTCGTAGGTCTGGTTGATGCCGCCGATCTTCATCCTGACCGGCTCGTGGTACAGGAAGTCGTTCAGTTCCTTCCTGGTGTACTTCCTGATCGGCTTGGCCGGGTCGTAGAACCCGGACTCGCTGTAGAGCCGGTACCCCCAGCCGCCGGGTGTGTAGCCGGGGATGGTGAGCGCCCCGTCGTTGAGCGACTTGCTGTCGTCGTACAGTTCCGCCAGGTCGATGTCGGAGACCGCGCCGCGGCCCTCGCAGCGCGGGCACATGCCGCCGGTGATGCTGAAGCTGCGCCGCTCCTTGACCGTCTTCCCGGCCCGCTCGAGCGTGACCGCGCCCGCCCCGCTGATCGAGGCGACGTTGAAGGAGAACGCCTGCGGCGAGCCGATGTGCGGCCGGCCGAGCCGGCTGAACAAGATCCGCAGCATCGCGCTGGCGTCGGTGGCGGTGCCGACGGTGGACCGCGGGTCGGTGCCCATCCGCTGCTGGTCGACGATGATCGCGGTGGTCAGCCCGTCCAGCACGTCGACGTCCGGCCGGGCCAGCGTGGGCATGAACCCCTGCACGAACGCACTGTAGGTCTCGTTGACCAGCCGCTGCGACTCGGCCGCGATCGTGCCGAACACCAGCGAGCTCTTGCCGGACCCTGAGACGCCGGTGAACACCGTCAGCCGCCGTTTCGGCAGCTCGATGCTGACATCCTTGAGGTTGTTCACCCGCGCCCCGAGTACGCGGATAAGGTCATGGCTGTCGGCGGCGTGCGCCTCGGTGATTCCCACCGGCCCCACTGTAGCCGCGCCCCGCTGACCAGCGCTTCTCGAAACCTGCGCGCCTGCGGCCGGTCACCGCCCCCGATGATCCGGAACGGGAGCGGGCTCCTCCCGGCCCTCCCCCAGGCTCGTCCGCGGCCTGGTCAGCGGCACTGCTCAGCGGAACCGCGCAGCGGAACCCGTCAGCGGTGCCAGGGCAGCAGGTTGTCGAGCGGGTGGCGGGCCTGCGGGGTCAGCCCGGCCGCGTCCCCCGCCTCAGCCGCGTCCGGCGCGGGGGCCTTCCGCGCCAGCGCGGCCGCGATCGCCGGGTAGACGAGGACCGACAGCGCGCCGGCCCCGACCAGGGCGGCGGCGTTGGACGGCAGCATCTTCCCGTCCTGCAGCCCGATCTCGGCCAGCGCGACCAGCAGCGGCAGCGCCGTCGCGGTGATGAACGTCATCTCGATCCGCTTGCGCAGCGGCAGCGCCCGCCGGTAGATCACCAGGGACGGCAGGCCCCTGATGATCAGCAGCAGCAGGAAGAAGACGACCACCCGCAGCGGGTTGGCCGCGATCCCGGCGATGTCGAGGGTCATCCCGGAGGCGACGAAGAAGACCGGGATGAAGATGCCGTAGCCGACCGCGTCGAACTTCTCCTCGAGGCCCGCGACGTCGATGCCCATCCGGCGGGTCCAGCCGCGCAGCACGATCCCCGCCAGCATGGCGCCGAGCACGACGTCCTGGCCGAACTTGGCCGCGATGACGAGCAGCAGGAACAGCAGCACCACTGACCAGCGCAGCATCACCTGGCCGGTCGCGTTCTGCCCTTCGCGCAGAATGGTCCGCAGCCGCTCGCTGCGGGCGATGAACGGCACCGCGGACAGCGCGATCGCGAGCACCCCGACGGCGGCGACCGACAGCAGCGCCGCGAAGTGGCTGCCCCGGCTGAGGAACAGCGCGATCGCCACGATCGGGAACAGCTCACCGACCGCGCCGGCGGCGAACACGTAGCGGCCGAAGTCTCCCTCGAGCATGCCGTTGTCGCGCAGGATGGGCAGCAGCGTGCCGAGCGCGGTGGTGGTCAGGGCCAGCGCGATCGGCACGTAGTCACGGACGAACCCGGTCGCGGCCAGGCCCGCGACGGCGCCCAGGGACAGCGCCACCGACACGGCCCAGCCGGTCATCGCCAGCCGCCCGGGCCGCTGCCGGAAAAGCGCCGGGTCGAGCTCGTACCCGGCGAGCAGGAACAGGAACCCGAGCCCGCCGTCGGCGACCAGCTGCACGCTGCCGGTGTCGGCCACGCCGAGCGCGTGGGGCCCGATGATGACGCCGCCGACCAGGAAGAACACCACCTGGGGGATCTTCGGCCCGGGCAGTGCCGCCGCGAGCAGCGGCGTGAGCGCGGCGACCAGGAACACGGCGAGCAGGCTCTGCAGCCCCTGGGTCACGTCCACGCGAGCCTCCTGTTGAGTGTCATCGTGCCGCTAGCCGAGCCCCATCGAGTCGGCCCGCAGCGACTGCTGGGTGCCGCCCTCGGTCGCGAGCTGCCTGCTCAGCTCTTCCCTGCGGGCCGTCACGGCGGGCCGCAGGCCGGGGGCGGCCCCGGCCTCAAGGGCCGCGTACGCGGCCAGCAGCCTGCGGGCCACCTGCGGGGACGTCGCCCCGTAGACGGTGATCTCGGTGAACGCGAGGTCCAGGCAGTCCTCCCAGCCGGGCAGCGGCAGCATCAGCCGCACGGCTCCGTCACGGTCGGTGTAGCAGCCTGACCGGCGGCGGCTGCGCGCGATCAGCAGCAGGATGTCCTCGAGCGAGTCGATGACCAGGACCGCGGTGGTCGGCTGGTTGACGGCGGGCGACAGCGACTGGGCGGCGATGTCCGCCAGCTGCCGCAGGCCGAAGGCCGGGTCCTGGTAGAGCGTCCGGCCCCGGCCGAGGTTGACCGCGGCGGCGGCTTCGCCGGCGGGTACCGGCCCGGGCAGCGTGGCCGGCCTGGCTGCGACCGGTGCCCGCGCCGCCGGTACCGGCGCGGCCGGCCCGTGCCCTTCGGCGGCGTGCACGGCGGCGAACACGCCCCCGGCGGGCACGAACTCGCCCATCCGGACGGTCAGCTCGATCACGCAGCCGTGACGGCGGGCGACCTCGGCCAGCCGGGCGTGGTCGACGCCCAGCATCCGCCCGGGCCCGCGCCGCCGGAAGCGCCCGCTGGCGGGCAGCCTGAGCAGGTCGGGATGTTCCGAGCGGGCCGGCGCGGGCGCCGGGCGGCTGGCCGGGGACGGCAGCCAGGACGCGGTCACGGCGCACTTGGTCTCCTTGGCCACGGCGGCGATCACGTCCACGACCTGGAGCAGTTCCATCATGGCGGACACGTAGCGGAGGAACACCACCAGGCTGGCCGCGACCAGCACCGCCGCGACGGCGACCGCGCGGGAGATGGCGGGCCCGCTGCGGCCGTGGCTGAGCACCAGCGCGGTGACGGCGTAGGCGAACGCGGCCAGCAGCGTGCCGAACGCCACCCGGGTGATGCCCGACCTGACGAACGTCCTGATCACCCGCGGCGACAGCTGCGAGCTGGCCAGCTGCAGGGCGACCAGGGTCAAGGTGAAGACCACGCCGAGGAAGGTCAGCGTCGCCGACGCGATGCTCTCGAGGAAGCCGCTGCCCCAGGACGCGTCGGCCGGGACGCCGCCGAGCGAGTGCCACAGGCCGTTGCCCTCGATGGTCAGCACCGCGAGCCCGATGCCGAGCGCCAGCAGGACGGCGGGGATCACCCAGAACCGCTCCCGCACCCACTCGCCGGCCCAGCGCCACCGGTACCCGCCCGACGACACGGCGGGCTCGGCCGGCACCGCCGGGCGCGCGCCGTCCTGGCCAGCCGTCCGCATGCAGCTCCCCCCGGGCCCGTCGCACCGGGCAACCCCGCACGAAGTCACTAAATGTGTTCGCGACATTGCCAAGAGTAATTCCCCGGCGATGACCCGGCTCAACCGCCGCCGGCGGCCGCACGCCGCGCGTCTCGGGTGTTTTTACGGGGGCTCGTCACCTTCGCCGGAATGGGTAGTCTGGCCTCGCGGCACGGGAGCCGTACGGGTCCTGAGGAGGGTGATGACAGAGTTCACCTACACCAGGGCGCTGCAGGCCCTGTCACAGCACGCCTATGTCGACATCGACCGGCTGCTCGCGGGCGCCTGCACGCCCGGCTGGGACCCCGTCGTCTACCTGGCCGACTTCGCCCGCGAGGTGCTGCTGCCGCTGACCGCGGGCGTGCCGAAGGAACCGGTCGCCGGGACCGCGGCCGGCCGGGTGTTCAGCACCGGCGAGGCGGGCGCCGTCCCGCGCGGCGGCCACGTGCGCGTGTGGGTGCCGGTCACCGAGCAGACCGCCCGCATCGGCGTCCTGGGCGTCTCGCTGCCCGACGCCGACCAGGACACGATCAAGCAGGCCGAGCTGCTCGGCGTGTTCGCCGGCCTCGTCGTCGCCGCGATGATGCGGGTCAGCGACACCCCGACGGTCAGGCGGCAGGGCCGGCGCATGTCGCTGCCCGCCTCCATACAGTGGGACATGCTGCCGCCCTGGACCGTCCGGGTGCGCGGCGCCCTGGCGGCCGGGATCCTCGAGCCCGCCTACGACATCGCCGGCGACGCGTTCGACTACGCGGTCGACGACGGCGTGATCGGTTTCGGGGTGTTCGACGGTATGGGCCACGGGATCGGCTCGACGGTGCTCACCGGGCTGGCGATCGGCACCTACCGGCACGCGCGCCGCGCCCGGGCGTCCCTGGCCGAGATCCACCGCGCCATCGACGAGGCGCTGGCCGCCCGGTACGACGACATGTCGTTCGTGACCGGCATCGTCGGCACGCTCACCGTCGCCACCGGCCACCTGGAGTGGACCTGCGCCGGCCACCCGCCGCCGCTGCTGCTGCGCGGCAGGGCGACCGTCCACGAGCTGGAGTGCACGCCGACGCTGCCGTTCGGCCTCGGCGCGGGCACGCCAGGCATCCACGCGCTCGACCTCAAGCCCGACGACACGCTGCTGTTCTACACCGACGGGGTCACCGAGGCGCACGACGTCAACCGCGAGCTGTTCGGGCTCCGCCGGCTCACCGAGCTGCTGGCCCGCGAGGCGGCCGGCGAACGGCAGGCCGAGGAGCTGCTGCGGCGGATGGTGCGCACGCTGCTCGACCACCAGAGCGGCGACCTGCGCGACGACGCCACCCTGCTGATGCTCCGCTGGGACGGCCCCTAGTCGGCTAAGCGGCGATTCGTTACTCTTCGTGTCTTATTTGGTACTCAAAGTGTTTCATGAGACAGCCGGGGTGGCACATAGTCGACATGTCAGCCCTGACCGGACGCCCGGACGCCGCCGCGCCGCCTGCCGCCGGTCACGCCGGCACCACGGGCAGGGTACGGAGTCTGCTCAGGCAGTACCCGTTCACGGTCGCCGCGACCGCCGTCCTCATCGGCATGGGGATCGGCTTCGGCTCGTTCTGGACCCAGCTGCCGGACACGCCCTGGTGGAACCGCCTGGCGTTCGGGCTGCCGGCGCTGGAGCACGGCCGGTGGTGGACGCCGGTCACCGGTTCGCTGCTGGCCGAGAACGTCTTCGAGTACGTGCCGATCCTGCTGGTCTTCGGCGTGGTCCTGGCCCTGAGCGAGCGGCGGCTCGGCACGGCCCGCACCGCCGCGATCGCCGTCGCCGGCCAGCTGTTCGGCGTCCTCGCGACCGCCGGGCTGCTGGCCGCCTTCAAGTCGAGCGGGTGGGCGTGGGCCGCGAGCCGGGCCCGGGACCTCGACGTGGGGACGTCCTGCGCGCTGCTGACCCTGCTCGTCGTCTACGGGTTCACGCTGCGCGCGCCCTGGCGCAGCAGGCTCATCGCGGTGCTGTTCGCGTACTGCGTCATCAGCCTGGTCTGGATCGGCGCGGTCTACGACATCGAGCACATGCTGTCGGCCCTGCTCGGCCTGGCCATCGGGTGGTGGATGTACCGGCCGGGCTCCCGCGCCTGGGCCTTTTCCCGGCACGAGGCCCGGGTCAGCTGCGCGGCGCTGTTCGTGTTCATCTCCGCGGCCCAGCTGGTGGCGATGTTCTTCCCGGACTCCGGCCCGCTCGGGCCGTCGCACGGCACCAGCCAGCGCCCGGCGGTGCTGATCTTCGTGATCGTGCAGGTGCTGGTCTCCGCGGGCATCAGGCGGGGCAGCCGGCTGGCCTGGTACCTCGGTGTCGCGCTGGCCGGCACCGGCCTGATCGCCTCGCTGTTCCTGCACTCGCCCGCACGGGCCCTGGCCGGCGTGCTGGTCTATATCCCGCTGCTTCTGCTGCTGGTACGCGAGCGCCGGGCGTTCACCGCGACGATCGCCAGGGTCAACCGCGCCGTCCTGATCCGTGACGCCCTCGTCACGGTCGCCGCCTACGCGGCCTACGTCCTGCTCGGCTTCGCGGTGATCGGCTCATTCGCACCCAAGCCAGCCGCAGCCGGCAAGGTCAGCGAGTTCTTCTCGCGCGTCGTGCTGTCGACCAGCGGGCGCTTCTCCGGCCAGAGCACCCCCGCGCGGGTCTTTCTCGACAGCCTGTCCTGGCTGATCCCGCTGGCTGTGCTCAGCTTCCTGCTCGTCCTGCTGCTGCGGGCGCGCCGGCCCCGCGGCCACGAGGGCCGCTACCAGGTAGCGGGGCTGATCAAGGAGGCCGGCGGCGGCAACCTGTCCTGGATGGCGACCTGGCCGGCCAACGAGTACTTCGTGGCGGCCGGCCAGACGGGAGCCGTCGCCTACCAGGTGCACAGCAACACCGCCCTCGCGCTCGGCGACCCGGTCGGCCCGGCCGGCAGCTTCCACGAGACCCTGCGGCAGTTCGCCGCGCACTGCGAGCGGCAGGGCTACCTGCCGTGCCTGTTCTCCGCCGGCGACCGCTCGCTGCCGGCCGTGCGCGACCTCTGCTGGCAGTACGCCCAGATCGCCGAGGACACGATCATCGACCTGCCCGGCCTGGAGTTCAAGGGCAAGAGCTGGCAGGACATCCGCACCGCGCTGAACAAGGCCGCCCGCTCCGACGTGAGCTTCCGCATGGTCCGGCTGCGGGACGAGCCGTTCCGGGTGGTAGCCCAGGTCCGGGCCATGTGCGAGGAATGGGTCTCCGGCAAGGGGCTGCCCGAGATGGGCTTCACGCTCGGCGGCGTCGACGAGGCGCTCGACCCCGACGTGCGGGTGGGCCTGGCGGCCTCAGCCGACGGCACCGTCCACGGCGTGACCTCGTGGCTGCCCGTCTACCGCGGCGGCGGGGCGGTCAGCGGCTGGACGCTGGACGTCATGCGGCGCGACGCCGGCGAGTTCCGGCCGGTCATGGAGTTCATGATCGCCTCGGCGTGCATGACGTTCCGCGACGAGGGCGCCGAGTTCGTGTCCCTGTCGGGCGCGCCGCTGGCCCGGTCGGAGCCGGACGCGGCCCTGTCAGGCATCGACAGCCTCCTGGAGCTGATCGGGCGCCTGCTCGAACCGTTCTACGGCTTCCGCTCCCTGCACCATTTCAAGTCGAAATTCCAGCCGCGCACCGAGCCGATGTACCTCTGCTACCCCGACGAGGCCGCCCTGCCGGTCATCGCCGTCGCATTGACCCAGGCCTACCTCCCCGACGCGCGCCTGCGCGATTTCGCCGGCTTGCTGATCAGCTCGCACTGACCACCGTCCGAGGAGCATCACCCCGCACCGAGACCCGTCCGAGGAGCACGATGAGCAGTCCGGCCCCGCTGAACGCCGACCAGGTCCGCGAGGAGTTCCTGCGCTTCCAGCGGGAACGCGGTCACGTACGGCTGGCCCGCTCGCCCCTGGTGCCGCGCGACGACCCGACCACGCTGTTCACCGGCAGCGGTATGCAGCCGTTGCTGCCCTACCTGCTCGGCGCCGACCACCCGGACGGACAGCGGCTCACCGACAGCCAGACCTGCCTGCGGGGACAGGACATCGACGAAGTCGGCGACAACCGGCACACGACGTTCTTCGAGATGCTCGGCAACTGGAGCCTGGGCGACTACTTCAAGGCCGGGCAGCTGCCCGCCGTGTGGACGCTGCTCACGCAGCGCCTCGGGCTTGACCCGGCCCGGATCTTCGTCACCTGCTTCGCCGGCGATCCCGACCACGACATCCCGAAGGACACCGAGAGCGCCGCGATCTGGCGGTCGCTGTTCGAGGCGGCCGGCCTGGACGCGACCGAGGCCGAGCTGGGCACCGAGCAGCGGGGGGCCGAACTCGGCAGTCACGGCGCCCGGATCGTCTTCTACGGCAAGAAGAACTGGTGGTGCCGCAGCGGCGCGGCCGCCGCGATGCCGGAAGGCGACCCCGGCGGGCCCGACAGCGAGCTGTTCTACCTGTACCCGGAGGTTGCCCACGATCCGGCCTACGGAGCGCACTGCCACCCGAACTGCGACTGCGGACGCTACGTGGAGATCGGCAACTCGGTCTTCATGGAGTACCGCAAGACCGCGGACGGCTTCGAGCACCTGCCGCGCCGCAACGTCGACTTCGGCGGCGGCCTCGAACGCATCGCGGCGGCCGTGCTCGGCACGCCCGACGTGTACCGCATCAGCCTGCTGCGCCCGCTCGTCGAGCAGCTGGAGCAGCTGTCCGGGGTCCGGTACGAGGACCGCACCTACGAGTTCCGGGTCATCGCCGACCATCTGCGCGGCGCCGTGTTCCTGGCCGTCGACGGGGTCCGGCCCTCGAACAAGGAGCAGGGGTACGTCATGCGCCGGCTGGTACGGCGCGCGATCCGGATGGCCCTGTCCCTCGGCATCGCCCAGGACTTCTTCGACCAGCTCGTGCCGGCGATCGCCGACATGTACGCCGGCAGCTACCCCGAGGTCGCGGCCAGCAGGGACACGGTGGCCGAGGTGCTCGCCGCCGAGGAACGGCGGTTCCGCCGCACGCTCGAGCACGGCCTGCAGCAGCTGGAGGCGCTGCGCGGGCGCGAAGTCACCGGGCACGACCTGTTCGTGCTGCACGACACCTACGGCTTCCCCGTCGAGCTGGCCGTCGAGGAAGCCAGGCGCTCCGGCTTCTCCCTCGCCGGCGACTGGTCAGCGGGATACGAGGCCGAGGTCACGGCTCAGCGGGCCCGGTCTCAGGCGGCAGCCCGGGCACCGGCGTGACCAGTTCCGCCGGCTTGCACGATCTGTGATCGTCTGATAACTTTCTGTGTGGGGGCGCCGCAAGGCGCCTCCACCATTTTTTGGGCCGCGGGACGCAGCGCCTTAACCGAAGTCCTGCGGGCTGAACGCCTTGGGCTCAACCAGCACGAGCCAGTTCCCGGCGTTGTCCCGCATCACGGCCTCGACCCCGTACGGGCGGTCGGCCGGTTCCTGCAGGAACGTGACGCCCTTCGCCTTCAGTTCCGCATACGTCTTGCGGCAGTCGTCGACCCGCAGGCCAAGCCCGCCCATCTGGCCCTTCTCCAGCTGGCCGCGGACGAACGCGGCGGCCGCCTCGTCCAGCGGCGGTCCCGGGACCATCAGCACGACGTCCAGTTCCGGCTGGCCCGGGTGGCCGACCGTCACCCAGCGGAAGCCTTCGCCCATCGTCACGTCGGTCCTGGGCTCGAAGTTGAGGTTCTCGACGTAGAAGTCGCGGGTCTTGTCCTGGTCGAGGCAGTAGACCGTCACCAGGCTGATGTTTGAGATCATGACCCGACCGTAACCGGCTGATGTCAGGCGGCGCTTCTCCCAGATTGCTCGGCTGCCCGCCCTGGGCGGTGCCGGCCAGGGCGAGCACGTTGCGCATGAACAGCCAGCAGCCGGGCACGTGCGGGCCGCCCCGTGCCGCCCACCGGTCCCGGTAGGCGGTCGGCGTCTCGCCGGTCAGCCGGGTGAACAGCGAGGAGAACGAGCCGAGGCTGCTGAACCCGACCAGGAAGCAGATCTCGGTCACGGTCAGGTTCGCGTTGCGCAGCAGGTCCTGCGCCCGCTCGATCCGGCGGCGGCTGAGGTAGCGGATCGGGGTCAGCCCGTAGGCGGCCTCGAAGCTGCGGGCGAAGTGGTACTTCGACACCCCGGCCACCGCGGCCAGCTGGTCCAGGTCCACCGGGGCGGCGTAGTACTGGTCGATGTGGTCGTGGGCCCGCCGCAGGTGCGGCAGCAGGTTCGCCGCCACCCGGCTGCCCCCACCCGTCCTGTTCACCTCCCCGAGCGTATGCCGTCAGTTGACCCGCCGCGCGTGGCCGGCGACAGTCAACGGGTGAGCGCCGACACCATCACCGCGATCGACACGTTCCCGCTGCGCATCCCCGTCACCGGGCCGCACGGCCGGCCGCCGGTGGACTCGCTGCTGGTCCGGGTGACAACCGCGCAGGGCTACGCCGGCTGGGGCGAGGCCCTCGGCTTCGAGGCTACCCCCGCGGCCTGCCGCCTGGTCGAGGACGTGATCGCCCCGCTGTGCGCGGGCCAGGACGCCACCCGGATCACCGCCCTCATGCGCACGCTGCAGGAACGGCTGCACGTCCTCGGGCGGGCCGGGTCGCTGGTGCACGCGCTGTCCGCGGTCGACATCGCGCTGTGGGACATCGCCGGCAAGACGGCGGGCCTGCCGCTGCACCGCCTGCTCGGCGGCGGCCCCGCGGACCTGCCCTGCTACGCGAGCCTGGACAACTGGACCGAGCCGCCGCTGGTCCGCGCCGCCGTCCGCGAAGCGGTCGAAGCCGGGTTCGCCGGCGTCAAGCTGCACGAGCGGGACACCGCCGCCGTGCGCGCCGCCCGGCGGGAGGCGGGCCCTGACACCGCCCTCATGCTCGACGTCAACTGCGCCTGGTCGCTGAGCCAGGCCAGGGACAAAGCCGCCCAGCTGGCGGATCTCAGCCTCGCCTGGCTCGAGGAGCCGCTGTGGCCGCCGGAGAACTACGACGGCCTCGCCCGGCTCAGGGCCGCCTGCGGCATTCCGCTGGCCGCCGGGGAGAACGTGTCGACGCTGACGGACTTCGACCGCCTGATGGGCGCCGGCGCGGTGGACGTCGTCCAGCCGAGCCCGGCCAAGATGGGCGGCGTCACCGAGCTGGCCAAGGTCTACGCCGTCGCCGCGCTCCGCAACGTCACCGTCCGCCCGCACACCTTCTACCACGGCCCCGGCCTGCTGGCGGCGGTGCACGCCGCAGCCGCGCTCGGCTCGCACGACGCGTTGATCGAGTGGCGCAGCGCGCGCCTGCGGACCACCCCCTACGGCCCGGACTTCGGGCCGCGCGACGGCCGCATCGCGGTGCCGCAGGGCCCCGGCCTCGGCCTCGACCCCGATCCCGCGGTGCTCAGCACCTACGGCCTGAAGGACTGACACCCTGCTGCCGGCCCGCGCCGGCTGCCCGCGCTGCCGGCACGCTGCGCCGGCGGCCGGTGAGCGCGCCGTTGACCTGCGCGCTTAACCACCTCTTAAGTAGGAAATCCTTTCCTGGCGCGTCATGTCCTGTTCATGAGGGAACCGTCCGCTGTCGGCCGGCCGCTCCTACGCTCCGGCTATGTCATCATCACAGGGGCCGCGGCGCGACCGCCCGCTCGCCGGGCAGCATGAGGAATGGACGGCGCACCTGCGCCGCCACGCAGTGAGCAGGCGGACCGTGGTCCGTGGCGCGATCGGGGCGGCGGCCGGCGGCCTGCTGCTCGGACCGGGTCTCTGGTCCGACCGCGCGGTCGCGGCGGTCGTCGCCGCCGCGGGCACCGTGGCCGGAGGTTTCCTCGTCAACGGCCGCCACCTGTCGTTCGGCAACGACCCCCGCCACGAGATGTCGGTCGGCGGCCAGCTGTTCAACGTGCACACCTACAACGCCGTCCCGCCGAAGTCGCTGCGGGTCTGGCTGGAGTACGGCCGCGACGCCTCCTACGGCCGGGTGGTCGAGGCGGAAATCCGCGAGCTGCTCACCCACGTCCCGGTGTGGGACGGCAAGCCCGGCGTGCTGAAGGCATCCCGCACGCTCAACGCCGACCAGTTCTTCGCGCACGCCCAGCTGACCGGGCTGAGCGCGGGCTGCCAGTACCACTACCGCTTCCGCTACACCTGCGAGGGCGAGCGGGGCGCCACCGCAGACGCCACGTTCCTGACCGCGCCCGGCCGGGTCGCCGAGCCGTTCACGTTCACCGCGTTCGGCGACGAGGGCATCCCCGGCCCGTCCCTCGACCGCGACCCGTCGCTGCTGCCCGAGTCCGACTGGGGCGTGTGGAACAACGGCTCGTTCGACTGCGACGACCCGGACAACCCCGCGCGCACCAAGGTGAACACGACGTCGGCCGTGATCAGCCAGATCACCAAGGTCCGCAA
Source organism: Trebonia sp. (assembly GCA_036501515.1). GTDB lineage: Bacteria > Actinomycetota > Actinomycetes > Streptosporangiales > Streptosporangiaceae > Trebonia. The sequence goes on along the minus strand of DASYAD010000210.1, from coordinate 5,538 downwards.
CCTGGCCAACGGCACCCCGGCCCGGTTCAACCTGCTGGCGGGCGACATGTGCTACGCGCAGGCCGAGGGCGACATCCAGCCGATCATCAACCCCGACGGCCCGGGCGGCAGCCAGCCAGACACCAAGAACACCCCGCAGCCGGCCGCCGGCAGCGGCGGCTGGGACTACTACGACCCGTGGGTCTGGACCAGCTGGTTCCCGATGATCGAGCCGAGCGCGGCGTCGATGCCGTGGATGGTCGCCACCGGCAACCACGACACCGAGCTGTTCTCCAGCCGGGTCGCGGCGGACAGCGAGACGGTCGACGCCTACGGCAAGCTCGGCTACGGCGGCCTCACCAAGCGGATGGACCTGCCGACCACCGGGCCGTCGTCCTGCCCGTCGGTCTACCGCTTCACCTACGGCAACGTCGGCGTCATCAGCCTGGACGCCAACGAGCTGAGCTGGGAGATCCAGGGACTGCTCGACTACAGCAAGGGCGCGCAGGTCCGCTGGCTCGAGGACACCCTCGCCCGGTGGCGCGGCAACCCGGAGATCGACTTCATCGTCGCGTTCTACCACGAGTGCGCGTTCTCGACCTGCGACGGCCACAGCTCCGACGGCGGCGTGCGGTCCAAGCTGGCCCCCTTGTTCTCCAGGTACCAGGTCGACGTGGCGGTCCAGGGTCACAACCACGTCTACGAGCGCACCAACCCGCTGATCTACGACGCCGCGACCAACAGCGCCAAGTCGAGCAAGCAGGCGGTCGCCGTCTCCCCCGCCGAGCCAGCTCAGGTCGAGCCGGCCAAGGACGGCACCACGTACCTGACGGTCGGCACCGCGGGCACCCCCCGCTACGCCTGGGCCGGCGGCGCCGGGGAAACGGACCGCAACTTCGCCGCGGGCAAGGGCAGCGGTTCGACCGTGACCGCGGACGCCAAGGCCGGGACCGGGGCCTACGTCAGCGAACTGGACTTCAGCTACACGCTGGAGACCGTCGACTGGTCCCAGGTCCGGTACGCCGACTACGGGTTCGTGGCGCTCGACGTCACCCCGGCGCCGCGCGGCACCCGGACCACGATGGTGCTGCGGTTCATCAACGAGCAAGGCCGCGAGCTCGACCGGGTGGTCTTCTCCCGCACCGCCGGAGCGGGACTGCGGCACCAGGTCTGAGGCCGGGGCCGCGCCGCACGGTGTGGCGCGGCCCCGCTTGCCTCGCGGTTACAGCATCACCGTGACCGACTTGGACTGCGTGTAGCTCAGCAGCTCGTCCAGGCTTTCCTCGCGGCCGGTGCCTGAGTTCTTCCAGCCGCCGAACGGCACGCCCTGGAAGTGCGCCGCGGAGCCGTTGATCCAGACGAACCCGGTTTCCAGTTCCCGCGCCACCCGGTGGGCGGTGGAGATGTCGTTGGTGAAGATGCTCCCGGTCAGGCCGTAGTCGACGCTGTTGGCGATGCGCACCGCGTCCCGCTCGTCCTGCCACCGGATGACCGACACCACCGGGCCGAAGATCTCCTCGGTCGCGGCCGGCCAGTCAGGGCCGACCCCGTCCAGGAAGGTCGGGGCGATGAACAGGCCCTTGCTGACGCCGGCGGGCCGGCCGCCGCCGGTCACCACCCGTGCCCCCTGGCTGGCCGCCGCGTCGATGTAGCTCAGCGCGCGGTCGAACTGGCGCCTGCTCACCATCGTTCCCTGCACGGCCGCCGGGTCGAGCGGCGAGGTGAAGACCCGGCCGTCGAGCATGGCGGTGACCTCCTCGAGCACCGCGTCGGCGATGGCCTCGTGCACCAGCAGCCGCGAGGTCGACCCGCAGGACTGGCCGGACCAGGTGAAGTTCATCCCGGCGATCGCCGCCCGCGCCACCTTGTCCGGCGCCGCGTCGGGAAACGCGATCAGCGCGTTCTTCCCGCCGAGCTCCAGCGTCACGTGCTTGACCGCCACCTCGGCCGCCGCGCGCTGGATGCCCCGGCCGACCCGCTCACTGCCGATGAACCCGATACGCCGCACCAGCGGGCTGCGCACGATGGCCTCAGGCACCTCAGGGCCGTCGCCGACGACAACCTGCACGACCCCGGACGGCAGGACTTCCGCAATGAGGTCCGCCAGCAGCAGGGCCGACAACGGGGTCGCCTCAGCCGGCTTGAGCACTACGGTGTTGCCCGCGATCAGCGGGGCCGCGATCTTGGCGGCGGCGAACATGAACGGGTGGTTGAACGGGATGATCTTGCCGACCACCCCGTACGGCTGCAGCTCGGTGTAGTGCAGGTTCCTGGTGGCCGGCACCGTGTAGCCCTTGGTCTCCATCGCGATCCCCGCGAAGTACCGCAGGCTGTCCAGGGCGATCTTCACGTCGAGGGCCATGACCGAGACCGGCGCGCCGCCGTCGACGGCGTCGAGCACCGCGAAGTCGGGGCCGCGCCGTTCGATCTCGTCCGCCAGCGCGAAGACGGCCGCCGCCCGCTCGCCCGGCGTGCGGCGCGACCAGCCGGGAAAGGCCCGCGCCGCGCTCGCGACCGCCCGCTCGACATCGGCCGCGCCGCCGTCGGGCACGTGCGCGATGACCTCTTCGCTGTAGGGGCTGACCACCGGGAAGGTCCGGCCGCTGGCGGCGCCGGCCCGCTGGCCGTCGATCAGCAGGCGCCACTCGCGGTCGAGCAGCCCGCGGACGCGTGCCTCATTCGCGGGCAGCGTTGACGGCTCGTCGTCAGCAGCGGCAGCAGTGCTCATTGATCGGCCCTTCCGGCAGTACGGGACAGGTGACGACGCGACCAGCCGCCCGGCCCGGCGGTCAGCGCCCTGCCGATAGTACGAACAACACAACGAACACCACGGCGGCGGGGGGGGCAGGCCGTCCTCTTCCGGCCGGCGGACAGCCCACGGCCGTCCGCCGGGCGGCGGACGGCGGCAATTGACGGGCCGGGTAGAGCCCGCCCCCGTTAGGATGAATGAATGCGGCAACTGATGGAGACGACGACGCCGGGCACCTCCGGCGCCAGGCTGCTGCGTTAGATTTTCCGACAGCCCCCGGAGTCAGTATCCGGGACGTGGCACTGTCGCGGGCTGGCTCCGCTGGGCGCATCCGATCTGGGAGCACTCACCGTGAACACTCAAGCCGCCCGTCTCGATCACCGCGACATCAACCGTGACCTGCGCGTCTTCGCGACCGACGCGCTCGCGGGCAGCGGGCTGCCGCTGTGGCTGCCCGACGGCGCCGTCATCCGCGAGGAACTGCAGGCCCTCGCCCGCGACCTGGCCACAGCCGACGGCTGCCAGGGCGTCTACTCGCCCGTCCTGGGCAAACGGGCGTTGTACGAGCTGTCCGGGCACTGGGCGAAGTTCAGCGACGACATGTTCCCGCCGATGGCCGTCGGCGGCGACGAACTCGTGCTGCGCCCGGCCAACTGCCCGCACCATGCGCTGATCTACGCCGCTGGCCAGCATTCCTACCGGGAGCTGCCCGTACGGCTCAACGAGCTCGCCGCGATGTTCCGCGCGGAGCGCTCAGGCGTGCTGTCGGGGCTGAGCCGGGTGCGGCAGATCAACCTCGACGACACCCACGTGTTCTGCCGGCCGGACCAGGTCGCGCAGGAAGCCGCCCGGGGGCTGCGGGCCGCGCTGCGCGCCCAGCAGGTCCTGGGCCTGCCGGTCGACTACGTCCGGCTGTCGCTGCGCGACGAGCGCCCCGCCTACCTCGGCGAAGCCGCCCAGTGGGCGGAAGCGGAGCGCGCGCTGCGCGACGCCGCCGCGGCGGCCGGGCTCGGCCAGCACGGCCTGCGGCTGGTCGACGCCCCGGGCGAAGCCGCCTTCTACGGGCCCAAGCTCGACCTGCAGGTGAGCGACGGCCGGGGCCAGGAGGAGACCATCTCCACCGTGCAGGTCGACTTCAACCAGCCTGAGCGGTTCGGCCTCACCTACACCGCCGAGGACGGCTCACGCCAGCCGGTGGTGATGATCCACCGCGGCACCGTCGGGTCGATGGAGCGGGTCACCGCGGCGCTGCTCGAGCGCTACCAGGGGCGGCTGCCGCTGTGGCTGGCCCCGGTGCAGGTATGCGTGCTCCCGGTCGGGCCGGCGCACGACGACGCGGCCAGGCGGCTGGCCGACGCGCTGCGCGCGGCCGGGCTCCGGCCCCGGCTCGAGGCCGAGGGCTCGCTCGGCGCCCGGATCAGGCGCAGCCGGCAGCGCCGCGACCACCTCGTCGCCGTTATCGGCGAGAAAGAGGCCGCGGCCGGCCGCGTCGCCGTCACCGACGTCGGCGCCGGGTACCGGGGAGAAGTTGACGGCGCGGCCTTCATTCAGCTGCTGGGCGACGCCTACCGGCAACGGTTTGCGCAGGTCAGCTGGCCGCAGCCGAGTTAATCACAGCTGTGTAATTCTCTGTGGATAACTTGTTGCGGTCCGTGGTCACTCCTGGACAACGCTGGCATCCTGCAGTCTCGCGGCGTCCCGGCCGGGCGGCACGCCGAACATGCGGCTGTACTCGCGGGTGAACTGGCTGACGCTCGCGTAGCCGACCGCGTGCCCGGCCGCGGCCACGTCGCCTGGCTCGGCGAGCAGCTGGATCCTGGCGCGCTGCAGGCGCAGCCGCTTCTGGAACTGGATCGGGCTCATCGAGGTGGCGGCGCGGAAGTGCCGGTTGAGCGAGGAGACGCTGAGGTTCACTGCGGCGGCGCGGTCCTCGACCCTGATCACCTCGTCGTAGTGCTCCTTGATCCAGGCGACCGCGCGGGCCGCCACGGCGACCCGGCTGCCGGCCAGCCCGGCCTGGCGGACCAGGGCGCCCTGCGGCCCGGTCAGCAGCCGCCAGTGAATCTCCCGGCGTATCGCGGGCGCTAGCACGCGCTGGTCCGCCGGGTTGCCGGCCAGCCGCAGCAGCCGCAGCACCGGGTCGATCAGGTCCGCCGGCGCGTCGCTAACCGACAGGGCAGGCCCCGCCGGCGCCGCCCGCGGCGGCAGGGGGGCCTCGAGCAGCAGCTGCGCGATCACCGTCGCGTCGAGCGGGAGGCTGATGCCGCGGAACGGGACGGCGTCGCTGGCGGCGGCGATGTGCGAGGTGAGCGGCAGGTCGACGGTCACCACCAGGAACTGGCCGGCGGCGTAGTCGTAGGCGCGGCCGCCGAGCAGCGAGCGCTTGGCGCCCTGCGCGACCAGGGCCATGACCGGCTCGGCGACGTTGCCGAGGGGCACGGTCGCGCGCGTGGTGGTGAACACCTTGACGCCGTCGACGAGCCGGCCCTGCGGGTAGCCGTCCGCGAGCCGGCCGATGCGCTCGCTGAGCTCGCTGAGGCCGGCCGGGGACATGGCATCAGTCAACCAGCCCTGAGCGGATCAGGCAAAGAACCGTGGGCGGATCGTGCAAGGGACCGAGCGGATCGGCGTGGTCAGGGCGTGGCTCGGCCGGTGAGATGGAGGAGACAGTCATTCCGGCTCTGGAGGATTCATGGCACTGACCTCGTACCTGACGCTCGGCCGCAGCGGCCTCCGCGTCAGCCCGTTTACGCTGGGCACGATGACGTTCGGCGCCGACCTCGGCTGGGGCAGCAGCCCGGAGGTGTCGA
>DASYAD010000209.1:0-68284 GCA_036501515.1 Trebonia sp. | reverse complement strand
ATGATCTCGACCAGGTTGACCGTCTGCACCCGTGTCTTGCGCGCCTTGACCGGGGTGTCGTCGGTGTCGTCGGTGTCGTCGTCGCCGGTGTCGTCGCCGGCCGGTTTGTGGCTGTTGACCCTGTTGGGGTTGGCGACTTCCCACTCGCCACGGTCGCGGTTGATCGTGCGGAGGCTGCACCCGGTCATGTGCACCATGTGCGCGAGCGGCGCATCCGGGTTGGCGTCGGACATCATGACCACGACTTGCTGACGGGCCGGCTTAGGCAGGATGAACCCTTCCTCACCGATACCGATCGTTGCGCGGTAGTAGTCACTGATGGACTGCTCATGCGCTTCCCAGCCACGGGCACTGTAGAGCTTGACCAGGATGCCGGCCAGCGAGGTACCGGCCTTGACGCCGGCCGCGATGAACCGGGCTGCGTCCTTCTCCAGCTTGGTGATAGCGGGATCGGTGACCGGGGTGTCGGTGGCGGCCTGGTCGGTGTCGGTGGCCTGGTCGGTCGTGACGGTGCTGTCGGTGGCGGCCTGGTCGATTGTTGCAGTGGACATGCTGTGTGCCTTCCTGTTGGGCCGGTCAGTTCGAGTGACCGGGGTTTCTGCCGTTTGGCAGATAGTGCGTTTGTTACCGGCTGGTAACTTGTGCGGCTTCCACCGCGTTGACCTGCGGTTTTGCTGTCGTGCGGTGGATCTGAGATCAGCCTAATTCATAAAGCTCTGGGCTTGTTCAAGCACCTGCTGAACCTGGCCCGGCCGGCCGGCGCGAGCGACCGCACGTACCTGCCCGTCGCGGGGGACGACGAGGCGACGGCCGCCGCCGCCGCGTTCCTTGACGCCATCGGGTACGGGGCGGCTACCTACGGGCCGCTGGCCGAAGGCTGGCGGCAGGAGCCGGGCACGCCCGTCTACGGTGCGCCCTACGGTCCGTTCGAGAACGAGAAGGGCACGCCTGCCGACGAGGCGGTCATCCGTGCCGCTCTCGCCGCCGCCACCAGGTAGCACTCCTGGCGGGTCAGCCCTCGCCGATGACGGCGGCGAGGGCGGGCCAGGGTGCTGCCGGGGCGCGGGTTTCGAGCGTGGTCACAGCACGTCGCCTGGGTTCACAGTGTGGATGTGCCGCCCGGCCGGCTTGCTGTCCTCCGTAGACGTGTCTTCCAGCGGGGACTTGCCCGACCCGTCGCAACGCTGCATCGACCCGCCAGTATCCGACCACTCGCCGCGCAACGCGGGCACCCAGCGACGGTGCTCTCGCAGGACGCCGCGCCCGCTCAGCGGCTTGGTGCGCCGGCAGGAAGGGCACTTGCCCCAGTCGGTCATGGTCTTGGTCTTATCAGGGACAGCCGCTGCCAAACACGAAACCGGCCGGCCAGCTGGCTTCGCGTTAGCCAGCCAGCGCTGGGCGGCCCGTCCTGCGTCTAAGATGCCCCTATGGTCGGCATGCGGGGCGCGGGAAGCGCCGAGCCCGTGCCGAACCCTGGGCTGCTGGCCGTCCGGCGCCGCCGGCTGGTCAAGATGGCCAGGGAGCAGAGCGCGGGCCGGAACGGGCCGGTACGGCAGACCCGCTACCTCAACCATGTCGTCTCACCGCTGGCACTGGAAGCTGGCTGCCGCGAGCTGCTGTCCCGCACCCAGCGGGCGATCACCGCCATCGTCACGTCCAGCACCTACGCGAAGGAACTGAGCGGCACCGTCGAGGAGCGCGTGCTGCGGCAGCACGAGTGGGAAATCGCTCTCTCGCTGCGCGAGATCACCGAGCTGCTGCTCGACCTGGTGGCCAGTCACGGCGCGGGCCTTGGCGGCCCGATGACGACCACGGTCCTGGCGTCGCAGAACCGTGCGATCACGATCGCGCGGGACGCGGTCACCGCCCGGGTGCTCGGCATCGAGCTGCTGGCGGCGCACGTGGCCGTGGCCGAGGCGGCCCGGCTCGACTGGGAAGCCGCCCACCTGGCGGCGGCCAGGAACGACCGCTACCTCGACCTGGTAGCCAGGACGGCGGCCGACGAGCACGCGGCCCTGCAGATCGAGGGCATGACTGAGCGGGCCGCGCAGTCGGCGCAGGCGCTGCGCGAGACCCTGCAGCAGGCGACGCTGGCGGCCGAGGCGCTCGCCCTGCCCTGACCGCCTTCTCGCGCCTACCCCTCGCCGCTGATGGCGGCGAGCGCGGCCAGCCCGCCGCCACGCTCGCCCCTGGTCAGCAGGCGGTAGCCGACGTACCCGAGGATGACGATGACCAGGGACATCACCAGCATGATGGAACCGAGCGCGTTCAGCGCGGGCCCGCCGTTGCCACCGTGCTGGGTCGAGTAGATGATCACCGACATCGGAGTGTTGCCGGCGCTTGAGGAGAGCAGGTCGACGATGACGAAGTCGTCGATCACGCCGGAGAAGACCAGCACCGCGCTGGCGAAGATGGCCGGGGCGAGCAGCGGAACCATCACCCGGCGCATCACCTGAAACTGGTTGGCGCCCAGGTCGGCAGCGGCCTCCTCGTACTGGCGGCCGAGGGTGACCAGCCGGGCCTGTACGACGATCGCGGGCCAGGACACGTTCCAGGTGACCAGGCCGAGCACCTCGGCCAAGGTGCCCAGGTGCACGCTGCTGAACAGGGTCGTGAATACGAAGAACATCGACACGCCGAAGATCAGCTCGGGGATCACGTAGGACAGGATCATCACGAAGTTGAACGTGGCCGGGAGCGGGCCGCGCCAGCGGTTGATGCCGAGGGCGAAGGCGACGCCCAGCGGCACCGCGATGACCGTGGTGAGGACCGAGAGCCGGACGGTCTGGATGACAGCGGCGTGCAGCTGAGGGTCGTGCAGCACCGAGTTGACCGGGTCGCTGAAGTACCAGCGCCAGGAGAATCCCTGCCACGACGACTGCGACTTGCCGTTGTTGAACGAGAACAGCACCGCGATGAGGATCGGGACCAGCGACCAGACCAGGTAGAGCCAGGTGAACCCCTCGAGGAACACCGGGTGCCGCCACGGGTTGCGCCAGAACGGGCGCCGGGTGCGGGGCAGAGGCTGGTCGGCCGCGGTCTGCTCGACGGTCGCTTTGGTCGCGGTCACTGTGCCGCCTCCCGGTTGGTGGCGATGACGTAGTAGATCATCGGGATGAGGAGGACGACGAGCAGCATCAGCGACAGCACCGCACCCTGGCCTTCAAGGCCGGGGGTGCCGAGCTGCCCCTGGATCAGGTTGCCGATCATCGACGTGGACGCCGCCCCTGACAGCATCTGGTTGGTGTAGTAGTCGCCCAGCATCGGCAGCACGGTGATCAGCAGGCCGGTCATGATCGGCTGGCGCGACAGCGGCAGCGTCACGTGCACGAACGTGCGGGTTCTGCCGAGGCCCAGGTCACGGCCCGCTTCGAGCAGGGCCGGGTCGATCCGGTCAAGCCCCGCGTACAGCACCATGATCAGGTACGGAATGTAGCCGTAGACCAGGCCGAGCACGACGGTGGCGGAGTTGCCGCCCAGCCAGTTCACCGGGGAGATGCCGAACCAGCCGAGCGCCTTGTTCACGTAGCCGCCGGTGGACAGCAGGTCGATCCAGGCCAGCATCCGCATCATGTAGCTGATCCAGAACGGCGCGATCAGCAGCACCAGGAACAGTCCCTTGCGCCGGCCGGAGAACCGGGCGACGAAGTAGGCCGCCGGGTAACCGATCAGCAGGCAGAGCAGCGAGGCGATCGCGGTGTAGACGATCGTGCGGAGGATGATCGGGCCGGCGAAGGCCGAGCTGCCGAAGACGTCCCGCCATACGTCGATGACACCGGAGGAGCTCCAGTCGAACGGGTTCCATACCGCGACGGGAGCCTCGATGAGCTGGTCGAGCTTGCCGAGGCCGATGGCGAGGACCGCGTAGACCGGCACGATGAACAGCACCGCGAGCCACAGGATGCCGGGCGCGGCCAGGGCGATCCAGAAGACGTTCTTCTTTTTCATGGCGCTCCCTTAGACCCCGTTGCTCACGACGAGCCAGGCCTGCTGCCAGAGCGCGTCCGCGTCCACCGGCAGCTGCAGCTCGAATAGCCCGGTCTTGAAGTTCGACGGCAAGACGACCGTCGAGGTCAGCGACGGGGGCAGGATCTGCTCCTTGACCAGTACCTGCGGTGTCACCCCGGTCAGCGGCTGCATGTACCCGTTCCAGGAGATGTTGTTGAGCGCGACCGTCAGGTCGAGCAGGTTGTTGAGGAACAGATGGGCGAGCACCGGGTTGCTCGCCCCCTTGAGCACCACCATCGTGTCGTTGTTAACCGGGCCGCGGCCGTTGACGGGGAACCAGTAGCCGATCACATCGACGTTGACGCCCTTGGGCATGTAGGAGGGCGCGGCGGCCATGTCACCGGACCACGCGCTGCTGATCCACGTCTCGCCAGCGGGGACGTCGGAGTAGTCAGTCTGCGAGATCCGCAGGTTCACCAGCGAGCTGAGGTCCTGCAGCGACTGGCGGGACAGCGCGATCTGGCTGTAGTCCGTCGTGTTCAGGTTGAAGTTGCCGTTCTTCATCAGGCCGAGGCTGATGCCCTCGCGGTAGTCGTCGAGGATGGCGACCCGGCCCCGGTACTTGCCCTGCCAGGGCATCGCCCACGGGTTCTTCATTGTGTAGGGGTTCTCGTCCACCTTGTCTTTACGCCAGGTCATGCCCGTCGTGTAGATGGTGTACGGAGTGGTGTACTGCCAGCCCTTGTCGTAGAACGGGTCGGTGTAGTCCGGCCAGGCCTGGCTGATGTTCGGGATGTAGGAGTGGTTCAGCGGCTGGGCGAGCTGGCCCTCGACGATCTGGCCGAGCACGTCGGGGGTGGCGCCGACGAGCACGTCGTAAGTCAGGCCGCTGCGCAGCTTGGACAGCGCCTCGTCCATCGTGTTGAACGTGGTGAGCTGCACCTTGCACTTGTACTTCTTGGCGAAGGCGTTGACCACGTCCTGGTTGATGTACGCCTCCCAGATGTAAACCTGGAGGGTCGCGTTCTGCTCCGCCCCGAGACCGGACTTGATCGCGGTGTTGCCCGCGAAGACCGGCCACTTCACCGGGTTGGCCGGACGCGGCAGCGGCAGCTTGCCTGAGCCGGCCAGGTCGGAGGCGCAGCCGCTGAGCACGCCGCCCGCGCCGAGCGCCGCGAGCGCGGTCAGCCCGGCGCCGCCCTTGAGGAACCGGCGGCGCGGCATTCCATGACCCTGCCAGCCTTCACGCGGGTGTACCAACGGCCGACTCCCTCGCTAAGGGGGTTGCTCTGCTGACGAATAAGTGTGACCAGGCTCACTGACTGAATGTTCGGTCAATTGAACTCCCGGCGTACCCGGGTTGCAAGGTTTCGTCTGTAAAGAATGCATTTCGCCTAGCCACGGCTGGTTCCTACCGCGGTGGCGAAGGCACGGAAGTTAGCGATCAGCCGGTCGATGTCCGACTCGTCGTGCTGCACGGAGATCAGCCACTGCTCGATCTTGCCCCAGGGCGGCAGGAACACCCCGCCGTTGTGCTGGAACAGCCAGTGGGCGTGGCTCAGCGAGTCGTCGACCGCTAGGAACTCCCGGTAGTCGCGGACCGGCTGCGACGAGAACACGACACAGCCTTTGGCCCCGGCTGTGACGACCGACCCGTTGAGGCCGAAGTCACCGATCGCCGCGCTGATGCCGCTCACCGCGCGCTGCCGCAGGACCTCGATCTTCGCGTAGGCCTCGGCGGTCGCGACCTCGGTCAGCATCGCGCGGGCGGCGGCCATCGCCAGCGGGTTGCCGTTGAAGGTGCCGACCATCTCGTAGCCGCCGCTCGCCACGTAGTCCATCAGCGCGTCGGAGCCGCCGACGGCGGCGACCGCCACTCCCCCGCCGAGCGACTTGGCCAGGCAGACGAGGTCCGGGGTGACGCCCGACTGCCTGGTCACGCCGCCGGGGCCGACGGTCAGGCCGGTCTTGACCTCGTCGAAGGTCAGCAGCGCGCCGCGCGAGTGCAGCAGGTCACGCAGGCCGGCCAGGTAACCGGGCAGCGGCGGGATGATGCCGGCGTTCATCATCACCGGTTCGACGATCATGCCCGCGACCTGGCCGGGGTGCGCGTCGAGGAGCCCGGCGACGCTGTCCAGGTCGTTGAACTGGGCGACCAGCGTGAGCTCGGTAATCGCGGCCGGGATCCCGCTCGAGGACGGCACGCTGAGGGGGCGCTCCCGGGGCCCGGCCTCGGCCTCGTCTGGCATCACCGAGACCTGCACCGAGTCGTGGTGGCCGTGGTAGCCGCCCTCGACCTTGATGATCAGGTCGCGGCCGGTAAAGGAGCGCATCAGGTGGACGGCGTCCATGGTGGCCTCGGTGCCCGAGTTCGCGAACCGCCAGCGCGGTAGTCCCCAGCGGCGGGCCAGCTCGCCGGCCACCACGATCGCGTTCTGGGTGGGCTGGGCGAAGTGGGTACCCAGGGTCACCTGCTCCTTGACCGCGGCCACGATCGCCGGGTGGGCGTGCCCCGCGAGCGCCGCACCGTAGCCGCCGTGCAGGTCCACGTACTCGTTGCCGTCGGCGTCGTACACCTTGCTGCCTGCGCCGTGACTGAGCCAGACCGGCTGCGGCTGGGTGATCTGCCAGCTGGACGTGACGCCGCCGGCCAGCACGCCGGCGGCCTGGCCGGCCAGTGCGGCGGAGTTCGGCTGCCGCTTGACGAAGACCGTCTCCTGTTCGGCGATGATGTCGGCAAGCTTGCTGTTGGCCTGGGTGAGCACGTTCGGGCCTCTTCCGTCTGCTTCATGCGCCTATTTGACTGAATATTCAGTTCAAATCTGACTGAATGTTCAGTCTAAGTCGCCGTTTGCTTCCGGACAAGGACGCACACCGGGCGAGGGTAGATGCGCCGGGGGCTGGCGGCGGGGGCGAAAGAACGTGCGCCAAGAGCCTGCGGCGGTAGCGTGGGCAGCGTGAGCATCTACGACATCCCGGTGAAGACCCTGGCGGGGGAAGACTCCACGCTCGGCGAGCTGGCGGGCAAGACCCTGCTGGTGGTCAACGTCGCCTCCAAGTGCGGGCTGACCCCGCAGTACACCGCCCTCGAGGAGCTGCACGCGCGCCTGTCACCGCGCGGCTTCTCCGTGGTCGGGTTTCCCTGCAACCAGTTCGGCGGCCAGGAGCCGGGGACGGCCGAGGAAATCGAGGAGTTCTGCTCGATGACCTACGGCGTGACGTTCCCGATGTTCGAGAAGATCGACGTCAACGGGGCGGACCGGCACCCGGTGTACGACGAGCTGACCGCCGTGCCCGACGCGGACGGCGCAGCGGGCGACATCCAGTGGAACTTCGAGAAGTTCGTCATCGGGCCGTCCGGCACGATTGTCGGGCGGTTCCGGCCGCGCACCGTGCCCGACGACCCGCAGGTGCTCGAGGTCATCGAGGCCAACCTGCCCGGCTGAGGTTTTGGGCCTGGCGCACATTGCGGCAGGCCCTGCCCCGGGTCTAACGTCCGCGCCATGACGACGTTTGTTCTGGTGCACGGGGCGTGGGGCGGGTCGTACGGGTTCAGGTACGTCCGCGGGACGCTGCGCGCCGCGGGGCACGAGGTCCTCACTCCGTCGCTGACCGGGATCGGCGAGCGCGCGCACCTGGCCTCGCCGCAGGTCAACCTCACCACTCACGTTACCGACGTGGTGAACACGATCCTGTACGAGGACCTGAGCGACATCGTGCTGCTCGGCTACTCCTACGGCGGCATGGTCGTCACCGGCGCGCTTGAGCACGTCGCGGACCGGGTCGCGCACCTGGTCTACCTGGACGCGTTCAAGCCCGCCGGCGGCCAGTCCCTCACCGACCTGACCGGGGCGCCCTCCCCGGCGCCGGCCACCGGTCCCGGCAGCAGCTGGCTGGTCGAGCCGCTGCCGCGCGAGTACGAGGACCCCGCGCAGCGGGACTGGTTCAACGCACGCCGCACGCCGCATCCGGCCGGCTGCTTCACCGAACCTGTCCGGCTTGGCCGGCCGCTTGAGGAGTACCCGTTCAGCCGCACCTACATCAAGGCGCTGCGTGAGCCTGCCCGGCCGGGCGACGGCGGACCGAGCGCCTTCTGGCGGGCCGCGGCGCAGGTCAAGGACGATCCAGCCTGGCGCTACCGCGAGATCGACACCGACCACATGATCCCGGTCAACCGGCCCGCCGAACTGGCAGAGCTGCTGCTCGAGCTGGTCTTAGCCCGCTTAGCCCGGGATTACCCGGACGTCGCCGCCGGGGACTTCGACCGCTAGGTCGCCGATGAAAACGGTCACGGACGGCGCGCCGTGATTGATCAGCATGACGTGGCGGCGGCCGGGGGCGGTGCGGCGCACGACCTCCAGGTCACGGGGCCAGGCCGGGTAGCCACGCAGCTCTGCAGACAGGGGCGCGGGCCGGGAGGACGAGGTGACCGCCGGCTCGCACGGCGCAGGCCGTACGGCCGGACTGACGCCCGCCGGCTCGGCCGCGGCAAGCCGGGAGGACGAGGTGACCGCCGGCTCGTGCGCCGCCGGACGGGCGAACGGGGCGACGCTCGCCGACTCGGGCGGCACGGGCCGGGCGAACGGGGCGACGCTCGCCGACACGGGGCGGCACGGGCCGGGCGAACGGGGTGATGCCGGCCGACTCGCAGGCCCGCGCTGACCACGATCAGGCAGCCCTGGCCGCGGATCAGCAGCGAGATGGTGCGCCTGCTGCTGGCGGCGATCGCCGGCGACGAACCGTCGGCCGTGATCTTGCCGACGGAACTGGTGCGGCGCGGTAGTGCCTGACGTCGGGCCGCAGAGCCTGGTCACCGGGCTTTCAGAGGCTCAGAAAGCGACCAGGGGCCAGCCGCCCCCGTTCTGAGCCAAATGTCAGAGGCACCGCCTACAGTGATGAGCTGTGACGGCAACAGCGACCACTGACGACCTTGAGTTCTACCGGCGCGAGCTGACCGGGTACTGCTACCGGATGCTCGGGTCGGCCTTCGAGGCGGACGACGCGGTGCAGGAAACCATGCTGCGCGCGTGGAAGGCGGCGGACGGGTTCGAAGGCCGGTCCTCGCTGCGATCCTGGCTCTACCGGATCGCCACCAACGTGTGCCTGGACGTGCTCCGCGGCGAGAAGCGCCGGGCGATGCCAATGGACCTCGGGCCGGCGTCGCCGCCGTCCGAGTCGCACCTGCGGCCATGGCCGGCGGAGGACCTGTGGGTCACGCCGATCCCCGACGCGCGGGTGGTCCCTGACCAGGGCGACCCGGCTGAGATCGCGGCGGTCCGTGACTCGGTACGGCTCGCGTTCGTGACGGCGCTGCAGCACCTGCCGCCCCGGCAGCGGGCGGCGCTGATCTTGTGCGAGGTGCTCAAGCTGCCCGCGGCCGAGGCCGCGACCGTGCTTGACAGCTCGGTGGCCTCGGTCAACAGCGCGCTGCAGCGGGCTCGGACCGCGCTGGCGGCGCTGCCCGAGCACCAGCGGCCGCTCGAGGTGGAACCGGAGAACACCGAGCTGCTGGCGAAGTACGTAGACGCGTTTCAGCGGTACGACATGGCGGCTCTGCTGTCACTGCTCCGCGAGGACGCCCTGCAGACGATGCCCCCTTTCGAGATGTGGATCCAGGGCGCCGCCAACATCACTACCTGGATGACGCAGCCAGGCCCGAGCGCCTGCGCCGGGTCGGTGCTGGTGCCGGTGCGGGCCAACGGCGTACTCGCCTGGGCGCAGTACAAGCCGGACCCCGAGAAGGGCGGCCTCGTGCCCTGGGGACTGCAGGTGCACGAGGTAACTGGCGGCAAGATCACCCGGATGACGTACTTCCTCGACTGCGAACGGCTGTTCCCGCTCTTCGGACTGCAGGACCGGATCTTCGACGACCGCTGATCCCGCGGCCGAGGCCGGCGGGCCCGCACGCCTGGGGAGACAGCTGACCGCCGGATATGCTCGGCTCGTGCGGGTTCTCTTTGTCAAGCAGGATCATGCCTCGCCAGCCGGGCTGATCGGTGACGGCTTCACCGCGGCGGGCTGGGACGTGTCCGAGATGGTGGTCGTGCCCGAGGCCAGGTACCGCTCTCCCGACGTCGCCGTGACGTTCCCGGCGGCCGCGGACTTCGACGCGGTCACGTTCTTCGGCGCCGCCTGGGCCGTGCACGACCCGGCCACCATTCCCTGGATCGCCGACGAGATCAGCTACGCGCGCTCGCTGATGACGCTCGGGGTGCCGGTGCTCGGCATCTGCTTCGGCGGGCAGATGCTGGCCGCCGCGCTCGGCGGCACCGTGTCCCGGGCGCCCGTGCCGGAGATCGGCTGGGTGTCGGTCGCCTCTGACGAGCCCGCGCTCATCGACAGCGGGCCATGGCTGGAGTGGCACTTCGACCGGTTCACGGTCCCGGCGGGAGTGCCGGTACTGGCCAGGACGGCGCTGGCCCCGCAGGCGTTCGCGCACGGGCGCACCCTCGGCGTGCAGTTCCACCCCGAGGTAACTGACTACGTGCTCGAGGCGTGGCTGGCATCGGGCGGCGCGGCCGAGCTGACAGAACTTGGCCTGGACCCGCTGGCGCTGATCGAGCAGTCGCGGACCCTGGCCGACGGCGCCGCGGCCCGGGCGCACGGCCTGGTCAGGCGGTTCCTGCTTGACGTGGCGCGGCGGGCCGCGGCGCCGCTGCCCCTGGCCGCCGCTGTCGTCAGCGAGCCGGCCGCGGCTGAGATGGTTGTCACACCGGCTCGGTGACGACGGAGCCGCCCCGCAGGCTTAGCGTGAACCTGTGTCCCATGACCTGCTGCAAGCCCTCGCGATTTTCGCCGCCGGGCTGGCCGCGGGAACCATCAACACGGTGGTCGGCTCGGGAACGCTGATCACCTTCCCGGTGCTGCTCGCGTTCGGTTACCCGCCGGTCCTCGCGAACGTGTCCAACAACGTCGGACTGGTTCCCGGCGTGGCCTCGGGAGTGCACGGCTACCGGGCCGAGCTGGCCGGCCAGCGGCGGCGGGTCATCAGGCTCGGCACCGCCTCGCTGTGCGGCGGCCTGGTCGGCGCGATCTTGCTGCTGGTGCTGCCCGCCGACGCGTTCAAGGCGATCGTGCCCGCGCTGATCGGTATCGCCCTGATCATGGTGGTGTTCCAGCCCCGGCTTGCGAAATGGGTGGGCGCCAGGCAGCGCGCTCCCGTGGCCGTCCCGGCGGCGCCGCCGGACAGCCCGGGCGGCCTCCCTGACCCGGTCGGCGATCCCCGGCCTGCGGGCGCGGTCGGCGTGGTCGGGGCGGTGAGCACGGTCCGCGCCGACGCCGGCCTGCAAATCGGCGGTCCGGTGCTGTGGACGCTGGTGTTCCTGGCCGGGGTCTACGGCGGCTACTTCGGCGCGGCCCAGGGCGTGCTGCTGCTCGGGCTGATGGGCGTGGCTTTCGCCGACAGCATGCAGCGGGTCAACGCGGTCAAGAACGTGCTCGCCGGGCTGGTCAACGGCATCGCCGCGATCGTGTTCATCATCGCCACGCACATCGACTGGGGCGCGGCCGGGCTGATCGCGGCCGGGGCCGTCCTCGGCGGCCAGATCGGCGCCAGGATCGGCCGCAAGCTGCCGCCCTGGGGGCTGCGCGTGCTGATTGTCTGCGTCGGCGTGGTGGCTTTGGTGAAGCTGCTCGCCTAGGTGCGCGGGCCTCTATCGCAATCGGGGGCTGGTGCTTAACCTGCTTGCGTGAGCACTGTTGCGGATGCGGGTGTCGGGCAGCCGGGGTTCGTCGCACGGCACGGGCTGCTGTCCGAGGAGGCGGTCACGCTCGCGGGCGAGGTGGCCGAACGGATCTCGACCCAGCGGCTGCGCACGGTGCGGCTGGCCGTGGTCGACCAGCACGGCATCGTGCGGGCGCGGGCGCTGTCACCGGACGCGGCGATCAGCGCGTTCAGCAACGGCCTTGACTTCTCCGGCGCCATCTACTCCCTCGACAGCGGCAACAACGTGTTCGTGCCGCCGTTCGCGGCCGGCGGCGGCTTCGGCATCGCCGAGTTCACCGGGTTCCCCGACGTCGTGCTCGTGCCCGATCCGGCCACGTTCCAGGTGCTGCCGTGGGCGAACCGCACGGGCTGGCTGCTGTGCGACGCGTACTTCGCCTCCGGGGCACCGGTTCCGCTGGACGGGCGGGGACTGCTGCGGCGGCAGCTGGCCGGGCTCGGCGCGCACGGCTACGACCTCACCGTCGGCCTTGAGGTCGAGTTCTCCGTCTTCACCCCGGCCGGCGGCCCGCTGGCGCCGCAGGACGCGGGCTTCACTCCCCCGCCGCCCGCGGTGTCGATGTTCGAGCGGGGCTACCAGTTCCTGTCAGAGACCAGGCTCGACTCCATGGCCCCGGTGCTTGACGCGCTGCGCGACGCGCTGTGGGCGGTCGGCCTGCCGCCCAGGTCCATGGAGGACGAATGGGGGCCGGGGCAGGTCGAGGTGACGTTCGCCCCGATGAGCGCCATGGCGGCGGCCGACGCGGCGGTGCTCTTCCGGTCGGCGGTCAAGCAGGTCTGCCAGCGGCGCGGGCTGCTCGCCACGTTCATGGCGCGGCCGGGGCTGGCCAACGTCACCGCCTCCGGCTGGCACCTGCACCAGTCGCTGACGTCAGCGGCCGACGGCGGCAACGCCTTCGCGTCCGACGACGGGCCGCTGTCCGAGACCGGCCTGCGCTACGTCGCCGGGCTGGCCGAGCACGCCGTGCCTTCGCTGCCGTTCGCCGTCCCCACCGTCAACGGGTACAAGCGGTTCCGGCCGTACTCATTCGCGCCCGACCGGGTGGCCTGGGCGATCGAGAACCGCGGCGCGCTCATCCGGGTGCAGGGCGCACCCGGAGACGCGGGCGCGCACATCGAGTACCGGGCCGGCGAGCCCGCCGCCAATCCGTACCTGTATATCGCGTCCAGCCTGGCGGCCGGGCTGGACGGGGTGACCCGGGGCCTCACCCCGCCGCCGCCTGTCGAGGGCGACCCGTACGCGGCCGAGGGGCTGGTCCCGCTGCCCGCCTCGCTCGCCGCCGCGGTGAAATCGCTCGACGGCGACTCGTTCTACCGCGCCGCGTTCGGCGACACGCTGGTCGACTACCTCGTGACGATGAAGCGGGCCGAGATTGCCCGCTACGAGACGGCGCTGGCCGAGGCCGGCCTGACCGATTCCGCCGAAGAGGTCACCGACTGGGAAATGCGCGAGTACTTCGAGGTCTACTGACCTTCCTGTCCATATAGGGACTCTCCGTAACGGGTTGGCAACAACCCGGGGCTTTCGTACACCGGGCCGCCTCGTGCGGCGTCACCCCACCGGGAAGGCGCGATTCCGCGCCGCGGAGGGGGAGATTGGCGATGGGATGGCAAGGCGACTACGGCAGATCGGACTGCTCGCAGCCCGATAGCGAGGACCCGCGGGGATGGGTTCCGCCGGTGCCTGAGGGGCGGCAGGGCGAGTACCAGCTCCTGCTGCAGCGAACAATTCCCCGGCAGTTCCGGCCGCAGTCCCAGTTCAGCTCCGGGCCGCCGTCCGCGGCTTGGGCGCGGTCCGGTCCTCCGCCGCGGTCGGGTCCTCCGCCGCAGTCGGGTCCCGCACCGCAGTTCGCGCCCCCGCGACTGGACGGTCCGGTGCGGCGGCACAGCCGGCGCACAGCCCGGAAGGTCACGGGCGGCGCCGTCGCCCTTGTCGCTTTGATCGCCGTCATCAGCGTCGCCGCCGGCCACCGGGTCACGGCCGCGGGCGCCACCGCGGCCCGCGGCGCCGTGACTGAGGCGGCCGGGATCGGCTCGGCCGTCACGCTCGGCCGCACCGGCACCGGCACCGGCTCTGGTGAGCAGCTATCCGTCACCGTGGTGCGGGTGATCGCCACGGCGGAGCCAACGGATGAGTTCAGCGGGGCGAGCGTGGGCAGGCGGTTGTTCGCGGTCCAGTTCCAGCTGACGAACACCGGCCAGGCCGCCTACGCCGGCGCCCCCGCCGACAGCGCGGCGGTCGTGGACTCCGCCGGCCAGTCCTACAGCGCGCGGCTGGCGGGGAACGCGATCGGCTGCCCGGCGTTCTCCTCGCCGGAGAACATCCCCTCCGGGTCGTCCGGGGTCGGCTGCGTCACGTTCGAGGTGCCGGCCACGACGAAGATCATCCAGATCCAGTTCGCCCTCGACGCGGGGCTGGGGCCGGACACCGGACAGTGGGCGGTCGGTTAAGCGGCGTGCCCCGTACCGGCGGCGCGGCGGCGCCTCGTCAGGGCAGGCCTGACGGAGCACCGCCGGCCGCCGCCCGGCGGCGTCAGTAGAGGCCGACGATGTCGCCGTTCTCGTCGAGGTCGATGCTCATCGCGGCGGGCTGCCTCGACAGGCCGGGCATGGTGCGCATGTCGCCGCAGATCGGGTACACGAAGCCGGCCCCGACGCTGGCCCTGACCTCGCGGACCGGGAGGCGGAAGCCCGACGGCGCGCCCTTCAGGCTGGCGTCGTGCGACAGGCTGTACTGGGTCTTGGCGATGCAGACCGGCAGGCCGCCGAAGCCGTTCTTCTCGTAGCCGTCGAGCTGCCTGCTCGCCACCGGGGTGTAGTCGACACCGTCGGCCCCGTAGATCCTGGTCGCGACGGCTTCGATCTTCTCCCTGAGCGTCGCCTCCGCGGGATAAAGGAAGTGAAAGCTGTTCGGCTTGTCCGCCGCCTCGGCCACCGCCTCGGCCAGCTCGGCCGCGCCGCGGCCGCCGTCGGTGAAGTGGGTGGCGACGGCGGAGCGTACGCCCATTGACGCGGCCACTTCGCGAATGGCGGCTTGCTCGGAGGCGAAGTCGGACGGCATCGCGTTGATCGCGACGACCGGCTCCACTCCGTGCGCGCGGATGTTCTCCAGCTGCTTGCGCAGGTTGGCCGCCCCGGCCAGCACGTCGTCCGGGTTCTCCTCGAGTATGTCGTCTGGCAGCGGACGGCCGGCTACCACGCGGTACTTGCCTGAGTGGGTCTTGAGCGCGCGGACGGTGGCGACGACCACGGCCGCGTCGGGCCGCAGCCCTGACACGCGGCACTTGATGTTAAAGAACCGCTCGGCGCCCATGTCAGCGCCGAAACCCGCCTCGGTGACCAGGTAGTCGCCGGTGCGGATGCCGATGAGGTCGGCGACGACGCTCGAGTTGCCGTGCGCGATGTTGCCGAACGGGCCCGCGTGCACGAAGACCGGGGTGTTCTCCAGCGTCTGGAGCAGGTTCGGCTTGAGCGCCTCGCGCATGATGACGGCCGCGGCGCCGGCCGCCTTCAGCTGCTCCGCCGTGACCGGGTCACCGGACCTGGTGTAGCCGACGACGATGCGGCCGAGCCGCGCGCGCAGGTCGCCGAGGCTGGTGGACAGGGCCAGCACGGCCATGACCTCCGAGGCGGCGGTGATGTCGAAACCCGTCTGCCGTGGCACTCCGTCGCCCGCGGCGCCGAGCCCGGTCACGATGTTGCGCAGCGCCCGGTCGTTCACGTCGATCACGCGTTTCCAGGTGATCTGGTTCAGGTCGAGGCCGAATTCGTTGCCTAGGTAAAGGCTGTTGTCCAGCATCGCGGCGATCTGGTTGTGCGCGGCCGTGACCGCGTGCATGTCGCCAGTCAGGTGCAGGTTCAGCAGCTCGAACGGGACCGCCTGCGAGTAGCCACCCCCCGCTGCACCGCCCTTGATGCCGAACGTGGGACCCATGGATGCCTGACGGATCGCGATCGTGGCCCGCTTGCCGATGTGGTGGAAGGCCTGCCCCAGACCGATCGTCGTGGTCGTCTTGCCCTCGCCGAGCGGGGTCGGCGTGATGGCAGTGACGACGACGTACTTGGCCTTCGGGCGGTCTCGCAGCTCATCGATCGCCGCCAAGTCGATCTTCGCGACGTGGTCGCCGTGCCGCTCGGTCAGCCACGGCGGTATGCCGATTTCGTCGGCGATCTCGTTGATCGGTTTCAGCGTGGCCTGTCGGGCGATTTCCAGCGCGGTGGGCATCGGCATCTTCGTAACCTCCGGCCCCGGTGAGGCTGTCTTCCGCGATTGTCGCTCGGCACCGGGTGGTGTCTATGGGCAGCGGAACAAAAAAAGCTGAGGCGAAAGTACCATCAACCGCACAGTCGCCGGCGGGCCGCGTCCCGTCAGCCGGCCTGCCCCTGGGCCAGCTCGATGAGCTGGTGCAGGTCAAGCGCCGCGCCGAGGGCAGCGGCGGCCGAGACCGCCACCAGCGCCACGGCCGCGGCGACCAGCAGCGGCGGCAGTCCAGGGGCCGGGGCGAGCAAGGCGGCGACGCGGCGCGGGACCTGGCCGGCCCGGTGCGGCCCTGGTCCGGTGAAGCCCGCGATGCCGAGCGCGGTGAGCCCGGCTTCATGCGCCGGCCGCCGGGCAGCGGCGGCGGGCGGCCGGGCGGAGGCCGCGAGCGCGGCCCGGGCGATGGCGCGGGCGGTGAGTGCCCGGTCGCCCGTCTCCGCTGCCGCGCGCTCGTCCGCCCAGCGCTCAACGACGTAGCCCACCTCCGCCGCGACGGGCCGTAGCAGCGGGTTCGCGGCCGCGGCGAGCCGCGCGGCCGACGTGAACAGGTAATGGGCGCCGCCGGCGTGCGCCCGCTCGTGGGCCAGCAGCACGGCCCGTTCCCGGCCGGCCAGGGCCCGCAGCATGCCCTGGGTGATCACCACCCGGGAGGGCAGGCCGGGGAGTGTGTAGGCATCGGCGGCGGCGTCCTCGGTGACCACGACCTGACTGGTTCCCGGGAGCGCCCTCGCGCGCCGGTACGCGGCCGCGATCGCCGCGACCCGCCGGGCCAGCGCCCGGCCGGCGGCCACGGCGGCCACCGCGAGCAGGGCGCCCGCGACGGCGGCGACCGGGACGGACACCGCGTCCGCACGGCTGATCACCGTTCCCGACAGGTGCCCGGCCGCCTCGACGAAACCGATCCTGACGGCCGCGGACAGCGCCAGCACGCCGAGCACCGCGCTCGACGCGGCCGCCAGCGCGAGCGCGCTCACGGTCAGCAGCCACGCCGCCGCGGCCGGCGGCAGCCGCGCCGCGAGCGGCCGCGCCGCCAGCGCCGCCAGCGCCGGGACGAGCAGCGGGATGTACACCGCTACGTGCATGACCGGCTCCGTGGCGCCATCGCGGTTACTCTCCGGGCTCCGGGTCGGCGGGCAGCGAGCCGGCCGGGGCGGCGTCGGCCAGTTCGGGGGCGGCCAGCATCTTGCGCAGCAGTTCCTCGTCACGGCCGGACAACGAGGAGACGAAGCGCGCGAGAACGGCCTCACGGTCAGCCTCTTCGTCGAGCACCCGGGCCATCCGGCGGGCGGCGAGACCGGGCTGGTCGGCGACCGGGGCGTAGCGGTAGACACGCCCGCTCTTGTGGCGGCTGAGCAGACCCTTGACGTGCAGCCGGGAGAGAATGGTTACCACCGTCGTGTAAGCCAGGCTGCCGCCGATCCGCTCCCTGACCTCGCCGGGCGACAACGGCTCGCCGGCCCGCTGGAGTTCCCGCAGGACCGCGGCCTCCAGCTCGCCCGGCGGGCGGCGGCTGTGCGCGGCCCCGTCGGCGCCGCCTGGGTCAGGTCCGTCCGGCATCGGGTGCCACCCACTCCTTGCGTCGAATAACATCTACGAGTCTGTAGAAATTCTACCTCGCCACGGGCGTCACGCCAGCCAGTTGGCCACGAGACAGAACCCGGGGCGGATAGTCTGTTCGCTCGTCGGCCACGCCGGACGGCGGGCGCGTGACGGGCCGGAGCAGGCCGCACCCGTTCGGTACCGCGATGGTTGTCAGCTTTGGCCAGAAGACCCGAGCAAGAGGAAGGCGCCGATGTCATCCCACCTGACATATCTCGAGGCGGTTGTCACCGGCCTTATCCAGGGCGTGACCGAGCTTTTCCCGGTCTCCAGCCTCGGGCACAACGTGCTGATACCGGCGCTGATCGGCGGGAGCTGGGCGAACGCCCTCAACGTGTCCGCGCCGAATTCGCCCTACCTCGCGTTCATCGTCGGGCTGCACGTGGCGACCGCGATCGCGATGATCGCTTACTTCTGGCGGGACTGGCTGCGCATCGTGCGCGGGTTCTTCTCATCGCTCCGCAAGCGGTCGGCGACCACCCCCGACGAGCGCCTGGCGTGGATGATCATCCTGGCGACGATCCCGGTCGGCATCGTGGGGGCGTCGCTGCAGAAGGTGTTCGTCAGCGTGTTCGCCAAGCCGGAGCTGGCCGCGCTTTTCCTGGCCATTAACGGGGTCATCCTGCTGGTCAGCGAGCGGATGCGCCGGTCACGGGACGCCGCGCGCGCGGCCGCGGCGGCGCCGGCCATGGCGGGCGGGGCGGGCGGTGCCGGCCGGGCCGGCGGAGCGCCCGGGTGGGCGGGCGGTCCCGGCCGGGCCGGCGGCAGGCACGGCGGGCCAGGACCCGCGGGCTACACCCAGCAGCCCCAGCAGCAGCAGTGGCAGGGATCCGACCCCCGGTACGGGCAGGACAACGAGGGGCAGCAGGAGCAGCGCGGGAACGCACAGCGCCCGGAGGGCCGGCCCGAAGGCCAGCCGGAAGAGTACGGACGGCAGCCTGGCTACCCGCAAGGGCAGCCGGGATATCCGCAGGCACCGCGGCCTGGCTACCCGCATGGGCAGCAGCCCGGATATCCGCAGGCGCAGTACGGGGCGGCCGGGCAGTACGGGCCGCCCGGGCAAGAAGGGCCGCAGGGGCGGCCCGGACAGCCGGGCCAGGGACAGTACGGCGGACAGTACGGCCAGGGACAGTACGGCCAGGGCCGGGGCCAGCACGGGCAGGGCCAGTACGGGCAGGGCCAGTACGGGCAAGAGCAGTACGGGCAAGAGCAGTACGGCCAAGGGCAGTATGGCCGCGACCCGCGGGCCGGTCAGCCCGCGCCCGGCCAGCCGCCCGTGGGCGACCCGCGCGATCCCCGCGGACCGCAGTACCAGCAGCAGCCGCCGGCCGGACGGGGCGCGCACGCCGGCGCGCCTGGCGGCGGGCACGGCGGATACAGCGGCGGCCACACAGCCGGGCGGGGCGGTCACGCCGGCGCCCCAGGCGGCGGGCACGGCGGTTACAACGGCGGCCACACGGCCGGCCGCGGCCCCGGCGGCGGGCAGGATGACGGCCGTCCGGCCGGCCCCGGGGGCACCCCGGCCGCCGACCCGGCGGTGGCCGCCGACGGGCGGCTGTCCACCATGGGCTACAAGCGGGCCGTTCTGGTCGGGTCGGCGCAGATCCTCGCCCTGCTGCCCGGCATCAGCCGCGACGGCATCGTCACGGTGGCCGGGATGGGGCGCGGGCTGCGACGCGAGGACGCGGTGCGGTTCTCCTTCCTGCTGTCCGCGCCCGTGATCCTGGCGGCGGGCGCGCTCAAGGCGAAGGACCTGACGGGCCCGCTGAGTGCCGGCATCCACGGGCCGATCCTGGTCGGCTCGCTGATCTCCGGGGTCGGGGCCTACCTGTCGATCCGGTTCCTGACCAAGTACTTCAGCGAAGATAAGTCGCTCAGCCCGTTCGGCATCTACTGCCTGATCGCCGGGCTCGGGTCGCTTGTCTACCTGCTGCTGAAGTAACGCGACGTGGTCACGCGGCATCAGGCGCTCACTGGGGCCCGCAGCTCGTAGTGGCACTCCCAGGCCCGCCGCATTCCGCGCGGCTGTCCCGGGGTGGCCAGGAGCCTGGGCGTCAGCCGGTCCATCCTGTACGCCGCAGCCCGCGGCCGGGCGGACCGACCTGGTGTTCGCGGGGGCGCTGACCCTGGCGCGGGGCCGCCCGCCGGCTTACGATTACCTCCACGAACCGTTTCCGCCCGCTGTCGCCGGACTGCCAGACCACCCGGGCTGCCAGACCGACGGACTGCCAGAACACCGGGCCTACGGACCTGTGGACTGCCGGACCACCGGACCGCTAGTCCGACGGACCGCTGGACCGACGGACCGCTGGACCGCTGGACCGCTGGACTGTCAGACCGCTGGAACGACGGGCCGACCGGCGGGGCGAAAAGGTTCGACTATCGTCGTCTCGTCGCGGAATGAAGGCGATGACCATGGGGCGTACGGCTGTCCCGCCTCCCCGGCCGGAAGAGGCGGATTCCTGGGGTGAGTTCCACGCGCGCCTGGAAATGGAAATGGAACGGGCCAGCCGTGGTAATCCGCTGACGCCGGTGTGGTGGGCCCTGGGCGGCGCACTGTTCGGCGTCGGGCTGATCAGCAACGCCTACGCCTACCAAGGCGGCCACTGGGTGCTGTGGCTGTGCATGCTGGGGTCGCTCGCGGTGGTGTTCTTCATGGCAGTCCGGGCGGTTGAGCGGGCGGACAAAGTCAGGGCCAGGGAAGCCGAGCTCGCCCAGCTCCGCGATGCCTGGTACGAGCACGTCCAAGACTGCTCGCCCGGCCGCTAGCCAGCCCGCTCCCTGCCCGCGCACCACACGCCACGCTGGCCGCAGGCATCATCTCGCCCGTCAGCACCGTGGCAGCGGCGGCCGCAGGCGGCCTGGTCGTCACCGCACTCACAGGTCACGTTGGTCACAGCTGGCGCCGCAGCCGCAGTCCACGTCGGACTCACGGGCAACGACGCTCACACCTGTCACGTTTCCAGTGGTCAGAGCGAAGATCTTGGTAAGAATTCGTGTCATAGTACATACGAATTACCAATTAGAAAAAAATTACCAATGTAAGAGCGCTGCGGGCTCTGGGCGGGGTCGCACACGTCACAGGGTCCCGCGCAGCATCCCCTGGCGGCGACGCGGGCGGCCGCCAAGACCACACGGGCGGGCGGCGCGGTTCAGGTTCCGGCCGGCAGGTCGGCTGGCGGGCGGCGCGGTTCAGGTTCCGGCCGGCAGGTCGGCGGGCGGGCGGGGATCGGGGACGGCCTGGTTCTCCGCTGTGATCCAGGCGTCGATACGCTCCCACCAGTCGTAGAGCCAGCCGAGCTGGCCCTCGGGGCCGGCCGTGCGGGGGACGCTGGCCGCGGGGACCAGCCACCAGCGGGCGCTGACGTGCAGGTCGCTGT
This sequence comes from Trebonia sp., assembly GCA_036501515.1. GTDB lineage: Bacteria > Actinomycetota > Actinomycetes > Streptosporangiales > Streptosporangiaceae > Trebonia. The sequence goes on along the minus strand of DASYAD010000209.1, from coordinate 47,376 downwards.
GCAGGCTGCGCCACACGTCGCGGACGCTGACGAGCCGGTCGAGCCCGGTGTGAGCGACGAAGACCACGTCGGCGGCGGGGCAGGCCGCGATCGCGGTGAGCGCGCCGCTGCCGTGCGGCGGGAGCAGGTTCGGCATCGCCGCCGCCCGCGCGGCCAGGTCGGGGCGGCCGCGGCGGCGCAGCCGCTCGATGCCCCGCCGCCAGCGCTGCGGGGTCCAGTTGCCGCCTTCGGGGAAGATGACCAGGGCGCTGCCGCCGCTCATCCCGGCCGCGAGCCGCCTGATCTGCTCAGTGCGCTGCCTGGTGCCGTTCACCCCGGTGTTCGGGCTGCGGTGGAGGAGTGCGTTGGGCAACCGGTTGGCCATGATGTCCACGGTGGGGTCGAGCTGCAAGGTGGCCTTCAAGACGACCCGCGGACGACGGTGGCAGACGCTGAGCAGGTAGTGGATCAGCAGCAGCGAGTCGGCCGGCCCGGCGTGACGGCTGAGCACGATAACCGGGCGGTCGGCGGGCTCGCCCGCGGCCGGGTCGTACGGCGACCGGGCTTCCCGCTGCGCTCCCGCCGTCTGCGGCGCCCCCGGCGACTGCGCTCGCGGCGACCGCGCCCCCACCGACGGCGCCGCCGGCGATTCCGCCCCCGGCGACTCCGGCTCCACCGACGGCGCCCCCGACGACTCCGCCCCCACCGACTGCGCCCCCGACGTCTGCGCTCGGGGCGACCGCGCCCCCGACGTCTGCGCTCGGGGCGACTGCGCTCCCGCCGCCTGAGTCCCTGGCGACCGCGCTCCTGCCGTCTGCGCCTCCGGCGACTGGGCCCCCACCGCCGGGTCGCTAGTCTCCTGGCCGGCGCTCCCCTGGCCGGTGTTCCCCGCGCCGGTGTTCCCCGCGCCCATGTTCCCTGCGCCGGTGTTCCCCGCGCCGATGTTCCCCGCGCCCATGTTCCCCGCGCCGGTATTCCCCGCGCCGATGTTCCCCTGGCCGGCGCTTCCCTGGCCGCCCTCGCCGTCAGGGCCGGCCACGGTCACGGTCAGCGCGCAGGCGCGGAGCGCCACGCGGTAGACCAGGTTGAGGAACCAGGTCACGACCGCGTACTGCCTGGCCTGGTACGGCTCGGTGTCGAGCCGGCCACCGAAACCGCTGACGATCCACAGGCCGAGGAAGACAGTCAGCGCGGTGGTCTCCCCCGCCGCCCAGACCAGCCCGAGGATGATCATCCGCAGCAGGCGCGAATGGTGCACCCGGCCCGCGCGGTCACGCCGCCGCAGCAAGCCGAAGGCCCAGCTGAGGAGGGCGACGGGCGGAGTCAGCGCGGCCAGCGCGCAGCCGATGACGACGACCAGCGGCACCAGCAGCAGACGCCGGATCAGCGTGGGCGGCATGGACGGCTCCGGTAGCGGGTCAGCGGCCGCCGGCCAGCTGGGCGAGGTAGCTGGCCGACGCTTGATAGGAACGCTCGATACTGCTACTTACCTGATCTCGGCCCCGGTAACGGAACTGGCGCAAACCGGGCGGCTGCCGGTCGCCGCCGGTGGGCAGCACGTGCACCTCGACGCCGGGCGGTATCGCCGACATCTCCTCGTGGAAACGGTGTCTGCGGGCGATCTCGAAGGCGACAAGCCCGACCTCCCAGGGCCGCTCAGGAACGGGCAGCGGGCTCTCGACCCGGCCGACCTGCAGCACGTAGACGCGGGTGGCGCCCAGGGCCACCGCGCGCCCGACCGGGATGGAGTCGACCAGGCCGCCGTCGAAGTAGTGGCGCCCGTCGATCTCGACCGGGGGCAGCAGGCCGGGAACCGCGCATGACGCCATGACCGCGGGGACCAGCGGGCCGGAACTGAACCAGCGGGCGGTGGCGTCCTCGATGCTGGCCGCGACGCAGTGGAAGGGCAGCTTCAGGTCGGTGAAGCCGGCCACGGGCAGCGTCTCGGCCAGCAGTTTCGCCAGCGGCTCGATCGCGTGCAGGTGGGTGCCCGAGCGGACGAGCCGGGCGGCCCGGCCGAAGACCGTTTCGCTGAACACCGCCCCGAGGGACTCGCCGCGCCACAGGTCGGCCAGCCGCTGCGCGGCGCGGTCCGGGTCAGCGGCGATGAACGCGCCGTTGACCGCGCCGATGGAGGTGCCGACGACGATGTCAGGCCGGATTTCCGCCTCCGACAGCGCCCGGAGCATGCCCACTTCGTGCGCGCCGAGCAACCCGCCGCCGCCGAGTACGAATGCAGTCGTCATCTGTGGCAGGTTAACTCCTGCGTCACCGCGGCGGCGCACCCGGGCCGCATCGCTCAGCCCGTCCGGGCGACGCCGACGATCATCTCGGCCTCGCGCTTGGGCGGCACCGGGACCTGGGGCCAGCCGGGGCGCCAGCTTCTGGCGTCCGCGACGCCTGGCGGTACCAGCGGCAGGTCGCCGAAGAAAGACGCGAAGTCTTCGGCCGAGTGCTTGTACAGCGGGGCCGGGCCCTTGCTGTACAGCTCGAAGAACCGGTCCGCAGCGCGGCCGTCGGCCAGCCCCATGGTGAGGATCACGTAGCTGCCGGGCGCCAGCGCCGCCGCGTACCGCGCGACCAGGTCCCGGCCGGCCTTGACCGGGAAGAAGTGCAGCAGCGCGGCCATGATCAGGCAGGCGGGGGCGGACAGGTCGAGGCCCGCCGCCACCTGGCTGAGCACGGAGTCCGCGTCGCGCACGTCGCCCGCCACGATCGTCAGGCCTGCCTGTTCCCGCGACGGCAGGCCGCGCAGGTGACTCAGCACGATCGGGTCGTTGTCGACGTACGCGACCCGCGCGCCGGGCAGCGCCGTCCGCGCCGAGTCGTGCGTGCCAGGCGGCGTGGGCAGGCCGCAGCCGACGTCGATGAACTGACCGGTCCCCTCGCCCGCGACCCAGCCGACGGCGCGGTGAAGGAACTGCTTGTTGTCCCTGACGGTCTCGGGGATCGGCGGGAAGATCCCGATCAGCCGCTGTGCGAGCTCCCGGTCGGCGGCGAAATTGTCCCTGCCGCCGTTGAAGTAGTCGTAGACCCGCGCGATAGACGGCATATCCGGGTTGAAGTCGGCCACGCACGGCATGTTACGCGGCTTTCGCCCGGAATGCCGACAAGGCGCCGCCGCAGGCAACTGCCCGCGGTAAATCGGAAAATGGCTGTTCGCGACGCGCTAATGAGACTTACTGTTTATATAGATGAGTGCGAAAATTCGATGCGCCTATATCCGTTCGGTGACCGTTATGCCCGTGTCTTGGCAGGTTTTTAGCATCTGACGTCATTTCGACACATTCGTAAGCGGGCGCTGCTACCGTAACAATTCTTAACGAGCAAGTTGAACTATTGGTTGGTCACGCCGGGGGGTCTCGGCTACCGCCGGGCAGGGGCGTCGGGCGAGACGGGCGCTTTGTTTCGCATTCCTCTGCAGCGGCCGGACAGGCGCCTCCTACGTGCTTGTCCCGTGTGAGGCACTATGGCGGCTTTCCGGCGTCCTTTCCGCTCCCGGCCGATGCGGCCCCGGCCGATCCGGTTGTTCCTGATCGGCATGTTTGCCGTTCCGCTGATTTCCCTGGTGGCGCTGTGGGCCTTCTCGGCCAGCCTCACCGTTCCGTCCGCGATCAGCAATCACACCTACAGTGTCAGCACCGCGGCGCTGGACAGCGCCGCGGTGGCCACCGTGACCTACGAGCTGCCGACCGAGCGCGCGCAAACCTATGCCTGGCTGCTCAGCGGCCGCAAGACCTCGGAGGCACCGCTCCTGGCCACGAGGAAGACCGTGGACCAGTCGCTGCCCGCCGCCGAGGTCGCGCTGCAGGCTGAGAGCGGCGCACTGTCCGCCAGCGAAACGGCCGTCCTGCACTCGCTGCTGACCGACCTGCAGCAGCTCGGGGCAGTCAGGAAATCGATTGATGCCGGGAAGCTGAGCCCGGCCGCCGCCTTCCAGGCGTACGACAACATCGTCGACACCCAGTTCCAGTCGTACTACACGGGGACCCAGGCCCGCGGTTCCTCACTCGCGACCGACTCGGTCGGCGCCCTCTCGTCGGCGTACTCGCTTGAGATGGCCAGCCGGGAAATCGCGGTCGCGGACACCGCTCTCTCGGTCACCCAGGGCACGATGAGCCCCGCGGCCAGGGCACTGTTCACCAGCAGCGCCGCTCAGCGGCAGTCGCTGCTGAACGCGGCCCTCGGCCTGCTGTCAGGCCAGCTCCTCGCCGGTTACACGACCACCGTCAACTCGCCGATGTACAAGCAGTTCACGGCGATGGAACAGCAGATCGAGCAGACACCCGACAACCAGGCCATCGCGGTCAACGCCAAGGACTGGGAAGCCGTCTCGGCGCAGTACGCGCAGGTCATGCAGGCCACCCAGACCGCCAACGGACCGCGGCTTGAGGCGGCGAGCAGCTCGAACAGCAGCAGGCTGCTGACCGAGGCGATCCTCGCGGGCGGCGTCGGCCTGGCGGCCGTTGTCGTGTCGATCTTCCTGATGCTGTGGTTCGGCCGCAAGGTCACCGGCGACCTGACCGGGCTGTACAACAGCGTGCGCGGAATGGCCGAGGAGCGGCTGCCGCGAGTGGTCGAACGGCTGCGGCGCGGTGACGACGTGGACGTGGCGGCCGAGTCGCCGACGCCCGCGGGCAGCAGCATCGACGAGATCTCGCAGATCGCCCGGTCGTTCGGCACCGTGCAGGAGGCGGCGGTCGAGGCCGCCGTCGAGCAGGCCCGGCTGCGCAAGGGGGTCAACCAGGTCTTCCTGAACATCTCCATGCGCAACCAGTCGCTGCTGCACCGCCAGCTGAGCATGCTCGACTCGATGGAACGGCGGACCAGCGACCCGGGGTCGCTGGCCGACCTGTTCCGCCTCGACCACCTCACCACCCGGATGCGCAGGCACGCCGAGGGCCTGATCATCTTGTCCGGCTCCACGCCCGGCCGCGGCTGGCGCGATCCGGTGCCCGTCGTCGACGTGCTCCGCGCCGCGGTGGCCGAGGTCGAGGACTACGTCCGGGTCGACGTGCTCAGCGAGTCACGCGACCTGGTCGCGGGCAACGCGGTCAACGACCTGATCCACCTCGTCGCCGAGCTGGTGGAGAACGCCACTGTGTTCTCGCCGCCGAACACCAGGATCGAGGTCAGGGCGGACCGGGCGGGTACCGGCCTGGTCGCGGAGATCGAAGACCGCGGCCTCGGCCTCAGCCCCGACGAGCTCGCCGACATCAACCGGCGGCTGGCCAGCCCGCCCGAGTTCGACCTCGCCAACAGCGACCAGCTCGGCCTGTTCGTGGTCAGCAGGCTGGCCGTCAGGCACGCGGTCAAGGTCTCGCTGCGCCAGTCCGTCTACGGCGGGACGACCGCCATCCTCGTGCTGCCGTTCGGCGTGATCGTGCGCGAGGAGGAAGCCGGGCTGCCCGCGGGCTTCGCCGGCACGGGCGACGGTCAGCCGGCCGCCGCGGCCCTGCCGCCGGGCGGCTCCGCCGATCCGTCTCCCTCGGGGCCGCTGCCGGTGTTCGGCGCGACCGGACGGCACCGCCTCGCCGCGGCGGCGACTGGGCGGCGGCCCGAGATCCCGGCGGCCGGCCAGGGCGAGGAGCGGGACCTGGCGCCCGCGCCGCGGCCGCTGCCCCGGCCGCCGTGGGAGCTCGACGAGCCGCGGACACAGCCGCAACTGCAGGCGCAAGCGCAGACGCGGGCGACGGAGACGGAGACGACCGGACGGCCGCCCTGGGACGCGCCCTGGCCGGACGCCTTCAGCCGGGGCCCGGCGGGCCAGCCCGCGGCGGCGCCGAACCCGGGGAGCCAGCCCGCGGTGTCCCGGAACACCGGGAGCCAGAGTGTGCTGGGCACCGGGTCGGCCGGGAGCAGCCATCTCGGTATGCCGGTCCGCGTCCCCCAGGCCAGCCTGGCACCGCAGCTCAAGGGCCGCCGTGAGCGCGACCAGCAGGCCGCCGCCGCGAGTCAGGTCCCCGACATTGACGAGCGGTCGCCCGACGCCACCCGCAGCATGATGGACCTGATGCAGCAGGGCTGGGAGCGCGGGCGGGCCGACAACCTAGATGATCCGGCCAGCGGCACGGACAACGGAACTGAGCGATAGCGAGGCTGGGGCACATGGCACAGACTGACACCACCGGACAGCTCAGCTGGCTGCTTGACAACCTGGTCAATCAGGTCGAGCACGTCGAGCAGGCGCTCATCTTGTCCAGGGACGGACTGGTAGTGGCGGCATCGCACGGACTGAGCCGCGAGGACGGGGAGCACCTGTCCGCCCTCGCGGCGGGCGTGCAGAGCCTGGCCAGGGGAACCGGGCGGCATTTCAACGGCGGCGAGGTGCGGCAGACCATCATCGAGATGGAGCGGGCCTTCCTCTTCGTCATCTCGGCGGGCAGGGGCACCTGCCTGGCGGTGCTCACCTCCGCCGATCCGAACGTGGGCCTGATCGCCTACGAGATGGCGATGCTGGTCCGCCGGATGGGCAAGTACCTCGCCGCCGAGCCGAGATTCCCCGAGGAGATAGCGGCGGAATGACCGCACACGACGGGTACGGCGAGCGCTGGTTCGACCATGAAGCCGGACCAGTCGTCCGCCCTTATGCGCTGACCAAGGGCCGGACCCAGGCCACCGGGACGTTCGGCTTGATCGACGTCGTGGTGGCCACCGGCGAGCGGCCGTCCGAGCATTTCCGGCCCGGCCCCGAGCACCGGCGGATTCTCGCGGTGTGCCGGCGTCCCGTCCCCGTCGTCGACTTGACCTCTGAGATTGACCTGCCGCTGGGGGTGGTCCGGGTCCTGCTGAGCGACCTGACCGCCGACGGGATGCTGCGGATCATTTCCGCGCAGCGCCAGGCGCTGCCCGACCAGCGCCTACTGAGGATGGTGCTTGATGGACTTGAATCCCTTTGACGGCCAGGCGGGCGTGCCGTCGACCGCCAAGATCCTGATCGCCGGCGGCTTCGGCGTCGGGAAGACCACGCTGGTCGGCGCGATCAGCGAGATACGGCCACTGCGGACCGAGGAGCCGCTGAGCGACCGCAGCGTCGGCATTGACAACACCGCGGGCGTCAGCGCCAAGACCACCACGACGGTGGCGATGGACTTCGGCCGGATCAGCTTCGCGTCGCAGCTCGTGCTCTACCTCTTCGGCACCCCGGGCCAGGAGCGGTTCTGGTTCATGTGGGACGACCTGTCGGTCGGCGCGATCGGCGCGGTGATCATGGCCGACACGCGGCGGATCGCCGACTGCTTCGCCTCGATCGACTACTTCGAGCGGACCGGCACGCCGTTCATCATCGCGGTCAACGTTTTCGACGGCGCGCCCCAGTTCGAGCCCGACGACATCAGGATCGCGCTGACGCTCAATCCCGAGGTGCCGATCGTGCTGTGCGACGCCCGTAGCCGCGACTCCGTCAAGAAGGTGCTCGTCAGCCTGGTCAGGTACGTGATGACCAGAGCCAGCCAGGTCAGCCAGGTCTAGCTCGTGCGGCCGCGCGGCGCCAGGCCGAGGCGCTCGCGCTCCGCGGCGAGGATCCGGCGCTCGGCTTCCGCCTGGCTGGCCACCTCGGCGACAGCCGACAGGTCGGAGATATCGATCGCGTCGGGTGTCGCGGCGGCCAGGTCAGAACGGCGGGCGTACTCGTCGAACTCGGCCCGCTTAGCGCTGGTGAGCTCGAGCATCCGCTGGTCGACCGTGTCCTCGGCCAGCAGCCGGTGCACGTCGACCCGGCGCAGCTGGCCCAGCCGGTGAGCGCGGGCGACCGCCTGCTCCTCGATCGCGGGGTTCCACTGCGGCTCGCAGATGACGACGACGGACGCGGCCTGGATGTTCAGCCCGACGCCGCCCGCCTGGATCTGGCTGACCAGGACGGACGGGCCTGACCGCCGGGTGAACTCGTCGATGAGGGCCTGGCGGTCAGGCGGCGGCACGTCGCCGGTGAGCGGGCCGACCGCCTTGTCGCCGAGGGCGGTCATGACCGTGCCGAGGACCGAGCGGAAGAAGGAGAACACGATCACCTTGCGCCCGTCCTCGGTGGCCTCTTCCACGATGTCGACCAGCCGGTCGAGCTTCTTCGGGTAGTCGAGGGTGCCGTCCTCGGCCCGCTCGGTGGTGAAGGCCGCGCGGCGCATCTTCATCATGTTGCCCTCGGCGACCGCGTCCTTGTACACGGCCAGGGCGGCGCCGTCGAGCGGCACCCAGTCGCTGGTCTCCAGCCGCGGCGGCAGCTCGCCGAGCACGTCATCCTGGTTGCGCCGCAGATAGACCGCGGCGACCGCGCGGCGGAAGCGGGCGCCGCCGAGCGCGCCGTCGACGTCGCTGACCGATTCGGCGATGTCCGGGCGTAGATGGTCCACCAGAGAACGGAACTCCTCGACCCGGTTTTCCATCGGAGTGCCGGTCAGGAACAGCACCCGCGGGGTGGCCCGCGCCCAGCCGCGGACCGCCTTGGTGCGCAGCGTCCGCGGGTTCTTCGCGTAGTGCGCCTCGTCGACGGTCAGCATGCTCAGCTCGATGCCCTCGGGCACCGGCATCGCGCGCAGCGCCTCGTAGGTCGTCACGCCGACGCCGCCTTCGGTGAGCCATGCCTGCCTGGCGGCCTCCCGGTCGTCGCCGTGCAGCCGGTGCGCGGCCAGTTTCGTGTGGCTGGCGATCTCCCTGGTCCAGTTGATCAGCACGCTCGCCGGGCAGACGACGAGGAAAAGGGCCGGGCCGGCCGCGGCCGCCCGCGCGCGGCCTCGCCCCCAGGCCGGCCCGCGGCCCGCGTTCCGGCGTTCCGCCCCGGCCTCAGCACCGGGCCCGTCGTCCGCCGCCGACGCCGCCCGGACGGCCGCCAGGTGCGCCATCGCGGCCAGCGCCTGCACGGTCTTGCCCAGGCCCATCTCGTCACCGATGATCACCCGCCGCTGAGCGAGCGCGAACTTGGCGCCGAACGCCTGGTAACCGCGCAGCGACGCGCTCACCAGGACCAGGTCCAAGGGCTGCCGGTTGACCCGCTCGGCGATGTCGGCCGGAAGGAACCCCTGCGCGGATTCCTCGTCCGGTGCGAGGCCGGCGACGTCGATAAGCAAGCCGTTGTAGGCGACCGGCCGCGCGAGGAAGTCGTCCCACAACGCGGCCGGGTCAGGCGCCGGTTCCGCCGGGGTGCCTGACCGCAGCCGGGCGTTCAGCTCGGCCGCTTGCGACGAGCCGAGGACCGCGGTCAGCCGGCCAAGACCGTCGCGGGCGCGCTGCCTGCCGCCGGGCCCGGCGAAGAACATCCGCAGCCTGCTGCCCGCCGGCCGGGCGTCGCCCAGCGCCGCGTCAAGCTCGGCCTTGACCGGGGCCGGGTCGGGCGCGTTGGGCGGCAGCTCCGCCTGAGCCCGCTCGTAGGCGTGCAGCGCGGCCAGCAGCCGGGTCTGCGGAACCGTGCGCCGGTCAGGGTCGATCCTGGCGGTCGCGGTGCTGGCCAGGGCCGCCTCGAGCTGCCGGGCGGCGGCGGTCACCTGAGCGGCCGTCTGCGGCCCGACGCCGGGCACGCTGTCCAGCCCGGTCTCGCCGGCGGCGAGGACCGAGCCGACCGTGCGGAAGCCGGCCTCCTCGAGCGTGCCGAGCATCAGGCGGCCGCGGGTGACGTCCTTGAGCCGGTCGAGCGGCATCTGGTCGAGCTGCTCGCGGGCGGCCTCGGCTTGCAGCGGCCGGTAGGCCTGCTGTGCTTCCGCACGGCGGGCTTGCGGCGCCTGCAGCAGGGCGGCGACCGCGGCGCTGAAGCTCTGCGCGCGCCTGATCAGGCCGCGGGCGGCGCGGGGGCCTGGATCGGCGGGCGGAGCACTGACGTCAAGCTGGCCGGTCCCGGTCACAGAGGCGTGCCTTTCTGGTGAACTGCGCAGACTGCGGTCACGGGCGCTGGCAGTGTCAGCCGCCTCCGTTCGGGATGACCGGAGGTTTTCTTAGGGGGCTGCTACCCGGGCGACGGCGGCAAGCACGTACCCCTCGCGCTTTTTCAGCGCCACGCTGCCTTCCCAGTCCGGCTGCCACCGGCGCGCGTCGACCGCGCCCGGCGGTACCAGTTCGAGCGGGCCGAAGAAACGGGCGAAGTCCGCCGCCGAGTGGTTGTAGACCGGGGCGACCGACTTGGAGTAGCCGCCGAAGCCTTCGTCGGCGGCGTCGCTGTCGGCGTGCACGACCGAGATGACCACGCAGCTGCCCGCCGCAAGGGCGGCCGTGTAGCCGGCCACGAGGTCGCGCGCGGCATCGGCGGTGGCGAAGTGCAGCAGGTAACCGAGGACCAGGCAGGCGGGTCTGCCCAGGTCGATGCCGCCGCCGAGCGCGCCGAGTATCTGTTCCGGCTCGCGGATATCGCCGGCCACCACCGTGACGCCGGGGTTGCCCTTGGCGGTCAGCGCGTCCAGGTGACCGAGGACCACCGGGTCGTTGTCCACGTAGGCCACCCGCGCGGCCGGGAGCACCGCGCGGGCCGACTCATGCGTGTTCGGTCCCGTCGGCATGCCGCAGCCGAGGTCGATGAACTGGTCGATTCCCTGGCCGGCGGCCCAGGTCACGGCGCGGGACAGGAACTGCCTGTTCTCCCGCGCCATGACCGGGATGAGCGGGGCGATGGCGATCTGCTGCCCCGCCAGCGCGCGGTCGGCCGCGAAATTGTCCTTGCCGCCAAGGAAATAGTCATAGACCCGCGCGATGCTCGGGACAGAAGGGTCGAACTGCGCCACGACAGGAATAGTAGGGGAAAAAGTTCTGCGCTGCGTGCTGGGCGCCGGTGTATTCGCGGACCGCGACGATCTTTCCGTCGCGGACGATAGAGACGCCGGCGTTGCGCTCAGGCGAGGGGTGCTCGATCACACCGCGGATGTTCTTTCCCGCGAGCATGTCACTGTAGCCCTCGTTCACCTGGTCAAGCCGGTAGCGGCTGCGCACCGTCTTGCCGTTCATGGCGATCTGGTGTTCCTCGGCCCGGCCAACCGAAACCAGGTTCACACTGCCCGTCTTCCCGATGATCGAGGCCGCCTGGTTGACGACCTCCGAGCTGCTCACGCCCACGGTGACAATGGCGTGGTCGGCTAGCTGCCCCCAAGTCGCCTGGTTGACGAACGGCAATGCCTCCTCGTGGCTGCCGAACGTGTGGGTCGCACCGAAGACCTTGGCCATCTCCCGCTTGAAGGGCACCGGGTCGACAACCACCACGCGCGCCGCACCCGCGTGCGCAGCGCCCTGCACCGCGTTCGCCCCCACGCCGCCGCATCCATAGATCACTACAGTCTGGCCAGCCAGCACCCCGGCCGCGTACACCGCCGAGCCCCAGCCGGTCGGCACAGCCAAAGGACGGCACATTCACCCTGGCCATCGGCGCCATAATCGCGCAGAATTCGCCGCACATCAGCGCCGCGTACAAATTCGTCAACTTCGTGCTCTCACAGCAGGTTCAGAAGTGCCTCGCCCCGGACATGGGATTCGGCCCGATTCGATCTGACGTGACCGTGGCGCCGAACCTAGCCAATTACATGCTTCCGGAGTCGGGGGTAACGCTGACGCCAATGAACTGGACGTGGGTCGGGCAGAACTTTGCCAACCTCACCCTGCAGTGGGACTCGCAGATCGCGAGCAAGTAACACGTAGCCATCAGGTGAGGCCTGCGCAGTCCGGCGCGCGCCTCACCTGACACGATGGACCAGACCACAGAGAGAGCCCGGCCGCTGAAGGTGTCGCGCTGCGACACGCTGGTGAACTCACGCACCTGGAGCAACCGGGGAGCTCAGGGAACCTCAAGCGTGACGTGGCGCTGAGAGCGATCTTGACAGGTCAGCGACGAGGCGGTCCGCGACAGATTCCTCGTACACAGCCCGGCCCTGCTCGGTCATCGCCGCCCCCAGCGCCTGATCCCACGGGGTCGGCTGCGGGGCGCCGGCCAGGTTCACCGTGGCGGCTCCGCTGCCGACGGCGTACTGATAGTCGGCCGCACCGAAGCGCCAGGGACGCGCACTGTGCCTGGTGATGACGGCTGAGGCGATGGAGATGCCCGGCCAGTCGAAGTCACCGTGGTAGCTCAGCCTGCCTCCGGCACTCGCGATAGCCCGCGCGAGGCGGTGAAACGCGGTCGACGGCTGGCCTTCCGTGCAAATGAGCGGCTGCGCGGCCGAGCCGAGCTCAGCCGCGGCGCGGCGCAGCACGGCCGGGTTCTCGCACGCGTAGACCCGCAGCCCGGCGCTGAGCGTGACCGGCATGGTGACGAGCTGGTGCAGCGTCACGTAGAACGGGGTGCCGTGCGCCCTCGCCGAGGTGAGCCACTCCCCCAGGCCCGCGCCGCCCGCGGACAGGTTCAGCACCAGGACCCGGCTGGCCAGGTCGTCGACGATCACTCCGCTGCGGTCCCACAGGTCGCGGCGTTCTTCCGTCGTCTTCGCCCGGTCCACGCCCAGCCGGAAGGCCAGTGCGCGGACCACCAGGGTGGAGAGCGTGGTGCCGTGGTTGAGCGCCTTGGTGTCGCCGGTGATCGTCGCCGCCAGCTCCGCCAGCTGCATGGGCGCGGCCTTGAGGTCGATCCGCCGTTCAACCCACTCGAGCACCCGGGCCGCCTCGCCGAGCTGCCCGGACTCGTGCGTGTTGACCAGCCTGGTCAGCGTCCCGTCGGCGGCACACTCGGCCAGCCACGCCTGGAACCAGCCGCGTTCGTTCAAAAAAGACTTTTCCGCCGAACGGACGGCTGCTTCGCGTCCGTCGTGCAGTCGCTGCCTTTCGGCCGGGCGGTCCCTCAGCGGGGGGCCGATCCGCTCGAAGAGCCGGGCCAGGTCGAGGCCGGTGGCCTCGCGGACGGCGTGTTCGAGGTCGGCCAGGCGCACCGCGAGCAGGATGACCCCCTCGGGCCGGTACTGGCCGGTGATGCCGATGATCGCCCGGCGCTCGCCGTCATCGGGCGTCTTGACGGTGACGGTCCTGGTGAGATCGCCGCCGGTGCGCTCGAGCGACCGGCGGGCCGCGTCGAACAACCGCCGGTACTCGGGGCCGGCGTACCGGGTCACGACGTCCCTGGCGTCCGTGCTCGTTTTCCGCGTTGCGACGTCCTCGTGCGGCATCCGGTGGGGCCTCGTCTTCGGTGCTGTGACTACTCGGTGCGATGACTGCTAACTGTGAACTCTACTGAAGCGCCCCCGTCTGACCCGGGACGCAGCGCCGGCACTCCGATACTGGTCGTATCCGACCGCACCAGGACGAGGGCCGCCGAGGCCTGGAAGCCCTTTGCCCAATTGGACCGGTATTGCACCGGTATTCTGAAATTTGCTTATGCTGAGTAATTATGTCACCGAGAAATCTCTCGGCAAGATCACATTTCTGGTTAACCGTTGTCAGCTCGGGTATGGGTCGAGCGTGCAGTCGCGGCACTAAAGCTGGCCAAGTCAACGGCGACCGGTAAACAGCTTTGTGAATGGGAACCCGGCTGCACGGTGCTGCCTTCTTTCTTCGCAGCCATTTCACTTCGCCAAACGGGGGATCATGAAGTTCAGTCATGCAATCAGTGCCGCGCGGCTTATTGCATTTCCGGCCGCAGCTATCTCCACTGCTTTCATCACGGCAATTACCATGTCCGGGGCCACGCCGGCCCACGCGGCGGCGCGCACCGTCCCGGCAGTCGCCAGTCTGAGAAATCACCCGTACGTCGCGACATTCACGCCCGCGGATATGTGGGCATGGCGCAACCCGACCAATGACCCCGGCAACTGCCCGGCTAACCCGTCTCAGATAACCCACAACGCGACAATGGTTGTCGTGCACACCACGGGCGCGAACGGCAACTGCGCGGCCATCGAGTCCCGGCGCACCTGGCCGGCCACCGACGGGTACGTCTACGAGGCCAGGGTCTACTTCTCCGCCATACCGGGCACGGACGAGTTCGCCGACTGGAACTCGTACTGGCTCTACGGCAGCGACTGGCCGGTCGACGGCGAATTTGACGCCGTGGAAACAACGTTCGGCACCCAGTTCGTGTCATATCACTACGGCACGAACAACTCCGAGGTATCCACGTGCAATGAATCCAACGACTGCGACGCGGGCGTGGGCGTCATGAGTCCCAAGCGGGCCAACATCAAGCCGGGGTGGCATACGATCGATGTCGTTTACGGCAATCACCGGATAGCGCTGTTCTATGACGGCAAGCTCTACACAATAGTCGCCGGGAGCTTCGTCAACCCGAAGCCGGTCTGGATAACCTTCTCCGCCGGCAGCTCGAGCTCCATGGACAAGGCCGGCGTGCACGGCGAGGTCGCGGTGCAGTGGGTGAAGGTATTCAAGTAGCAGTCGTTCGGCCGGCGCCCCGGGTCACGTCTTACCAACGGGATCCGGGGCGCTCGCATGTCCCGGTCCATTGAACCGACCGCCCGGCTGATCCGTTTGCCAATGGTGAAGGCACCCGTTGGCAAATGGAACGGTGACCGATGCGGAAAGACCAGCCGGAGCCAGACGACTCCGACGTCCCGCACGCCGACCCACCGCGGGCTGGCCCGTCGCGTTCCGCCGCTGACGGCCGGGCCGTGCACGGCGACGCTCTTGATCACAGAGAGTCACCGTCCGCCGCGTGCGACCAGCGTCCCGGGCCCGTTCCGCCCGCCAGCCGGGCCGAGCAGCTGGCGGAGCACATCAGCTACCGCGAAACGGTCGCTTTCCGCGAGCAGGCGGCGACCGGCCGCGGCGCGTGGTCCGACGCGGCTCCCGGCCTGCGGGCCGCCTGGGACGAGCATAGGCAGCGGTACCCGGAGCGAACCAGGTCCGAGCCGCGCACCGACCCGGACGGCGGCTGGGCCTGCGGCGAGCACCGCAGGCTCGACCCCGAGCAGAACACAGAAGCGGGCAAGGCCCACGCCGACCTGGCCGACGAAGCCGGGCGCCACATCCTCCCGGCCCTGCGGCGCGTCGAGGCGGCCGACCCGGAACGCAAGCTCGCGGGGCTTGAGCACATGATCAAGGGCGAAGACCGGCTGAAAGAGAAGCTGGCGGACTACTTGCGTGCGCCTGGTGTTACCGTCAGGGAGGCCCTGGATGAGGTTCCCGATGCCGTTCGATTCACGCTCACTTACAGCGCCGACCGCTACTCCAGCGGAGTGATCGCTGACGTCGGCCAGCTTAAGGCTGAAGGTTTTGAACTGATCAAGCTCAAGAACCTCTGGCACGCCGACCAATACAAAGGCGTCAACAGTCAGTGGCGTGTACCAGAAACTGGCTCCCGCTTCGAGATGCAGTTCCACACCGAGGAGAGCCTGCAGGCGAAGGAACTTACTCACGTTGCATACGAGCGAATTCGGAGCGAGCGAGCGACCCCTGAAGAAGAACGGGATCTGCAAGACTTTCAACGGCGAGTGAACGCTCTGATCGACATCCCGTCAGGAACCGACCGAATCAAGGATTTCCCGGAGAAAAACGATGCCTGAAAAGATCACCTACTATGCCCTCATCGACTCTCGTAGCAGCCGGGAACGACCGAGGACGGTGCACAGACGCATCGAGAAGGAAGGCGGCCAGACGGATGAGTTGTTCTCCCGTGATCTGACGTGGGAGTCCTCGCCGCTCCTGTACGGCGCTGAACGTGGAGACACGATGATCGAGTTCGTTCCGGTCACCGAGGACGAGGCCAACCGGATCGTCGAGCGGATCAGGGCCGAGGCGGCCCAGGCTGAATAGCCGGCATCAGAAGTAGCGGTCCGTACGCGCGAGCGTCAGCGCTTCCGTCAGTAGCCCGGCCGCCTGGCCTGGGTCGCCCGAGTCCCAGGAATCGCTGGCGCGGGCGAGCGCCGAGGTGAGGTCGCCGGGCAGCAACTGCTGCGACGGGCCGATGATCTCGCGGGCGGCGGTGACCGCGGACTCGGTCTGGCCGGCCTGCAGCCGCGTGGCGATCAGCGGGAACAGGTAGACCCAGCCGTAGGTGGCGCTGGACCAGGTCGGGCCGGGATCGCACCGCTCGATCTCGTCGACCAGCCTGAGGACTTCCTCAGGCCGGCCGTCCTGCCAGGCGAGCCAGGCCGCGCAGGCCAGGCGGCCCGCCGCCCGGCTGCTCGGGTAGCCGGCGGTGTCAGCGGCCGCGAATGCCTGCGGGAGCAGGGTGCGCAGGCCGTCGACGTCGTGACCGCGCACGGCGGCCAGTGAAAGGGTCAGCAAGACCAGGTCACGCAGGTGGCGCTCGCCGATGCGGTCGGCCAGGCTGAGTGCCTTGCGCAGTTCGGCGTTGGCCTCGGGCAGGTCGCCCCGCAGCCACAGGGCCCAGCCGAGGAAGCTGGTCGCGTAGCCGACGTCCTTCTCCTCGTCGGTTTGCTCCGCCTCGGTGACGCTGGCGCGCAGTCCCGCGATGTCCTCGTCGTCGACCCGCAGCCGGTTGCGCTGCATCCGCTGCGTGGTCCGGAGCCGGTAGAAGGACGTCTTCCTGGCGGGCGTGCCGCGTGCTTCGAGCACCGGACTGGCCTGGTCGAGGACGGCGAGGGCGAGGTCGGGCTCGAAGCGCATGGCGTGCAGCTCGCTCCGGCCGTCCACCATGAGCTCGAGCCACTGGTCGGCGGTGGCGTCGTCGGCCTGGGCGGTATCACCGGCCTGGGCGGCGCTGAGGGCGAGCAACGTGCCAGCGGCGTCGAAGGCCTTCGCCGCCTTCGCGAAGCGAAGGTCGACCAGTTCAAGGCGGCCTAGCCGGGTGTACAGATGGGCGCGCGGCAACCGCTCCAGCGGACGCGGGCCGGCGTTGGCGAGGCGCAGCGCGGCTTCGAAGGCGTCCCGCGCGCCGTCGCGGTGCGCCGTGCGCCACAGCACGTTGGCCAGCTTGGCCTGCAGCCGCACGGCGGCGGCGACCATATCGTGGCCGGCGCTGCCCGCGGCTGCCACTTGCCCGGCCATTCCTGCCGCGGTCGGGCGCGTGGTCATCGCGATTGCCTCGCGGAACGCCGCGATCGCCTCGTCGTTGGCGAACGCGTCGGTCGCGTGGTCACCGCCGAGTTCCAGGTAACGCACGGCCCGGACGGCGTCCTCGGCAATCGCGTAATGCCGGCCGAGGACCGTGGCCACCTCGGCCGGCTCGCACTCGAAGGCTCCCTCGAGCGCCCGCGCGGCCCGCGCGTGCAGGTCGCGGCGCTCGTTTCGCAGCAGCGCGAGATACGTCGCCTCCTGGATCAGCGCGTGCCTGAACCGGAACGTCGGCTTGGCGCTGTCCGGCGGCTCATGGTGCACCAGGTCGCTGGCGACCAGCTCGTCGAGCACCGCGGCGAGAGCGCGCGGCGCGGTGCCGAGCGTCGCGGCCAGCGTCTCGGCGGTGAACTCGGCCCCGAGCACCGAGGCAGCACGGATCGCCTCCGCGCCGGCCGGGCTGAGCCGGTCTACCCGCGAGCGGACCAGCCGCTCAAGCACCTGTGACAAGACGACCTGGTCGCCGCCGCGCAGCCGCCAGCTGCCCTGCTCGCGGACTAGGACGCCGGTCTCGAGCATTTCGGCCAGGCGCTCCTCGACGAACAGCGGGTTGCCGTCGGCGGTGGCGAGCGCGGCGGTGAGCACCTCGGGCTGGTCGACCTCGCCGAGCAGCGACGTGGCGAGCGTCTCCGCCGCGGCGTCACCCAGCCGCCGCAGCCGTATCGCCTGGGCCGCCGCGAGCACCGGGGCGGCCGACGCGCCAGATCCCTGGCCGACGCGCCACCGCGTCGTCGCCAGCAGCAGCAGCGGGCGTCCGACCGCCAGCTCCGCGAGCTCGGCGGTGAGCCGGAGCGAGGTCGGGTCGGCCCAGTGCAGGTCCTCGAGGACGAGCACGGTCGGCGCCACGGCGGTGAACCGGGTGACCAGGGAACGGACGGCGGCGAAGGCCTGCCGCTGCTGCTCCCCGGCCCCGATCTTCCTGCGTGCCTGGCCGGTGACCTGGCTTTCTGCCTGTCCCTGAGTCACCGGCTTGGGCAGGCCCATCAGGTGCGCGAGCGGGGGCAGCAGGTTCGTGTTGCCCATCAGGTGCGTGAGGGCATCGGCGAGGGCCGCCCGCTGCCGTTCGGCCGGCTGGTCGGTCGCCACGCCGACCCAGCCGGCGATGAGCTGGCGGTACAAGCCGTAGGGGGTAGCCGAGGCATAGGAGGTGCCGCGGCCCTCCAGCCAGAGCGGACGCCTGCCGCTGCCCGCGCCGACCCAGGCGATGAACCGCTTACGTGACTCCTGCACCAAGCGGGTCTTGCCGATGCCCGGCTCGCCGTGCAGCACCACGACCTGCCCGTGGCCGCCCACGGCGGCCCGCAGCGCGGTGTCGAGCAGCCGCACCTCCGCCTGGCGCCCGACCAGCGCCGCCCGGCCGCCAAGGCGCGGGCGGCGCTCCGCCGCCGTCGCCCGCGGCGCTTCCAGGTAGGCCGCGGTCAGCGGCTTGGCGTCCGGCGTTACGGTGACCTCTTCCTGGGTGCCCCAAGTGAACAGGTGCGCGGCGGCGCGCCGGGTAGCGGGCCCGACGAGCACGGAACCAGGCCGGGCGGCCGACTGCAGCGCGGCCGCCATGCTGACCACGTCGCCGAGCGCGGCGTACTCGACCTTGGCGCCGCCGCCGATGGGACCGACCAGCGCCGGCCCTGACTCGATCCCGATCCGCAGGCCTGGACCACCGCCGGCCCCGGCCTCCTGAACGACAAGACCTGGGTCACCGGTGACCGGCGCGCCCGCGACCGCCGCGATGGCACGGTAGGCCGCGCGAAGTGCTCGTTCCGGGTCGTCTTCGTGCGCCTCGGGCGCGCCGAACATCGCTTGCAGCCCCCGGCCCGACACCGAGCTGACCGTTCCGCCCATGGTCTCGACCTCGGCGATGACCGCCGCGAGCGAACCGCCCACCAGGTCGCGCAGTTCCTCAAGGCCGAGCGTGCCGGTGAGCCCCGCCGGGGCGGCCGCGACTTCGGCGAACAGCACCGTCAGCGGGCGCCGTTCCGCACGCGGCGGGCTGGCCGGCGCGCGCGGAGCAGACACGCCTGCCAGCTCAGGTGAGCCGGCAGGCACCGGGGACACCGCCGACGCCGTGACGGCCGGAGCATGCGCGGCGAGGGACGACGCGTAGATCCGCTCGAGGGACGGCGAGGTCAGCAGGCCGAGTTGCTCAAGAGCGGCACGGCAGCGCTCGAAGACGCGGACGGCCTGCTCGGGACGGCCCCGGGCCATATAGCCGCGGATCAGCGCGGCGGCCGCTTCCTCGGAGGCCTGGTCGTGCTCAAAGCAGGCGAGCCACTCGGCCGTCACGTCGTCGGGGCCCGGTCGCCCGGCACCCTTGGCCCGGTCCCTGGCCAGGGTCAGCCTGGCCTCCTGACGCAGCGCGTTCAGCCGGTCCCTGGCCCGGTCCGCCCACTCCGCGTACGGTTCGCCTGGTAGCAGCTCATCGTCGTCCGCGAGCGCGGCCGAGATCGTCGCGTCCCGCGCCTCGCCCGGTGACATCGCCAGCCCGGCGTGCAGCTCGCCGACCTGCTCGTCGGCGTCGACGGGGACCTCAGGTGAGATCCACACGTGCGTCAGGTCGGCACCGAGCAGTGCGGTGCCCGGCTCGCCGAGGTCGGCCAGCGCGGCCCGGGCCATGGACAGCGCCTTGGACAGCGAACGGGCGGCCGCCCGCGGTTCCAGCGCCGGGAACAGCTCCTCGCAGGCCAGGTCCCTGGTCACCCGCCGGCCGTGGCTGACCAGGATGAGCGCGCACAGCCTGCGGGCGCTCGGCCGCGGCCACGGACCCGCGGCCCGGTCGCCGGCCGCGATGACGAAGTCGCCAAGCAGCCTGATCCTGGGCAGTTGCCCGGCCGGGGCTGGGTCTCCCGCTACTGCTGTCTGCGTGATCCCGGCGGCCATACACCCATTATCGCGGGCGACCCCGACATTCCCCGACTGGTTTTGTCCCGCTAGCTCTTGCCGCTGCTGACCGCGGCCGTGTCCGCGTACAGCTGGGCGCTGACCAGGCGGCCGCCGGCGGCCTCCCAGAGCCAGGCGTTCTGGAACACCACCGTCTTGCCGGTCGCCTTGAGGACGCCCGTGTTGGTCAGCTGCGCGACGAGGTAGTCAGCGGACTCGATGACCTGATCGACGTGAACGTCGAAGGACTCCCACACCGTCGCGCCCCCGGGGGTGCCCGCGAAGAACCGAGCGAAGGCCTCGGGACCGGTGAACTCCCCGCCGTAAGGCAGGGTCACGGGGATCTTGAGCGCGAAATCCTGGCGCAGCATCGGCAGGACGCGGCTGGTGTCGCGGTGCCCGAGCAGCTCCTTGAGGGCGTAGGCCATCTCGGGCTTCGTGTAGGCCTCCCGGCTGCCGGGGTCCTTCGAGGTAGCGTCAAGCGTCTCAACGGCCGTAACGTCGGTGACGGCCAGGCCGTCGGCGAAGGAGAAGTTCTCCGGCGGCGTCACGGTCATCATGACGAAGACGTCGGCCGGCCGGACACCGGGGTTTTCTTCGAGCAGCCGGACGAGGGACTTGTAGAAGCGGCGCTTCGCCCGCTCTCCGCGGTCCAGGCCGTTGGTGATCGTGAACACGATCCAGTCGTCGGTCCGCGGGCCGCCCCGGAAGTTCCTGTTGAAGACCATCTCGCCCGCTTCGTGCTGGTGGATGAGCTGGAAGTCGTCCTCTGGCTTCATGTAGAGCTCCGCGACCAGCGCGTCGTGCACGGCGCGCGAGACGGCTTGGAGGTACTCGGCCGACTTGCCGCGGGCCAGTGAGATGTTGACGAAGGGCATGAGGAGTCCTTTCCGAGACGGTCCTGGTCGGGTTGGCCCAGCCCTGCGACACGGCCCATCCGACCGATTAGTATGTATGCCACCATACATGATATAAATCAGGGAAGGAGGTGCGGGTGTGGGACAGCGATCAGACACTAAGCAGAAGATGGTGCAGGCGGCCAGGCAGCTCATCAGGGAGCGCGGCTACGGCGCGACCGCATTCTCAGACGTGCTCACGATCAGCGGCGCACCGCGCGGCTCGGTGTACTTCCACTTCCCAGGCGGCAAGGCGCAGCTAGGGATGGAAGCGGCCGAAGCGCACGCCCACGAGCAGGTCGAGATCATCGACCGTGCCGCCGGGGAAGCCGGCTCGGCGGCCCAGCTCATCGAGCGGTACGTGGATCTCGGCCGCGAGGGCATGGTGGCCAGCGGCTACAGCCGGGGCTGCGGCGTTGCCCCGCTGGTGACCGAAGGCGGCGGACAGGAGTCGGCCGACCTGAGCGAGACCGGCCGCCGCGCGTTCGCTGAGATGACCGACCGGCTCGCGTTCCACTTCGTGGCTTTCGGCGTGAACCGGGCCGCCGCGCGGGTGCTTGCCGATGCGGTGATCGCCGGGGTGGAAGGCGCCATGATCACCTCCCGCGCGCTCCGCAGTCCGGCCCCGTACGACTCGGTACGCACCGTCCTGGTGAGCTACGCCGCGAGCGTGTCACCGAAGACCGCCAGCCGTACGCGGAGCTAGCACGTATTTGTGCTTGGGCCTGACGCACACGCCCGCCAAAATAATATGACACACATCATAGCGTCGCCGGGTCTACGGAATCCGGCGGCGCTGCCCTATTCCCGCCGCGACGCAGGCCCCGCCGTGGCGGCGGCCGCCCGGTGCCGACGGGAACACCGCGGGAACAGCGGATTCGTACGTTGTTACCGGAGGTAAGAACGATGAACATCTCGTACACGATGTACCAGGCAGAACACCAGCGCAGCACGGTGGAACAGCGCGAGGCTGACACCCACGCCGGCGAACTCGCGGCATCCGTCGCCAAGCTCGGCCGCTCGCTGCGGCGCACGGCCGGCGGACACCAGTCCCCAGGGCACACGCCCGAGGGCCCGGCCGCGCCGACGGCCGCGTGCTTTGTCCCCCGCCCCCGGTAAGCAGACGGGCCGGTGACCACCTGGCGGGGTCACCGGCCTACTTTTCCCGCAACGAGCGCCTGATGCTCAAGCTCGTTGTTGAACAACTTAATGGCGGCTATATTCGTCGTTAAGAGGTATAGTTGCGGCTGTGACCGCCACTAAGCAACCGCACGTAGTGCCACTGTCAGTGGCACGGTCGCTGCGCGTGCTCGGGACCCACGTGTCCAACTGGCGGAAACTGAACCGGCTGACCGCCGCCCAGGTCGCCGAGCGCTCGGGAATCTCACGAGACACCCTGCGCGCCATTGAGCACGGAAAAGGCACCGTCAGCACGGAAAACCTGCTCCGGGTGCTACGCACCGTCGGCATCATGGACCTCGTCGTGAAATCCGCCGACCCGTACGAGACCGATGTCGGCCGGCTCCGCATGGACGAGACGCTCCCCAAGCGGGTGCGTGACTGATGGCAGCGCGAGAGCCGGTCGAGGTCACGGTCGAGATCGACGGGACAGAGCGGGCCGCAGGCACGCTCTGGGTGCACGAGCGCGGTGGCCAGACCGCGACATTTCGGTATGCGGACTCCTATCTGACCGCTCCAGGCAGCTATCCGCTTGACCCCGTGCTGCCTGCGCAAGCGGGCGTCTTTCACACACCACCAGGGCTGGCCATGTTCAGCGCCTTCTCCGACAGCGCCCCCGGCCGCTGGGGAGAGAACCTGATGCGACGTGAGGAGCGGGAGCGCGCCCGGCTAATCGCGGCGACGCCGCGGAAGCTCGGCAAGGCAGACTTCCTTCTCGGCGTCCGGGATGACACCCGGGAGGGTGCCGTCCGATTCCGTCAGCCAGAGACCGGCAGCTACTACTCAGCCCGCAGGAATGCGGTTCCGCGGCTGATCGAGGTCGCCCGGCTGTTGCGCGCCGCGGAGCGCCTGGTGGCAGAAGGCGGTTTCGATCCTGACATCGCTGATCTCATCGACGCCGGCAGTTCGCTGGGCGGCGCTCGCCCCAAGGCCGCCGTCACCGACCTTTCCGGGCGGCTGGCTATCGCGAAGTTCCCGCGTTCGGGCAGCGACGAGTGGGACGCGCCGTCTTGGGAGGCGATTCAGTTGCGGCTCGCCCGGCGAGCTGGCATTACGGTTGCCGAATCGCAGCTGATGCCTATCGCCGGGCGGCACGTGCTGCTCGTTGAGCGATTCGACCGGCGACCCGAGGGTCGCATTGGTTTCGCCAGCGCGCTGACCATGCTCGAGGCCAGAGACGGTGAGCAGCGCAGTTACCTCGAGATCGGCGAGGTAATCGAGCGGTACTCCCCCAAGGTCGAAGACGACCTGCGCGAACTGTTCCGGCGGATCATCTTCTCGATCCTGACCTCTAACACGGACGACCACCTGCGCAACCACGCCTTCCTGCGCGAGCGCAAGGGCTGGTCCCTGTCCCCGGCCTACGACCTGAATCCCAACCCGGACAACCCGGGACGGCTGAGCACCGCCATCGACGTCGACGACGCCGAGGCAAGCGTCGAGAACGCGCTGTTCGTGGCCGGCTACTTCCGCCTCTCGGACGCCGAGGCCCGCTCGATCGTGACCGACGTCGAGCACGCAACCGCTGACTGGCAGCGGGTCGCCGCTGACCTCGGCCTACCGGGGAGCCAGGTCAGCCGGATGGCTCCCGCCTACGAAACCGACCAGCGTCGTATCGCACGTGCGCTGAGTCTCGCGTAACCCATCATCACGGGTCCCCGAACCCTTAATGAGGAGCAGCGCATCACCGGCTGACGGACTGCTTGGCCGAGGAAGCGGCTGCCCGCGCCAGCGGCGGCCTGCACCGGGGCGGAGAAAGCGCGGGCGGTCAGTCTTCGTCTTCGTCGGGGGCGGACGGGTCCGGGTCCAGGGCGGGGACGTAGAGGGTCGATTCTGTGCCGAGCGGGGTGTGCCTGGTCGGGCGGAAGCCGAGCAGTTCGGCGACCAGCGCGTCGTTGTCCTTGAAGCCGGCCGCGGCGTCGATGAGCTGCTCGCCGTCCCACAAGATGAGCAGGGCACTCGTGGTCCTGGTGACCTTGTCGTGGAACAGGTCGTAGTGGGCGATCATCGGGACCGTGCCGGTGGTGACCCACAGGTCGTGGCCGGTCATGAACAGGTCCAGGTCGAACTTGACCGCCAGCCCGAACAGGTCGGGCTTGTAGCGCTCGTCGATGCCCACGAAGGCCTCGTCCAGGGCGATGAGGCGGGGGCAGCGGTCCTTGGCTGAGCCGTAGAGGGCATTGGCGGCGGCGAACAGCGGCAGGTGGATCGCGGCGGACTTCTCGCCGCCCGACATGACCGAGTGCCTGGCCCGCGTCAGCCGGGCTTCCCCTTCGCCCGGGGTGACGAGCAGCAAATCGAACGTGTGCCAGGCGCGGTAGTCGAGGACGGCCGCGAGCGCCTCGCGGTAGGTGGCGCGCGGGTGGGCGGCCCGGTACTCGCGGATCATGTCGCGGAGCACGCCGCGCAGCTCGGCCAGCCGCTCGGGGCCTGGCTGGTCCCGGTCAAGCAGCCGCGACGCCTGGCGCTGGGCGTCGGTGACCTTGTCCGACTGCACCCAGCGGATGCCGATGGAGATGCCGCTCGACATCGGCTTGGAGCGGGTGTCGCTGTTCATGTTCCTTGTGAGGTCGCGGGCGGACACGACCCGCGCGTGTATCTGCCCCGCCAGGGCCGCGAGCAGCTCGTCCTCCAGGACCTTCCGCTCCCGTTCCTCGAGCAGGGTGCCCTGGTCCTTGGCGCGCTCGTCGATCCGCCGGCCGAAGGCCGCCACGGGCTTGCGGCCCTCGTCGTCGATTACGTGAACGGTGACGACAGCGCCGGGCTCCCAGTCGACCCGGTAGTCCTCCTCGCACGCGGCCAGCGCGTCGGTGAAGTCCTTGAGCGCCACCGACATGCGGTCCTGGGTGTTCTTCAAGATGCCCTCGGTCACCTGGCGCCCGCCGCGGGTCGCCGCCGCGAAGGCGTCGAGCAGCTCGGTGACGCCGCCGGGAAGGGCGCTCTTGACCGCCGCGACGCGATCCAGCGGCGCCTCGCCGGCGATGAGGCGGACGGCGAGCTCGCCGCTGGCCGCTTCCGGGGCCGGCCAGGCGGCATCCTCCGGCCACGGCGCGCCCAGGGCGACTCCCGCGACCGGGCGCAGGCCGGGGCGGGCGAACTCGCCGAACTGCCTGGCCTGCTCGTAGAGGTGAGCGATGGCGTCGGCCAGGGCCTGGCGCTCGTTGCTGACATCCCGGCCCGTCGCGGTGACGCGGTCGTGCTCGTGCCGCGCGGCCGCGTCGTGCTCGGCGTAGCGGCGCTGGGCGGCCCGCAACTCGCGCTCGGTCTGCCTGATCTGCTCGAGGACAAGCTGCACGTCCTGCTGCAGCGCCTCCTCCAGCGTGCGGAACTCCTCTTCGAGTGCGGCCTGAAGGCGTTCCGCCGCGCCCGCCGCGGCCTCGGCTTCCGCGTGCTCCGCGCGCTGTCGTTCCAGCGTCTGCGCGCGCTCGCGCGCGTCCTCCTCCGCCCGGGCCAGGGTGCGGCGCTCACCGTGCAAGGCGGTCGCGGCGTTCTCGAACTCGGCGGCCGCCCGGGCGATGGCGTCGACCTCGTCGGTGGTGCTCGGCATGCGGCGCTCCGCGGCCCGGTGGCGGAGCTGACGGGTCCTGGCATCGGCCTCGGCAATCGCCTCGTCTACCTGCTGCCGCGCCCCGGTTACCTCCGTCCTCGCATGTGCGAGCAGGATCGCGGCGCTGTCCGCGCGGACCGCCGCTTTCGCGATGCCCGTGGTATCAGGCAGCTCGTGGCGTGCCCGCCGGAAATCATCGAGCAGGCCGTCGGCCGCCTTGAGGTCCGCTTCCGCGGCAAGCGCCGCTGCCCCGGCCCGCGCGATCTCCCGGTCTTGTTCCTCGAGGCGGGTGCGGCGGCGGGCGGCCCGGTTAGTCGCGCCGATGTACTCGGGCAGCGCCTTGGGCCGGGCGCCGACGTGGACGCCGTAACTGAACTGGGCCTTCGTCGAGACGGCGGGAGCCTGCTGCCCGGCCGCCGCTCGCGCCGGGTTCGGCCGGGCGAGCGCGGGCACGTCGCCGAAGAGATAGTCGACGCCCCGCGACACGGCGCGCACCATCTCGCTGGGCGACGGAGGCGGGGGAATGTCAGACCCGGCTGCCATGATGTCGTCAGCGAGGGTGACGGAGCGGAGCACGGCGACGATGACGTCAGCCTGCACGTGCTCCTGGTCTTCGGCGACGAGCACGTCCGCCAGAGTCTTGCCGTCTGCGGACCCGGTGACCGGGGCACCGTTCGCAGGGACACTAGAGTCGCGGGCGCCGACGGGGGTGCGGGCGCCGACGAGGGTACGGTCGCCGCCGGAGTTGGGGGCGTCGGCTGGGGTACGGTCGCCGACGGGGGTACGGTCGCCGGCTGGGGTACGGGCGCCGCCGGAGTTGCGGGCGTCGGCTGGGGTACGGGCGCCGCCAGAGTTGCGGGCGTCGGCGACGGTGCGGTCGCCGGCAGGGGGGCGGGCACCGGCGGGGTTGCGCGCGTCGGCGGGGTTCACGGCGGCAGTGGGGACGAGGTAGCCGTCGGCTTCGGCGGCGGCGAGCGCGGCCGCGGTCAGTGCGGGGTCTGGGTGTACCCAGGCGGTCAGCAGGCCGGCGCCGTACAGGGCGCCCTCGATCGCGGCCGCGGTCTCGTCGGGGACTCCCGGTGCGAACCGGACGAGCTGCCAGAGCGGAGCCCCGGGGCGGCCTTCGCGGCTGGCCGGGCGCAGGTCAGTCGACGGGGGCGCGTCGTCCCGCTCGGCCGCGATGACGTCGCGCTCTTGCCGTAGGCCGGCCAGGCGCCTGCGGGCTTCGGCGAGGGCGGCGTCCAGCCGCGCGTGCGCGGTGATGACGGCGGCCCGGCGTTCTGACACGCACCCGTCGTAGATCTCCGCCAGGCTGGCGGCGCCAGGCTCGCCCGTCCGGTCAAGGGCCGCGCCGAGCGTGGCGACATCGAGCGCGGTAACCACGTGGTCCGGCAAATCAGTGGAAAGGGCGGCTGGGGCGGCTGGGGCGGGCGCCGCGGCGGATGAATTCGAGGCGGCGCGTGCGTCGGCCGTCACGGGAAGACCAGCCGTCACGGGAAGGCCAGCCGTCACGGGAAGGCCAGCCGTCACGGGAAGATCGGCCGTCACGGGAAGATCGGCCGTCACGGGAAGGCCAGCCGGCGCGGGGACGGCTGACGCCGGCGAGCCGGGCGCGGGGACGGCTGGGGCGGGCGAGCCGGTGCCGGGCAGGCCGGCGGTTTCCGGCCCCGTCCAGGGCGCTGCCCTCTGCGCGGTCCAGCGCGCTGCCCTGTGCGCGGTCCAGTGCGCGGTCCAGTGCGCGGTCCAGGCGGCGAGCGCGTCGGCGGCGGCGGCGCGGGCGGCGGCCAGGCGGGCGGCGGCGGCGTCCGCCTCTGCTTGCTGGCGCTGCTCGGTGGCCTGCTTACGGGTCAGCTCCTGGTCGGCGTAGGCGCGTTTCGCGCGGGCGTCCCTGATGGCCTCGAGCAGCCGGCGGATCTCGCCGATGTCGTCCCTGCGGGCCGCGACCCGCGCGCGGGCGGCGACGAGCAGCGCGTCGTCGCGGTCCCCGTGGGCGCCGGAGCTGAGCCGGCCCGGCGTTCCCTGGCCCGCTGCTGGTCCGGGCTCAGCGGGCGCTCCGGACTCAGCGGGCGCTCCGGGCTCAGCGGGCGGTTCCGGCTCATCCGGCCAGCCCGGGTCGACGGGGCCGAAGCCGTCGTCGGCGATGCCGGACCGCTGGGCGGCGTCGGCGAGGGCGGCGGCGTGCCTGGCGGCGGCGGCGCGGGAATCGGCCGCGCGGCGCGATAGCTTGGCCACCTCCGCGGTCAGCCCGGCGAGCCGCCGACGACCGGAGTCGAGGCCGGCCTGCTGGCGGGCGACGTCGGCCGCGCGAGCGGCCACCTCGCGGCGCTTGTCCTCGATACGGCCCTGGGCCTTGTACTCCTCGGAGTTCTTGAGGCCCGCGAGCCGGCCCCCGATCCGCTCGCCTTCCGCCCTGCTCGCGTCGCGCTCGGCCTCGGCGGCCCGCTCGGCCCCGGCGGCGCGGCGGCGGTCCGCGGCGGCCGCCGCCAGCCGCTCGGCATGGTCGGCGGCCGTGTCCGACCTGGCCTGCACCCGGTCGAGTACGAACCTGACGTGCGCGCGGAAGTAGGCCTCGTAGTGGGCGCTGAACTCGGCGACGGCCGCGTTGGCCGCCATCAGGTCGTCGAACAGCTGCTGTACGGCGGCGAGGTTCTCGAAGTCGCGGGCCGCCTGCTGCACCAGGTCGTCGTCCACCGGTGACAGGCCCGCGGTCAGCGTGTCGGAAACCTTGGCGGGATCCAGGTCCTTGGCGAGCAGCGGGCGCCTGAGCGCCAGCAGCAGGTCGAGGAGCTGGGCGTAGCGCTCGCGTCCGAGGCCGAACAGCCGGTGGTCGACCAGGTCCCGGTACTCACTCGCGGTCCGGCGCCAGGCGCCGGGTTCGAGTACCGCCCGCAGCTGGCGCTCGGTCAGCGGGCGTGAGTCGGCCGTCAGCAGGCCGAAGTCCGCGCCGACGCGCTTGCCGGTGACGAAGAACGACATCCGCACGCCGTCGGTGTTCCTGTGCGCCCGCAGGCCGATGATCAGCGTGACCGTAACGGGCTCAGCCGCGCCCGAGCGGGCGAACTCCATCCAGACGTAGCCGTACTCCGACTCCTGGCCCCGGTAGAGCAGGTTGGACTTCATCGTCCTGTTCTCACCGGAGAACGGGTCGAGGCGGCGGGAGTCCGCCACGCCGTCGAGGACGAACGGGAACAGGACCTCAAGCGCCTTGGTCTTGCCGGAACCGTTGTGGCCGCGCAGCGCCAGGCGGCCGTCGGCGAACGCCCACTCCACGTCGACGTAGTCCCACACATTGATCACGCCGGCCCGCGACGGTTTGAACCGCTCACTCATCGCGGTCACCGCCGAACAGGTCAAGGGCGAGCTGGCCCGCCGCGTGCCGGGCCGGGAGCGCCAGCTTGATGTTCCGGTAGCGGGCGGCCGCGGGCAGCACGAGGACACCGCCGGGCACCGGGCGCAGCAGCCGCAGGTCGGACAGGAACGCGACGGCCGCGTCGCGCAGGCCGCGCGGGTCGTGCTGCCAGGTGACGGTGAACGAAGCCGGACCCACGTCGTCGTACAGCTCGCCGATCATGGTGTGCAGCCTGCTGTCAGGTATGAACGGGACGGCCGGGGCCGGCTGGCCCGGTGACAGCGCCCCGCCAGCGCCCTGGTGCGGTGAATCTTCCGCCGCGGCCGGCGCCGCGGTCCAGGCTAGCCCGGCGACCACCCCGCCCGCCGGCAGGGCGGCGTCGATCCGGTCGAGCAGGTCGCGCTGGTCCGCGTCGTCCGAAGGCAGCGGCAGCGGCGTCACCCGCTCGTCGGGATCTTCGAGAAGGTCGGCGACCTTGGCCAGCAGCAGGCCCGCGGCCCGGTTGACGGCGCCGCCGCGGCCAGGGAACGGGCGGTCGGTGAACCGGCCGCCCGCGTCGGCCAGCAGCACGCCCTCGGCCCGGCGCTCGACGGCGAGGCCCGTCAGCCGGGCCAGGTCCGCGGCGACGCCGCCGGGCTGGCGCAGCGCCTCGGCGACCTCCGGGTCGACCTGGGCGTAGTAGACGACCGGGTGCTCGACCAGGGCGCGGGCGGCCTGCTGGGCGGCGGCCTCGCGCCTGGCCGCCCGTCTGGCGCTGGTGAACGTGGCGTCAAGCAGGCCGGCCGCGCTTGTCAGGTGCTGGACGGGCCGGGCGGGGCGGAACAGCGCCGAGCAGATGTCGTGATCGATGTCGTAGAGGGCGTCGCCGCGCTCGGTGTCGGCCGTCCACGCCTCGACCGAGCCGTCGGACAGCCGCAGCGCGCCCCGGTCGGCCAGCCAGTCGAGGACATCGACGACGGCGGCCTTGTGCGCGCTGACGACCGGGTCGAAGCCGAGGCCGTCGATGCCGTTGGCCGCCGGGGTGAACGCGCGGACCAGGTCGGCCAGGCTGATCTCCGTCCGCGACCGGGAGAAGGACGCCAGGAACAGGCACAGGTAGGCCAGGCGGCGGCGGTCGAACGGACGGCCGGACCTGGCGGTGAAGATGCCTGTCTGCGTCGGGTCGAGGGCGTCGAGGCGGCGGATCAGCCTGACCTGGCGGGTGGTCGCGATCAGCGTGTACCCCAGCACGTCACGCAGGTCGGCCGCCAGCTGGTCGGCCCAGCGGAGCACCGATTCCAGGGTGCCGGCCCGCGGGCGGGCGGCGGTGATCACGTCGTGGGTGAGCACGAGGCGGACCGCGGACTGGTACGAGCCGAGGTCACTGGGCTGGACGGCCTGCACCGGGCTCAGCCTCGCAGCCCGGGGGTGAGCTCGAGCTCGAAGCCGGGCAGGTGCAAGACCCCGTGCGCGGTGGCGACCGCGCTGCCTGAGTCGCTCGGCACCAGGCGCATGGTCAGCACGTCGTTGCCGCCGGTGGCGGTGGCCAGGCGGCCCGCCACGACCGTGCGGGCCTCGGTCGCGAGCGTGAGCAGGCGGAGCAGCACGCGGGTCTCGTTCTCGTCGAGCACCCGGTGATGAGCGCCCCCCTCGAGCAGGGAGCGGGCGGCGGCCCGTTCGGCCGCCCGCTGCCCGGCCTGCTGGCGGGCCAGCGCGGCCCGCACCGCGGGATTGTTCCTGGCCGGCTGCGGCACCCCGGGCGTGGGTGCCTTGCCCCGACGGAACAGGGTCACCGAGATGTCCACGCCTGGGGCGTCCCACCAGGTCGCGCGCGATGAGACCTGGTCGGCGTCGTCGTGCGCGCCGCCGAGGTGGCGGGCGGTGCGCAGGTTGAACGCGGCCGTCATGAGCGCGTGCGCGGCGGGCTCGTCCGGGGTGTTGAACACCCACTCGGCGAGGTGGCGGAGCTGGGAGGAGCGGTTGACGCCGCCGCGCTGCGCCTCGGTGACCTGGCGGAGCAGCGCGATGACGCCGGACACGGCGGCGCGGGTGGCGGCGCGCAGGCCCTCGGCGCGCGAGTTGCCCGCGGCGAACCAGTCGCGCAGCGCCGCCCAGCGGCGGCACCAGTCGTCGCGCTTGCCGGCGTCGGACAGGAACGGCCGGCCGTCGGCGCGGGCGGCGAGTGCGAGCATGGCGTCGTCGCCCGCGGCGTCGACCGCCGCGATCGCGGCGGCCAGGCGGGGCAGGTAGCGGTCGAGTTCGGCCATGAACTCGGTCATGTGCGTGAGCAGCGCGTTCTTGTACTTCATGAACGTCCCCGGCGAGGTGTCGGTGGACCGCATGATCTCGCCGAGCGTCAGGTGGAACTGCGCGGCCCGCCGCGACATGTCGTCGAGCACCGTGTCCAGCCGCGAGAGCCGCCGGTAGACCTGGTCAGCGTCGCCGTCGCCGGTCGCGGCGTGCAGCGCGCGCAGGTCTTCCAGGATGTCGGAGAACACCAGGCGGGACAGGCTGGCGTCCCTGACGCGGGCGCGCAGCACGTCCTCGACAGCGCTGTACGCGCGGTAGCCGAGCTCGCTGAACTGGTACACCGACTGGCGGTTGCGGTACCTGGCGAGGCTGCCGGCCCGCGCGGCGTCTTCCAGCCGGTGCAAGATCCCGTCCTCGGCCAGCGCGTCAAGCCG
This sequence comes from Trebonia sp., assembly GCA_036501515.1. Classification (GTDB taxonomy): domain Bacteria; phylum Actinomycetota; class Actinomycetes; order Streptosporangiales; family Streptosporangiaceae; genus Trebonia. Next base: position 15,972 of record DASYAD010000209.1, on the reverse strand, counting down.
CCCGCGCAGCGCGGTCAGGTCACCGAACGCGGGCACTTCCTGGTGCCCGGCGGCCAGCTCGGCGAGGACCGCGGCGACGTCCGCCGGGTTGGCCTGGATGTGGTGCACGGCGCGCAGGCGCTCGAGGGCGCGCAGCAGCCACAGGTACGCGAGATGGTCGTCGCGGCGGGTGAAGTTGAACAGCCGGAACCGGTCGCCGACCGCGAGCGCGTCGAGGTCCAGCGATGCGTGCGCGGTCCCGGGGGGAACTTGCCCGGTTTCTTCCGTCCCGTCCATCTGCCCAGAAACGATACCGGGCAGCGCCCGCAGTCGACGCCAGGGAATTTCGGTAACTCACGTGATTCAAGCCACAACCGAGCGTAGTGTTCCCAATGACGGCATCGATGGACGTTTCTTCATTCCGCTGACGAGGGGCGCGTCAGCGCAGGGTGAAGTCGACGAGGGGACCTATCGGCCGCGGTGCAGTAATCAGGGGGCGAGGTATGCCTGGTGGACGGTGACCGGATCGATGTGCGGCGCCAGCCGCTTGTGGTACGCGACGGGTGCGCGCCCGACCGTACCCCCGCCGGACGCTGGCCGTCCGACGGCGTGCTTGTCAGGAGCGAGCAGTTCGCGGTGAACGAGGCCGTGGCCTGTCTCGCCGCGGGCGGCGGAGACGCCATCAGGCCCGGCCGCGACCAGGCGGCCGTGTTCGGCGTGCACGCGCCGCCGGGGACCGGGGTGGCGGAGGTCTTCGGCGACCTGGTCGCCGCCATCGTCACCGAGCGGGCGCTGCGCATCGCGGACCTGCCCGATCCGTCGGCGGCGTTCGGCGACGTGCTCACCTGGGGCCCGCACACGGTCGCGGCACCAGACCCGGCCCTGGCCGGCTACGAGATCGTGCAGTCGGCGCCCGGCGAGAAGACGCCGTGGACCATGCTCGGCATCCCCGACGCGAAGCCGGGCGCCGCGGTCAGGCTCACGGCCGAGCGCGCGGGCGGCGCGTCGCGCGCGGGCCTCGCCCTGCCCCCGGTCGGCACGCGCTGGCGCGACCGGGCGGCCAGGGCCGACTACTTCGCCTCGACCGCGCGGCTGTCCGACGGAGTCGGCGCGTGGGCGATGCTCGTCGCCCGTCTCGGTGACCGCGCGGCCAACCGGGCCTTCGCCGAACGCTGGTGGCACGGCACGGTCCGCGGCACCGACGTGCTCTTCCCGGCGGGCGAGTCCATGGCCAGTGCGCTGCGCCAGCTCAAGGGCAAGGCGGTCGACTGGCCGAGCGCGGTCACCTGGTTCAGGTCCGCGGTCGGCAACGTGCAGAACCTCGCCGAGGAACGCATGCTGGTGGCGGCCGCGCTCACCCGCTTGTCGCTCCTCGAGCAGGACTGCGAGGAAGCGGCCGGCCTGGCCGAGACCGCGGAGGCGCGGCTGGCCGAACTGACCATCCTGGAGCCGGCCGCCCGCGGCGCCGTCACCACCGCCGAGGAGGAGTACCGGTCGGCGCTCGCCGCGCTCGGCGCGCACGACCTCGGCCGGCCTGAGCTGACGACGGTGACCGCGCAGGGCGTGGCGGCGCTGCAGTCGCGCGGCGCGCTGTCGGTCGCGCTGGCGGGCGGGCTCCGCCGCGGCCGGAACTGGCGCAGCTGGTCGGCCAGGCGCCGCGCGCAGCGGGTCGCCTGCGCGGCGGCGGAACAGCGCTGGGACACCGCGCTGCGCCAGGCCGAGGCGCTGCGCGGCGCCGTCGCGGCCGCGCGGGCGGCCGCCGCCGTTAGCGCCGACGAGGTGGCGCGGCTGACCTCCGAGATCGAGCCGCTCGCCGAGGCGGTCTCGGCCGCCAGGCAGCGGTGGGGCGATCACGTCCCCGCGGGGCCGTCCCAGGCCGAGACGGAGGACCCGGCGCTGATCGAGTGGCGGGAGACGACCGCGCCGTGGGCGGACCCGGAATACGCGGCCGCCCGCGCGCAGGCGTTCATGGCCGCCCTCGAGCTGCACAAGGCGCTGATCGCGGCGCAGTGGGAAGTCTTCGAGGGCAACCTCGCCGCGCTCATGGAGTTCATCTCGATGGAGCCGGGCCAGGCCGACGAGGCGGCGCCTGACGACGTGCTGCTGGCCGCGTGGCGGTCGTTCTTCCTGGCGGTGCCCGTCGTCTACGTGCCGTTCGAGGCGGCCGGGTCGCTGCTCGACGGGCTCGGTCCCGGGGCGCTCGGCTGGCTGCTGGCCGACGGCGCCGACCAGCTCACGGCCGAGGAGATGCCCGGCCTGCTGCGCCGGTTCGACCGCGCCGTGCTGGCCGGCGAGACCGTGCTGACCGACGAGCAGGACGGTGACACCGCCCTGGCCGGAGACGACCCGCCCGCCAGCGAAGGCGGCCAGGCCGTCGGCCGCGCGCGGGCCGGAGACCGCGCGCAGGCGGGCGACAGCGCGCAGGCCAGGTACGGCACCTGGCTGCGGGCCGGGTCAGCGGGCACGGACGACGGCGCGGAGCCGCGCTGGGTCGGCATGCCGCTGCGGGTGGTCCGCGGCCAGGACCGCACCACGGTCGATCAGCGCAACGACCTTTCCTACGATGGCTGGCTCATCGCCAGCCCGGAGTAGTGCCCGCGCTAGAAGCCGTGCCTGGGCCACTTCACGATCGAGATGTGGCCCGCCGATTCCGGCTTGGCACTGCCAGGGGCGTAGTCGTAGACGGTGTGGGTCCGCAGGTTCATGACGAAGACGTCCACGATCGCGAACGTCTTCGGGTCCTGCCAGGTGATGTAGATCTGGTCGTCGCCGATCGGCACCGCGACGTAGTCCTCGACCGGGAACTTGACGCCGACGTTCGGGCCGGCGACCGGGGTGCCGAGGACCGTGCCGTCTGAGTAGACCTGCTGGAACGTGTTGCCCGTGTTGGTGCCGAGCGTGTACTTGGCGTTGACCACGAAGCCCTTCAGGTCGACCCGGTTCAGCGTCAGCGGCGGGTTGTGCCGCGCCGGGCTGGCGCTGGCCTCCGTGGCCGCGACGGCGGCGCCGCCGGACAGCAGCACGACCACCGACGCGGCGGCGCCAAGGCGGACTCGCTTCGTTGCGAACATTTCCTGCCCCTCTCCTCGTGGGAAATGTTCGCCCGAGCGTAAAGCGGTTCCGGCCAGCCGCCTACTGGGGCTGACGCAAGAACTCGACCGACTTTTCGCGCATCTCGACCTTGCGGACCTTGCCGGTGACGGTCATCGGGAAGTCGTCGGTGATGTGCACGTAGCGGGGAATCTTGTAGTGCGAGAGCCTGCCCTGGCAGAACTCGCGCAGTGCCTCCGCCGTGATCGGCGCGGCACCGGGGCGGAGCCTGATCCAGACCATCAGCTCCTCGCCGTACCTCTGGTCGGGCACGCCGATCACCTGCGCGTCCAGGATGCCGGGGTGGGTGTAGAGGAACTCCTCCACCTCGCGCGGGTAGATGTTCTCACCGCCCCGGATCACCATGTCCTTGATCCGCCCCGTGATCGACAGGTAGCCGTCGTCGTCCATCACCGCCAGGTCGCCGGTGTGCATCCACCGGGCGGCGTCGATGACCTCGCTTGTCTTGTCCGGCTGGCGCCAGTAGCCGAGCATGACGCTGTACCCCCTGGTGCACAGCTCGCCCGGGGTGCCGCGGGGCACGGTGAGCCCGGTGGCGGGGTCGACGACCTTGGACTCCAGGTGCGGGCCGGTCCGGCCGACGGTGGCGACGCGGCGCTCGACCGAGTCGTCGACGCGGGTCTGGGTGGAGACAGGCGACGTCTCGGTCATGCCGTAGGCGATGCTGACCTCGGACATCCCCATCCGGTCGATGACCTGCTTCATCACCTCGACCGGGCAGGGCGACCCCGCCATGATGCCGGTCCTCAGGCTGGACAGGTCGTAGGAGTCGATGTCGGGCACCGCCAGCTCGGCGATGAACATGGTCGGCACGCCGTACAGCGACGTGCACCGCTCGGCCTGCACCGCCGCCAGCGTCGCAACCGGGTCGAAGGCAGGCGCGGGGATGATCATCGCCGCGCCGTGGCTGGTCGCGGCCAGGTTGCCCATCACCATGCCGAAGCAGTGGTAGAACGGCACCGGGATGGCGATCTTGTCCTCTTCCGTGTAATTGCACAGCTCGCCGACGAAGAAGCCGTTGTTGAGGATGTTGTGGTGCGACAGCGTCGCGCCCTTCGGGAAGCCGGTAGTCCCCGAGGTGTACTGGATGTTGATGGGGTCGTCGGCGGACAGCTCGATGGCGTCCAGGGCGGCGTTGCGGACCGCCAGGTCGGCGTACTTGCCGGTCTCGACGAGCGCGCGCCAGCCGTCGGTTTCGAGCAGCACGACCTGTTCCAGGTCCGCGCACCGCGGCCGCACCTCGGCGATCATCGCGGCGTAGTCGGAGGTCTTCAGCCGCTGCGCGGCGACCAGCAGCCGGCAGCCGGACTGGTTGAGCACGAACTCGAGCTCGCTCGTCCGGTAGGCGGGGTTGATGTTGACCAGGATCGCGCCGATCTTGGCGGTGGCGTACTGGGTGACGGTCCACTCGGCCCGGTTGGGCGCCCAGATGCCCACCCGGTCGCCCTTGACGATGCCCGCGCCGAGCAGGCCGTAGGCGAGCGCCTCGACCTCGTCCTTCAGTTCCGCGTAGCTGTAACGCAGCCCGGCCGCGACGTCGACCAGGGCGAGGCGGCCGGGGAAAGCGGCGGCCGTGCGGTCGAAGTTCGCCCCGATGGTGTCGCCAAGCAGGGGCGTGCCGCTGGTCGCGGACGTGTAACTGAGTTCCGCGCGGGCGCCCGCGTTCCCGGTGCCTGCCTGCTCACCCATGACTGTTACCTCGTTCCTCGCCGATGAGGCTGCTCGCCAACCAGCATGGCCGACCACGGCCTGGTTAAACAAGGCGGGGGCAACGCGGACAGCCGCGGGCAACGCGGACGGGTACAGCCCGGATACACCCGGCGATGGCACAGACAGGTCGCGAATCCGCATCAATCAACGCAATCGCGTGCACCGCACAGGGCTCCTGAGTGTCGTTAAGGGCATGGCGGTTGAGCAGACGACGCGGGACGCGGGACAGGCCGGCGGGGCCGGCGGGACAGCACGGGCCAGTGAGCGGCCTGGCGAGGCGCCGTACCTGGGACTCGCGCCGTTCGAGGAGGGCGATGAGCAGCGGTTCTTCGGCCGGGAGGACGTCACCGAGCTGATCGCCTTCCTGGCCGAGCAGCGCCCCGGGCTGCCGCTGATCCTGGTCGGCGCGTCAGGCGCGGGCAAGTCGTCGCTGCTGCGGGCGGGGCTGCTGCCGCGGCTGCGGGCGGCCGCGGCGGCGGCCGGTCCCGGCAACCCCGACCGGGTGGAGTGGTACGACCTGACCGTGACCGGCGTCGCCGGGTTCGCCGCCCGGCTGGCGAAGGCGGTGCGCCCTGGCGTGCCCACGATGACCGGCGGGTGGGACCTGGCGGGCACCGCGGGAGCGTGGGGTCAGGCCGGCACGGCCGGGGCGGGCGACGGCGCCCTGGCGGCGCTGATCGTGGACCACTTCGAGGCCGTGTTCACGCTGGCGGACGAGGCCGAGCGCAACGCGCTGCTGTCCGCGCTGTGCGAGCTCGCGCGCGACACGCTGGTGGTCCTCGCGCTGCGGGCGGACTACTACGGGCGCGCGATCGGCCACTCGCGGCTGCTCCGCGCGCTGCAGGAGCGGCAGGTCGTGCTCGGTCCGATGACCGCCGCGCAGCTGCGCCGTACCGTCACCGAGCCCGCGGCGCTCGCGGGCGCCGAGGTAGCGGACGACCTGGCCGACGCGGCGCTGGCCGACATGCCCGCCGACCAGCCGGGCGCGCTCCCCCTGCTGTCCTACGCGCTGCTCGCGGCCTGGCGCCGCGGCGCGGGCCGCACGCTGACCCTGGCCGACTACCAGGCGGCCGGCGGGATGAAGGACGCGCTCGGAAACGCGGCCGAGCAGGCGTACGCGGACCTGCCCGCCGCCCAGCGGCGGCTGGCCGGGCTGCTGCTGCCGCGGCTGGTGCAGCCGGCGGGCGACCTGCCCCCGATCCGGGTGACGGTCGCGCTCAGCGAACTGCGGCAGGCGGCGGTGCAAGCCGGGACCAGGGAAGCGGACGCCGACGCCCTGCTGGCCGCGTTCGCCGGCCAGCAGCTGCTCACGATCGACGCCGGCCATGTCCGGCTCACCCACGACGCCGTGCTCAGCGGCTGGCCCCGGCTGCGGGCCTGGGTCGAAGAGGACGCGGCCGTGAAGCGGGCCAGGCGGGCCGGCCGCGGCCAGCAGGACAGCGCCGCGCACAAGGCGGACCGCGCGCAGAAAGCCGACCGTGCTCAGACCGCCCAGGCCACCCGGCCCGGCGCCACCGCGGGCCGGCTGCGGGCCGTGGTCGCGGCGCTCTCCGTCCTGGTCCTGGTCGCGGCCGGGCTGGCGGCCTTCGCGATCGCGCAGCGGTCGCAGACGAAAACCGCCGAGCAGGCCGCGGTGACCGCGGGCCAGGCGGCGGACTCGCGCGCGGTCGCCTTCGTCGCCGCGGGCGCCAGCGGCACCGACCCGGGCGCGGCGGCCCAGCTGGCCGCCGCCGCTTACGCCGTCTCCCCCACCGTGGCGGCGACGTCGGCGCTGCTCGACAGCTCCGCCGCGGCCTCGGTCGCGCGGATCGACGACACCGCGGGCACCGTGCGGGCCGTCGCCGTGAGCCCGAACGGAAAGCTGCTGGTCGCCGCCGGGGCCGACGGCTCGCTCGTTGTGTGGAACATCGCCTCGCCCGGCCGTGCGGCGCTGGTCGCCACGCTGGTCAAGCCCGGCGCTGGCCAGGCGCTGCAGACGGCCGCGTTCAGCCCGGACGGCACCGTCATCGCGACGGCCGGCGCGGCCGGCGACGTCCAGCTGTGGCAGGTTGACGGCACCGCGGCCGCGCCTCAGGTCAGCGCCGCCGGCCAGCACCTGACGGGCCCGGCCGGGGCTGTCAGCTCCGTCGCGTTCAGCCCGGACGGGCGGCTGCTGGCCGCGGGCGCGGCCGACGGCACGGTGCGGCTGTGGGGCGTGTCCGACCCGGCGCACCCGGCCGCCGACGGCAAGCCGCTCACCCTGCCGGGCAAGGGCGCGCAGGTCAGCGCCGTTGCGTTCGGCGCGGGGGGCGGCGTGCTGGCCGCCGGTACTTCGGCTGGCACGGTGGTGCTGTGGAAGGTGACGGGGTCAGCCGCTCCCGTTCGGTACGCGCATATGCCGTTGACTGGACCAGGCGGGCCAATCTCGGGGATCGCCTTCAGCCCCGCCGGCAACACACTGGCCGCGTCGAGCGCGGACCGGAAGGTGTGGCTGTGGACGATGCAGGCCGCCGCCAAGCACAAGGCCGCGAGCGCGTCGCCCGGCGGGACGCTGACGGGCGCGGCTGACGGCGCCAACGCGGTGGCGTTCAGCCCGGACGGGCGGCTGGTCGCCGCGGGCACGTCCGACGCCAGCGTGCTGGTGTGGAGCCTGGCGACGCGGGCGCTGACCGCCCGGGTGCCGCAGCCGGCGCAGGTCACGTCGGTGAGCTGGGCGGGCACCGCCCGGGTGGCGGCCGGCAACGCGGACGGCACGGTCGCGCTGGTGTCGCTGCCGGTGCCGGTCCTCGCCGCCGGCAACTCACCAGGCAGCGTCAGCTACAGCCCGGACGGTACGTCGCTCGCCATCGGCGGCGCCGACGTCCAGCTGTGGTCCGCGGCCGGCCGCGCGCCGCTGGCGACCGACTCCCTGGCGGCGGGGCTGCGGGCGACCGCGACGGCGTTCAGCAGCACCGGGGTTGTCGCGGCGGCGCTCTCCAACGGGACGGTGGCGCTGCTCGACGGGCGGACGCTCGACCCGGCCGCCAAGCCGTTCACGGTCACCGCCAGCCCGGGCGCGGCCGAAGCGGTCGCGTTCAGCGGTGACGGCAAGCTGCTGGTCACCGGCGCCGCCGACGGCAGCGTCCAGCTCTACGACGTGCGCGCCCCCGCGCACCCGGTGAAGCTGGCCACGGCGGACGCGCCGGGCGGGGCCGTGTCCGCGGTCGCGTTCGCGTCAGGCGGCACCATGGTCGCCGCGGCGACCGAGGGCGGCCCCGTGCAGGTGTGGCAGGTCACCGGCCAGTCGCTGACCCTCGCGGCCAGCACGAGCCGCGCGGCCTCTGGCGGGCCTGCCGGCCTCGCCTTCTCGCCCGACGGCGGGCTGCTGGCGGTCGGCGGCAGCGGTTCCACCGTGCAGCTGCTGAACCTCGCCGACCCCGAGAACCCCGTCGTCGCCGCCGTGCTGACCGGGCCTTCCGGTTCGGTGCGGTCGGCCGCGTTCAGCCCGGACGGCAAGACGCTCGCCACCGGGGCAGCCGACGGTTCTGTCTGGCTGTGGAACGTGACCTCGCCGGCCAGCCCGGCGCTGACCGCCACCTTGAAGGCGGCCGCCGGCGACGTGACCGGGCTGGCCTTCGCACCGTCGGGCACCCAGCTCGCGGCGGCCGACGAGGGGACCGTCCACCTGTGGGACACCAGCCCGGCGGCCGCGCTCGCGAGCGTCTGCGGTAATCTCGGCCAGCCGCTCGACCGCGACGAGTGGAACGGTTACGTGCCCGGCGTCAGCTACCAGGCCGGGTGCCCGGGTCAGCCGGGGTGACCTGAGCCGGCTCCCGGCCGGCCCTAGCGCGCAGCACGCCCGCGGCGGCGGTGCCCCAGACCAGGACGGCGACGCCGTACAGGCCGAGCGGCGCCGCCGCCTGGGGGCCGAACGCGGCGGCGGCCAGCGCCGCCGCGATCGCGAAGTCGCGCATCGACGTGGTGAGCAGCAGCGCCGAGCGGGTGCCGTGCGCTGACCCGGCGCCGAGCAGCCGTCCCGCGGCGGCCGAAACGACCAGGAAGAGGGCCAGCGCGCCAGCGACCGCGGCGTAGCCCGCGGACAGCCTGACCTCGGCCGCGACCAGAGCGACGAGCGCGGCCACGGCGATCACGGCGGTGCGGGAGGCGGCCGCGGTGGCGCGGTCCGTCGCCAGCCGCCGCCTGGTGGCCGGCACCAGGCAGCGCAGCGCGAGGCCGGCCGCCAAGGGCAGCGCCACCACCAGGGCCAGGTTCGCGATGACGCCACCGGGCGAGAAGTGGCCGCGGCCCGCCTCGAGCGTCAGGATCGGCGCCGCCAGCGCGACGGTGACCAGGGTGGAGCCGATCAGCACGCCGGCCGCCACGGCCGCCTCCCCGCCCGCCAGCGCGGTGGTGGCGACAGAGGCGATCTCGCACGGTGCGAGCCCCGCTGTCAGCACGCCGTCGCGCAGCGGCCCGGCCGGCACCAGCTGCGCGGCCGCCCAGCTGGCGGCGGGCAGCACGGTGACGCCGGCCAGCACCGCGGCCAGGATCCGCCGCCACCCGCGCGCCAGCCGGCCGAGCGCGGCCGGGACGATCGTCACCGCGGTCGCCAGGACCAGCACGGCGAGCAGCACGTTGATGCCCTGGTGGGCGGTCAGCCAGGCGAGCGGCCGCCTGACCGACAGGCCGACGACGGCGGCGACGAGAACCGCGGCCAGCTCCGGGTAGGCCCCGAGGAGGTCCCTGGCCCGCGTTAGCGCGCCGGTGACGGTCGCGGTCATGCCGCTCCCCCGGCCGTCAGAACGGGAGCGCGGCTTCGCACTACACCTGGACCAGGCTCGTGAACAGCCGGTCCAGGTCAGCGGCGGGATCCTCGGTGACCCCGGCGTGCACCGGACCCGGCTGGACGATGGCCGAGCGCGGCGCGGTCAGCCAGCGGAAGCGCTCGCCGAGCGTCTGCTCGGCCAGCGGGCCGTCCGTGCAGGCCCGCGCGAACGCGCGCAGCGCGCCGTGGACGGCGGCCAGGTCCGCGGCCGGGTCGACCGCCCGCAGCCGGTCTTCGTCGAGCTCGATTCGCGTCCGCAGGAACCGGAAGGACTTGGAGTACACGATCACGCCGGCGTTGACCATCTCGCCGCGCTCGATCCTGGGCACCACGCGAATGAGCGCGTACTCGAAAATCTCGGTCACAGCACTATCACCTCCGGGACGACGGGGGCGCGGTTGAGGAGCTGGTCGACGTAGGCGTCGGGGCCGTGGTCGCCGAACCACTCCGGCGGCACGCTGCCGGTGACGTCGAGCAGCAGCGCCTCGGTGACCAGCGGTGCCAGCTTCTCGTGGGCCCGCTTGAGCCGGGTCGCCCGGTCCTTGACGACGTGCTGGCGCGCGTCGAACGGCTTAGCAGGGCTGGCCCGTGACCAGTCGTGCTGGAAGTACAGCGCGGCGCCGTGGTCGATCAGCCAGATGTCACCGTGCCAGACCAGCAGGTTGGGATTGCGCCAGGTGCGGTCCACATTCTGGATGAGCGCGTCGAACCAGAGCAGCTCGCTGGCGAAGTCCTCGTCCGCGGTAAAGCCGAGCGGGTCGAAGCCGGCGCTGCCGGGCAGGAAGTCCACCGCGAGGTTGAGGCCCGCGCTGGCCCGCAGCAGGTCCTGGATCTCCTCATCGGGCTCGCTGGCGGCGATCCGCGGGTCAAGCTCGGCCAGCGCCAGCTCGGGGGTCCGCAGGCCGAGCGCCCGGGCCAGCTCGCCCCCGATCACCTCCGCGACCAGGGCGAGCGGCCCCTGGCCAGCGCCGCGGAACTTGAGCACGTAGGTACCCAGGTTGTCGGCCTCCACGATGCCGGGCAGGCTGCCGCCCTCGCGCAGCGGCGCCAGGTAGCTGGTCACCGTGACATGTTCGAGCACGCGGGCCAGGTTATCGGGTGCCGCGGTCGCGGACCGCCGCCGCCCGCGACCGCCCCGCTGCGGGACAATGGACCAGTGACTGAGACTGGGCTCCCCGAGCCCGGCCTGCCCGATCGCGACGTGCCCGATCGCGACCTGCCCGACCCTTTCTTGCCCGACCCGGCACTGCCCGATCGGCTGGCGGGACGGGTGATCGCGGTCGACCCGGCTGGACGGGTGCTGCTCTTCGGCTACGACGACCCGCCGCCCAAGGGCAGGCACTGGGCCACGCCGGGCGGCGGGGTCGAAGACGGCGAGGACTTCTACCGCGCCGCCTGCCGCGCGGGCTCGCGAACCTGGTCCGGCGGCTGCGCTGAATCGCTCAGGCAGGTTACTGAGTGTAGTTAGCGCCCCTATACGGGCGGAAATCACACCCAGTAACCAAGGTCAGTGGACCGGCACCGGATACCAGGCGTCAGCGTTGCCCGGTTCCGGCTGGAAGTCGTAGCGGATGTCGTCCGCGGCCAGGCTTACCAGGGTCATCGACGTGGTGCCGTAGAGCTTGCCGTCGGGCAGTTCGCGGCGGACCAGGATCGCGCTGGCGCTGCCTGGGTCGAGGCCGTCGCCCGCCGCCAGCGTCAGCCAGTCGCCCCAGGCCCGCGCGACCGGCAGCGCCGGGTCGGCGGGCGGGCGCGCAGCCGCGAACTTGTCGGCGAAGTGGGCGGCCTTCGGCTCGTCGGCCGGGTCGCCTGACTCCGCCGGGTACGCGTGGCCGGCGTTGGTGAACAGGTGGGTTCCCGGGGCGAGGGTACGCACCGCCAGCCCGTACGGCAGGTAGACGCCGGTCCAGGTCAGCGCCGTGACCGAGGTCAGGCCGGCGCAGATCAAGATGAACGGGTCGTAGGCGGCGAGCGCGTCCCGGTCGGCCGCCAGGCGGGTAAGCAGACCAGGCCCCTCGGCCGCGGCGCGCAGCGGCAGCTCGCCCCGGCTGCGCCTGCGGGCGGGGTCGGCCAGCGGGCCGCGGCCGTTGAGCAGGCAGGCGACCCGCGGTACGGCGGGCTGGACGGCTAGCCAGGTGCCGCCCGCCAGCTCGTCGATTCCGCCGATCAGCGGTGAGCCGGGCCAGTTACGGGCCGGCGCCCGCCAGGGCCGGCTGACCAGCTCGTCCCTGACTCCGAGCAGGCGCAACGGCACCCGCTCGCCTGGCTCAAGGCTGACCACAACGGTGCACACATGTCCATTCTGCCAGGCGGCGCATGGCAGCATGAAAGGGTGACGCATGCTGAGCTGGCCGAAGCCGGGGACCTCGCGGGTAAGCAGGATCCGTTCCGGGTGCTCGCCGGCCTGCTCGGCGCGGGCGGCGTCACGGTGCTGAGCGGGGCGGGGCTGTCCACCGAGTCCGGTATCCCCGACTACCGCGGGCCGAGCGGGCAGGCGCGGCGGGCCCGTTCCGGCGCTGCCGCGCAGCCGATGACCTACCAGACGTTCACCGGCTCGCCGGCGGCCCGCCAGCGGTACTGGGCGCGGTCCCACCTGGGCTGGCGCCACGTCACCGGCGCCGACCCCAACCCCGGGCACTTCGCCGTCGCCGCGCTCGAGCGGGCCGGGCTGGTCGGCGGGATCATCACCCAGAACGTGGACGGGCTGCACCAGGCGGCGGGGGCGGCGGCGGTGACCGAGTTGCACGGGTCGCTGCACCGGGTCGTCTGCCTGTCGTGCTGGACGCGGACCGCGCGCGAGGAGCTCGACATGCGGCTGCGGGCGGCCAACCCGGACTGGACCGAGGCCGTCATGGGCTTGGACCCGGCCGTGAACCCGGACGGCGACGTGGCCCTGGAGGACACCGACGGGTTCACCGTCGTGGACTGCCTCAGCTGCGGCGGGATCCTCAAGCCAGATGTGGTGTTCTTCGGCGAGAACGTGCCCCGGCCGCGCACCGACGCGTGCTTCTCCATGGTGTCGGCGTCGTCGGCGCTGGCCGTGCTCGGCTCGTCATTGACGGTGATGTCCGGGTTCCGCTACGTTCGGCATGCTTCGTCGCTGGGGATTCCCGTGGTGATCGTGAACCAGGGGGCGACCCGCGGCGACGTGCTGGCGACGGCGACGCTGGACGCGCCGCTCGGCGCCACGCTGGCCGCGCTTGTCAGGGAACTGGACCCGCCGGCCGCGCGGCAGCAAAACGGAACCGGTTCACTGCCGCTGGCCTAGGAGCGCCCATGATCGGGGAGCAGGAACTCATCGGGTTGCTCTACCGGGCCGACTGGACCCGGCTGCCGCTGTCGGGAACGGTGCGCGGGAGCGACGAGATCATCGACTCCACCGTCACCTGGGCTTCATCGCCAACGGGTCCTGGCGAGGACTGGCGTCCCGGGGCGCCGTCTACTGAGTTCTCGCCGGAACACGACGACGCGGGCGCCTCGCCCGTGCCGGCGTTCGGCGGCATGCCGCAGGAGCGCCGCCGGGACCTGGGCGGAGTTCAGCCAGCCGGCCGGCTGAGCCCCGGCCGGGCTACAGCGAGATGTCTGTCTGGGCCCGGGCCACGGCGGCGCGCAGCTCGTGCAGGAACAGCCGCGAGCGGTCGCGGTTGTAGCGGACCGACGGCGCGGAGACCGACAGCGCCGCCACCGGGTCGCCGGCCTGGTCCCTGACGCAGATGCCGATGGCGCAGACGCCCGACTCCGACTCCTCGATGTTCTCCGCATAGCCCTGGTCGCGGATCAGCCGCAGCTCGCTGACCAGCGCCCGGCGCCCGGCGGCGGTCATTCCCTCCGGCGGCCGGCCGCCGGTGCCGCGCAGCAGGGCGATGAGCTGGGCATCGGGGAGCTCGGCGAGCAGCGCCTTGCCGCCCGAGGTCTTCCAGGCGGGCAGCACCATCCCCTGGCGGTCCCCCACCCGCAGCAGCTGCGCGGACTCGACCGTGTGCAGGAACCGCGACTGGACGCCGAGGCGGACGGTCAGGTTGACCGTCTCGGCCACCTGGTCGCACAGCGCCTCCATGTGCGGGCGCATCACCTGGCGCAGCCGCTGGGCCGGCTCGCCGCGCAAGGGTTCGGCCGACAGCGCGGGCCCCGGGCGGTAGGAGCGGTCCTCGGCCTGCACCGCGAAGTCGCGGTAGACCAGCATGGCCAGCAGCCGGTGGGCGGTCGAGCGGGCGATACCGAGCTCAGCGGCCATGTCGGAGACACGAACCTGCCCGGAATCGCGCAGCGCCTGAAGAATCCGCAGCGCGTTGTCGACAGACTCGATCGAATACGGCGGCTTGTTCTTCATAGCAGAATTTTAGCCACGGCCACCGACAGTAACGCATAAACTACCGAAACCGGCACGAGCCGGTTCAGTCCCGTTGATGGGAGTGGGCGCGGTGGAGATCGTCGTCATCGGCGGCGGCGTCGGCGGGCTGACCGCCGCGCTGGCACTGGCCCAGGGCGGGCACCGGGTCCAGGTGCTCGAGCGGGCCTCACGGTTCGCACAGTCAGGCCCCGGCCTTCGGCTGGCACCGAACGCGACCGCCGTGCTCGCCAGGCTCGGGCTGCTCGACCAGGTGCTCAGCCTCGGCTCGCGGCCGCGCCGGGCGGTGCTGCGCGACCTCGGCAGCGGCGCGGAGCTGGCCGAGCTCGACCTCGGTGCCCCCTTAACGGCGCGCTACGGGTCGCCGTACGTGGTGGCCGGGCGGGCCGACCTGCTCTCGCTGCTGGCCGACGCGTGCGCCGACGCCGACGTCGAACTGCGGCCTGACCGCGAGGTCACCTCGGTCGACCAGTCCCACTTCGCTTCCTCGGTCATGGGCGGCGTGGTCGTGACCTGCACCAACGGACAGGTGTACGCCGCCGACGCGGTGCTGGCGGCCGACGGCGCCACCTCGGCGGTCCGCACGCTGGTCGGCGGCTGCGAACCGTCAGGCGACGGCTGGGCCGTCTACCGCGGCACGGTGCCCGCTGACGAGCTGGCCGACGGCGAGGCGCACGACGAGGTGAGCGCCTGGACCGGGCCGGACGCGCACTTCACCCAGTACCCGGTACGGATCGGCGAGGTCTACGAGCAGGTCGCGGTCTTCCGCAGCCGCCTGTATCCGATGGTGGTGGCGTGGGGCGGGGCCGAGGAACTCGACGAGGCGTTCTCCTGGGCCGCCGACCCGGTGCGCGCCGCCGTGCGCCTGCTGCGCCGCGACCGCTGCTGGCGGCTGCTCGACCGGGTGCCGCCGCACTCCTGGGCGGCCGAGCGGGTCGCGCTGCTCGGCGACGCGGTGCACCCGATGCCCGCCTTCCTCGCGCAGGCCGCGTGCCAGGCGATCGAGGACGCCGGCGCCCTCGCCGACGCCCTCGCTGACTGCCCGGGGCCGCGGGCCGTGCCGGCCGCGCTCGCCTGGTACGAGGCGCGGCGCGCACCGCGGGCGATCCGGGTGTCGCGCGCCAGGCAGGTCTGGGAGTTCGGCCCACTCCCCCACCGGCCGCCTGACGACTACGCCGCCAGCGACTGGCTCTACGCGCCGTCGCCGCCGTGACGGCTCACCGCGCCACCGCGCTCACCAGGCGGGCGCCGGCGAGCCCCGGTCCGCCGCGTCGCCGGCCTTTCAACTCGCGCTGGGGGGGACGGGGTCAGCCGCTCCCGTTCTGATGAATGACCGGGCTGGGTTTGCCTGGACTTTTCAGGCCTGGGTTTTCAGTCCCGGAGGAAATCGCGCAGGGCGGCGGCGGTCTGCAGCGGGACCTCTTCGGCCAGGAAGTGGCCGCACGGCAGGGAACGGCCCTCCACCTGGTCCGCGTACTCCCGCCAGACGGCCGCGACGTCACCGTAGTGCCGGCCGACGAAGCCGTGCTCGCCCCACAGCGCGAGCAGCGGCGCGGTGACCCGCTGGCCGCGCGCCGCGGCGGCGTCGTCGTCGTCCAGGTCGGTGCCGGCCGCCGCCCGGTAGTCCTCGCACGAAGCGTGGATCGCGGCCGGGTCGTTGAAGCAGCGGACGTACTCGTCCATCGCCCGCTCGTCGAACGGCTGGCCGCCGCGGCGCAGGCTCCCCAGCCGCCCCCGGACCCAGCCGACCGGGTCGCCCGCGAGCAGTCCTTCGGGCAGCGGCTCGGGCTGGGCCAGGAAGAACCAGTGCCAGTAGCCCAGCCCGAAGTCCTTGTCCGCGTGACGGAAGGCGTGCCGGGTCGGGACGATGTCGAGCACGGCGATGCGCTCGACGCACTCGTCGTAGTCCAGCGCCATCCGGTGCGCTACCCGGCCGCCCCGGTCGTGGCCGACCACGGCGAAGGTGTCGTAGCCGAGCTCGCGCATGACCAGCACCTGGTCGTAGGCCATGGTCCGCTTGGCGTAGGCCTCGTGGTGGGAG
>DASYAD010000208.1:0-2415 GCA_036501515.1 Trebonia sp. | reverse complement strand
GGGCTCCGCGCAAAAAGACGCGGCCGAAGCGCCCACTTCGACCGCGCCATAACGAACACCAGACCCGTACAGAGTCCTTGTCCGAGTTACAGCTGGCAACCTTACTCGTCTCGGGAGAGCTTGCCTAGCCCCTCATCCTGGTCATCCGGATGTTCCGGATGACCAGGATCACGGTCTCAGCACGGGCCGGTGTGCCTCATCCGCCATGGCAACTGCCAGGAGTTGAGACACATGTTTATGCCAGCCCCTCAGCCACAAGACAGCGCGGCGATCGTGGCGATCGTCCTCGTCGTGGCCGCCGTTTGCGCCAGGTACTGGCGCACGGTGCTGTTGATGATCATGATCTCCCTGCTCATCTTCACCGTGCTAGGCCTGATCGCAGGCCTGCACGACGTGCAGCACCTCGTCCGCTAACACCGGGAGACATCCGCAGACTGGCTAGGCCGCAGCCGGCCGGCGGACCGCGGCCTAGGAGGCCTAGTGAGTCGCGGTGACCTTGGACAGCCCGGCCGGGGCGTCGGGGTCGAGGCCGCGCAGCAGCGCGCTGGCCAGCGCCAGCTGCTGCCCGCGGATGGTCGCCAGGATGGGCGCGGTCACCTCCGACACTCCTGCGGGCAGCGGCAGGTCGGCGCCGGGCGCCGAACCGCACACCGCGTACGGCACCCCCTCAGCCGTCAGCCTCGCGGCGAGAGCCGCTTCGTCGGCGGTGAACCGTTCCCCGCCGGAGACGACGAGCACGGGCAGCCTGGAGTCGAGCGCGGCGATCGGGCCGTGCAGCAGGTCGGCGGACGACAGGCCTTCCGCGTGCACCCGCGCGGACTCCTTGATCTTCAGCGCGGTCTCGAGCGCGGCGGCATAGGCGAGGCCGCGCCCGGTCACCACCAGCCGGTGCGCATTCGCCCAGCGGGCCGCCACCACGGCGGCCGGGCCGGAACCAGGCGCGCCATCGACGCCAAGGTCGGCGGAGTCGGCGAGCAAGGCGGACGCCTCGTCAGGCAGCGCCCCGAGGTCGGCGACCGTGACGAGGTCAGGGTCGTACGCCGCGGCGATCGCGGCGATCGCCAGCATGTGGGCGGTAACCGTCTTGGTGGCTGGGACGGCCAGCTCCGGGCCCGCCCCGGTCAGCAGGGTGAGGTCGCACACACCCGTCAGCGGGCTGGCTGCCTCGTTGGTGATACCGACGACCACCGCGCCGGCCCCGCGCATGCGGGCCGCCGTATCGACGACCTCTGGGGTCGCCCCTGACTGGCTCAGCGCCACCGCCAGGTAGCCGCTGTAGTCCACGTCGGCCTCGTACCTCGTGTGGACGCTCGGCGCGGCGAGCCCCGCGGGCCGCCGGGAGGCGAGTTCGATCAGGTACCGGCCGTAGACGGCGACGTTGTCCGACGACCCGCGGGCCAGCAGCACCGTCCCTGCGAGCCTGCCAGCCAGCAGTCGGCCCGGCAGCACGGCCTGCACCTGGTCCCGGTCGGCCACGTGCCTGTCGACCAGGCGTCCGAGGACCTGCGGCTGTTCGGCGAGCTCGGCTGCCATCAGCGATCCGGCGGTCATTGTCGGGCCTCCTGCCTCAGGTCGCACGGGTCGAAGCGACTGGAGTCGTATCGTATAAAGAACGTCCCTACGGGCAGACCGAGAGGTAAGCCCCTGGGCCCCGTCGCGATTTCCCCGAGGAGACTGATGCCCGAGCAGGCCCGCGCGCGTGTCGCCGAGGTTGCCCAGTGACCGAGCTGGCGAGCACGATGACCCCAGCCGAGATCGCCACCCAGGCCGCGCACGCGATCCGCGTGCTGAACGACCTGACGCATGGCGGGGGCGAACTCAGCAACTCCGGTGACGTCCGTGCCATCGTCGCCAGCCTCGAGCTCATCGGGCAGGGCCTGCCGCAGCTGTACGAGCAGCTGGCCAGGTTCCTGGTTATCCAGCACGAAGACGGTCAGCTCGCGCACGAAGACGGCCAGGACCCTGACGACTCCGTGACCGAGATCATCGAGGCGCTCACGGCCGCCGGGCAGGCAGCCGACATGATGACCGCCGCGCTCGGCGAGGCCCGCCGCGCCGCGGACGGGCTCACCGCCCCGCGCTAGCCGGCCGTCGGCCCCGGCGCGATCACCAGCCCCGCAACGTGACGCCCGCAGGCGTATGACGCACACTAGCTGCATGGAGCTGCTGGAACGGCAGGAGGCACTCGCCGACCTGACGCGCTTGGCACGCGAGGCGGGCGACGGGCACGGCGGGCTCGTCTTGCTGTGCGGCGAGGCGGGAGTCGGTAAAACCGCCGTCCTCGAGCAGTTCCAGCGCGACCTGCCAGCAGCCCGCTGGTCCTGGGGCGCGTGCGACAGCCTGTTCACGCCGCGGCCGCTCGGGCCGCTGTTCGACCTCGCCGGGCAGCTTGGCGGCGAACTCGACCGACTGTGC
>DASYAD010000207.1:0-23991 GCA_036501515.1 Trebonia sp. | reverse complement strand
GGTCAAAGCCAACGGCATGACGCACGTGGCGATGACCGACCACGGCAACATGTTCGGCGCCGCCGAGTTCCACCGGCAGGCCAAAGAGAACGGCGTCACCCCCGTCATTGGCATCGAGGCCTACGTCGCGCCCGAGTACCGTGGCAACAAGAACCGCGTCCAGTGGGGCCAGCCGCACCAGAAGAGCGACGACGTGTCCGCCTCGGGCGCGTACCTGCACAAGACGATCTGGGCGCGGAACAACGAGGGCCTGCACAACCTGTTCAAGCTCACCAGCCGCTCCTACGCGGAGGGCTGGCTGGTCAAGTGGCCCCGTTTCGACAAGGAACTCATCGCGCAGTACGCCGGCGGGCTGATGGCCTCCACGGGCTGCCCGTCGGGCGAGGTGCAGACCAGGCTCAGGCTCGGCCACGACGCCGAGGCGCTTAAGGCGGCGGCCGACTACCAGGACATCTTCGGCAAGGAGAACTACTTCCTCGAGCTGATGGACCACGGCCTGTCCATCGAGACCCGGGTCCGTGAGGGCCTCATCGAGATCGGGAAGAAGCTCGGCATACCGCCGGTCGTCACCAACGACTCGCACTACAGCAAGGAAAGCGACTCCGTTTCCCACGACCTGCTGCTGTGCATCCAGACCGGCAAGACGCTGGCCGACGCCGACCGGTTCAAGTTCGACGGCTCCGGCTACTACATCAAGTCGCCGGCCGAGATGTACGCGGTCAACAACAGCGACGTCTGGGCCGAGGGCTGCCGCAACTCCCAGCTGCTGATCGCCGACCGGGTCGACACCAGCGGCATGTTCGAGTTCGTCAACCTCATGCCGCGCTTCCCGATCCCTGAGGGCTTCGACTCCGAGGACTCGCTGTTCGAGCACACCGTCTGGGAGGGCATGAACAAGCGCTACCCGGCCGGTATCGACGACACAAGGCGCAAGCAGGCCGAGTACGAGATCGGGATCATCGTCCAGATGGGCTTCCCGGCCTACTTCCTGGTGGTCGCGGACTTCATCAACTGGGCCAAGAACAACGGCGTGGCGGTCGGACCCGGCCGTGGCTCCGCCGCGGGCAGCATCGTCGCCTACGCGATGGGCATCACCGACCTCGACCCGCTGGACCACGGCCTGATCTTCGAGCGGTTCCTCAACCCCGAGCGGATCTCGATGCCGGACATCGACATCGACTTCGACGAACGCGGCCGGGCTGACGTCATCCGCTACGTGACCCAGAAATGGGGCTCGGACAAGGTCGCCCAGATCATCACGTACGGCACGATCAAGGCGAAGGCCGCGATCAAGGACTCCACCCGGGTCCTCGGCTACCCGTACGCGGTCGGCGACCGGATCACCAAGGCGTTCCCGCCCGCCGTGATGGGCAAGGACATCCCGCTCAAGGGCATCTTCGACGAGGAGTACCCCCGCTACGGCGAGGCCGGCGACCTGCGCAACCTCTACAACACCGAAGCGGACGTCAAGCAGATCATCGACACCGCCCAGGGCATCGAGGGCCTGATCCGCCAGCCCGGCGTGCACGCGGCGGGCGTGATCATGTCGGCCGAGCCGCTGACCGACCACATCCCGGTGTGGACCAGGCACCAGGACGGCGCGGTCATCACGCAGTTCGACTACCCGACCTGCGAGGGCCTCGGCCTGCTGAAGATGGACTTCCTCGGGCTCCGCAACCTGACGATCATGTCGGACGCGGTGCGCGCCGTCGAGGACAACCGGGGGATCAAGATCCGCCTGCTCGACCTGGCACTTGACGACAAGCCCACCTACGAACTGCTGTCCCGCGGCGACACGCTGGGCGTGTTCCAGTTCGACTCCTCCGGCTACCGGACGCTGCTGCGGCTGATGAAGCCGGACAACTTCGAGGACATCTCCGCCCTCGGCGCGCTGTACCGTCCCGGCCCGATGGGCGTCAACAGCCACACGAACTACGCACTGCGCAAGAACAAGCAGCAGGAGATCACCCCGATCCACCCGGAGCTCGAAGAGCCGCTCAAGGAAATCCTGCTGCCCACCTACGGCCTGATCGTCTACCAGGAGCAGGTGCAGCGCGCCGCCCAGATCCTGGCGGGCTACACGCTCGGACAGGCCGACCTGCTCCGCCGGGCCATGGGCAAGAAGAAGAAGGAAATCCTGGACAAGGAGTTCGTCCCCTTCCGCGACGGCTGCCGTAAGAACGGCTACTCCGACAAGGCCATCCAGGCCGTCTGGGACGTGCTGGTCCCCTTCGCCGGGTACGCGTTCAACAAGGCGCACTCCGCCGCCTACGGCCTGGTGTCCTACTGGACCGCCTACCTGAAGGCGAACTACCCCGCCGAGTACATGGCGGCCGTGCTCACGTCCGTCGGCGACGACAAGGACAAGTCGGCGCTGTACCTGTCGGAGTCGCGCCGTATGGGCGTCAAGGTCCTGCCGCCCGATGTCAACGCGTCCGTCGCCACGTTCACCGCGGTCGGCCCCGACGTCCGGTTCGGCCTGGCCGCGATCCGCAACGTCGGCGCGAACGTGGTCGAGGCGATCGTCGCCACCCGCAAGGCCAAGGGCGAGTTCACCAGCTTCGCCGACTTCCTGCGCAAGGTCCCCGTCGTGGTCTGCAACAAGCGGGTGATCGAGTCGCTGTCGAAGGCGGGCGCGTTCGACTCCTTCGGTCACCCGCGCAAAGGGCTGGTGCTCATCCACGAGCAGGCCGTCGACTCGGTCATCGATCTCAAGCGCAACGAGGCGATCGGGCAGGACAGCCTGTTCGGCGGCGACGAGCAGGCGGAGGCCGCCTTCGAGGTGCAGATCCCCGACACCGAGTGGGACAAGAAGACCAAGCTCAACTTCGAGCGGGAGATGCTCGGCCTCTACGTCTCCGACCACCCGCTGCTCGGCATCGAGCACATCATCGCCAGCGGCACCGACGTCTCGGTCGCCGAGCTGATGGCTACCGGCGAGGAGAACGAGGACGGCGAGCGCCCGGCGATGTCGTTCGGCCAGACGGGCCGGGACGGCAGCCCGATCGTCAAGATCGGCGGCATCCTGTCCGGCGTCACCCGCAAGGTGACCAAGAAGGGCGACGCCTGGGCCGCCGCGACGCTGGAAGACCTGGGCGGCGCGATCGAGGTGCTGTTCTTCCCGAACAGCTACCAGCTCTACGCGACGGCGATCGCCGACGACGCGGTGGTGATCGTCAAGGGCAAGGTCGACATGCGGGAAGACGTGCCCAAGCTCATCGCGATGGACATGACCATCCCCGACCTCACCACCGGCTCGGACGGCTCCGCTCCGGTCGTGCTGCAGCTCGCGGTGAACAAGTGCGTTCCCCCGGTGGTCGAGCAGCTCCGCGACGTGCTGCGCACCCACCCGGGCACGACCGAGGTCCACCTGCGGCTGCGCGGCAACCAGAAGACGACCGTCGTCCGGCTTGACGACAAGCTGCGCGTCACCGCCTCGCCCGCGCTGCACGCCGACCTCAAGCAGCTGCTCGGCCCGTCCTGCATCGCCAGCTGACCTGGAAAAGTCTTTTTCATCCGTAACGGGGGCGGCTTACTCCGCCCGGGCCACCGGCCCCTGCGCGGCCGGGCGGGCAAAAAGACGGCGGCGGCACCCGTTTCCGGGCACCGCCGCCTCCTTGCGGCTGGCTAAGTTCAGACCGGCTGGTAGAGCTGGTTGAACAGGGCCCGGTAGCGCTGCATCATCTGCCGCAGCTGCTCGGTGTCGGCCGCGCCGTCGCCCGGGGTGCCCGCACCGTCGCCGCTGTGGTCCCACAGCGAGCGCATCTGCCGCTGCCGCTGCTGCAGCGCGTCGACCAGCGCCTGGCCGGCCTGCTCGACGAGCTCAGCCGCGCCGGACACCGCGACCTGCGGGTCGTCGACGAACTCAGCCTGGACCCGCTGCCACTGCGAGAGCAGCTCGGTGTCCCCGCTGAGCAGCGGCTGGTCCAGGTTGGCGGTGGTCGCCGGTGCGGCCTGCGCGGTCGCGGCGGACGGCGTGGCCGTCGCGGCGGTGTCGTAGGCGGCCGGGGTGTCGTCGTAGGCCGCCGGGGTCGCGGCCGCGGTGTTGTCGTACGCCGCGGGCTCGTCGGAGGCGCGGCCAGCGCCGTCGGCGTAGTCGTCCGCGGGCTCGGCTGTGTCGAACGTCTTGACCTCCGCGTAGCGCACGGCGGGCTCGTCCGTCTCGGCGTCGGTGTAGTCGTCTTCCTCGACGACCTCGCTGGCGACGACCGGCGTGCCGACGTCAGTGGCCTCGTAGCCGCCGTCGGCGTAGTCCTGGCGCGCTTCGTCCTCGCGGGCGTAGTTGTCGGCGGGGCCGGCCTGCTCGATCACCGTCGGCCGCTGGGCGGCCACGTCGTCGGGCACATCCGGGTCGGCGACCTCGTCCGCGGGGGTGAACGTGGGCCGCACGGCGGCGCCGCCGTCGACGGCGCTGTCGTTCACGGTGCTGTCGTCGACGGTGCCGTCGTTCACGGTGCGCTCGTCGGCTTCCGTCTCGGCCGCGGTCTCGTCGCTTGACGCGTCATTGGATCGAAGTCTCATGGGTGTGTCTGTCCTCTCGTGTCGAACCGGCTGCGCTGTCGTCTCATAGCGGGGGCGTCAGCCAGGGGTGTCATGACAAGCGGGGTGTCATGACTGGCGGGGCTTCACGCATAGCGGGTGTCGTGAAGCCCCGCGTTCAGTGTCAGGACTGGTTGCCGGCCACGCCGCTGGTCTCGCGGCTTTCCCGGCGCCAGAACACCCGGTGACCGGTCCCTTCGTTGGTCTCCTCCGCCGGAGCGGGGGTGACCGCGGCGGGGGTCACGGTCGTCACGGGGTCAGCGGCCGGCCGCGGGTCGGCGGTGGTTCCCTGGGCCGCGGTCGTCGCGACGGTCTCATCGTCGGCGTCGTTGATCTCGGCCAGGTCGCGGAACATCGCCCGGTAGTCGAGCAGCGCCTGGCGGAGCTTCTCGGTGGCGACGTCGCCGGTCCCGTCGGTTGCCCTCAGCGCGCTGCGGTAGCCGTCAAGCCGGCTGCCGTGGTAGACCGACAGGTCCGTCTGCAGCTGGCCAGCGTCGGTCACCTCGTAGCCGCGGTCCGCGGCCACGGCGGTGACCAGCGCCCGGGCCGACCGGACAGACTCGACGGGGTTGTCAATGAATGATTCCTGGGCTGCCAGCCACTGGGTGCTGTACAGCGTGCGCCGCTCTTCTGACAACGGCGTGATGCCGAGGCCTTCGACGCGGTGGCGGCGCTTGTCGTATTCGGCGTTTGCCTTACGGGTGCCGACCTCGTCTACCAGGCGGCTGTATTCAGGGCCGAGACTGCGGCGCTCGGCCGACCGGCGCATCATCCTGGTCGCCAGGGCGGCTACCACGGCGAGGATGACCAGGACGACCACGATCGCGATTACTGCTCCAACGGACACGGTTACCTCCGAACCTCGCGTTGCGACCATCGGCTTCCCCGCGACCCCGCAGCCAAACAACCTCGACCGTTCTAGAACGCCTTATTCCACGGCACATCAGCCGGCCTGACGCTGACCCGGGCGCCCGCTCGCAGGTCGGGGCGGCGGCAGGAGGTGTCTCCGCGTACGATCTGCGAGAGAGAGCGAGGTGGGATGTCGGGCTATTCGCTGGGGCCGCAGATGCCAGAGGTGCCAGAGGTGTCAAGTCGGTCCGGATTGCGCGGGGTGCGCCCGGACGCCCGCTCGGTCGCCTGGTTCGTGGCCCTGCTGGCCGGCAGCGTGCTGCTCGGCCTGCTCGGCGGCCTGATCTGGGCCGAGGTCGCGCCGCGGGCGATGCTCGAGGAAGTCGGCAGCGGGACCGCCGAGGTGATCAACGCGGAGACCCGCGCCTTCTTCGGCGCCGACGTGTGGTTCTGCGCCATCGCGGCCGTGGCGGGCCTGCTCACCGGCCTGCTCGGCTACCGCTTCGCGGTCGCGCCGCGGGACGGGTTCGCCCGGGCGGCGGTGGCGCTCGCGCTGATCCTCGGCGCGGTCGGCGGCGGTTTCGCCATGATGTGGCTCGGCGGCCAGATCGGGCTGCCGGCCTATAACCAGCACCTCGCGTCCAGCCCGAACGGCACGATGTTCTACGCCTCACTCGGCCTCGGCGCGAAAAGCGCGCTGGCCTGCTGGCCGCTGTTCACCTCGTTCGTCGTGCTCGTCGCCGAATGGGGCAAGCGCTGAGCCGCGCGTGAGCCCCGGTAGCGGCTGCCCGCACGAGCGAAGCGCTTAGCTGCCGGTGAGCCCGGGTCGCGGCTGTCCGTACCGGGGCACGGCCGCTACCGCGTCGGCGAGGCGCTCGGGGCCGGCGCCCGGGTCGGCGTGGCCGGCCGGGTCGGCGACGCGACCGGCGACGGCACGCCCGTCGCGACCGCTGACGGCGACGCGGTGCACGGCCGGGCTGAGCAGGTCGGTACCGGCACCGGGGTGGCCGCTGCCGGGCCGGCCGGGACAGGAACCGGCCGCGCGGTCCCCGGGCCGCCTGCGGGCCTCGCCGCCGACGGGACCGCCGAGGGCGCCGCGGCCGAAGCGGACGCCGTCGGGACCGGGGACGGGGCTGACGCCGACGGAACCGCCGTCGCCGGGCCAGCCGCCGAGCTGGTCGCGGTGCTGGTGGCCGCCGTGCTGGTCGTCGGCGTGCTCGCGGCGTGCGCCGCGGCCGACGTGGTGAGACCGGAACGGGGCACCGCGGCCGCCCCGGAGCAGCCCGCGAGGGCCAGGCCCGCCGCGACGCCGAGGGCCGCGCCGAACGCCGTCAGTGGCTTCTTCCCTGTTGACCGCATGAGCTTGCTCCCTGGATGAGTGGTGACATTGGCACGAGCACCGGGAAATACGTCGCACCGCGGTAAAAGTTGCGGCCGCGCGGTCGCAACCTTTGGCCGCCGCCGGCCGTATTAGGACAAGCGGGCGGCTCACCGCCGCGGCCCGCCCGGCGGGCCGGAAAGGCTGGCCGGGACTGAAGACCGGACGGGCGGGACGGGAAAGGACGGTATGGCGCGCGCAGACGAGGACTTCGCCGAATTCGCGCGGGCGAGCTACCCCGGACTCAGGCACGCCGCCTACCTGCTGACCGGCGACCGCCATACCGCGGAAGACGCCGCGCAGACCGCCCTGGTCCGCACCTACGCCGCCTGGTCGCGCGTGCGGCGCGACGACGCCTACGCCTACGCGCGCAAGGTGCTCGTCAACCACGTCACCGACCGCTGGCGGCGCAAGCTCCGCGAGTACCCGTCGGCCGAGCTGCCCGACAACCAGGGCAGCCCCGACCCGGCGGACGAGGTGGCGCTGCGGCACTGGGTCCGCGGCGCGCTGGCCGCGCTCACCGTCAGGGAACGAGCCGTGGTCGTCATGCGCTACCTGTTCGACCTGCCGGAGGCGGCGGTGGCCAGCGACCTGGGCATCACCGTCGGCACTGTGAAGTCCACCAGTTCCCGGGCACTGGCCAAGCTGCGCGTCCGCGCCGTCGACGAGGCCCGCCCGCAGCCGATCGGAGGTGACCGGGCATGACCGGTCTTGACACCGAGCTGCTGCGCCAGGCGCTGCGCGCGGGCAGCGATCCCGCCGTCGCGGACACCGGAGCGGTCGACGTGAGCGCGATTATGGGGCGCGGCCGCCGGCTGCGCAGGCGACGCCGGGCCGCCGCCGCGGCGGGGGCGCTGTGCGCCGTGGCCGTCCTGGCCGGCGCGGCGGCGGGCATCGCAAGCACGGCCTCCCCGTCCCCCGCCCAGCCCGCTCAGTCCCGGCTCTCCCCGCTCGCCTCGCCCTCGCCGGACAGGGCGACCCCGACGCCGCGGACGCAGGCGCCGAGCGCGGTTCCGACGCCGGTCAGGGCTCCGGTGGGCTCAGCGTCCCCGGCCAGCACAGCGTCTCCGGTCAGCACAGCGGTCAGCACGGGGGCGCCGCCGACGGCGGCCCCGACGGCGTCGCCGTCATCGTCGGCGGCGTTCACCCCCGGCGGCCCCCGCCCGAGCGCCGCGGTACCGAGCGCGGCCGTTTCAACCGGGCCGGGCCGGGCCACGCCCGACCCGACGGCGACCTCCGGGTAGCGCGGGACCCGCCGCCCGCAAGGGGACCGCTCGCCGCCCGGCCCGACGGCGACGTCCAGGTAACGCGACCCGCTGTCCAGCATGCGGACGGATCTGCGCACTGCCAGCGGCGTTCGTAAACTAGGCAGGTGACTTCGGACCGCGGGGCAAGCCCCGTCACGACCCTGATCGACCTGCGCGGCCGCGACGCGGCCGGGCTCACCCGCCAGGCGCTGGCCGGCGTGCTCCCGCGCGCCGCCCTCGACGTCGACCGCGCGGTTGAGCTCGTACGGCCGATCACGCAGGACGTGCGTGACCGCGGCGGCGCCGCGGTGCGCGAGTACACCAGCCGTTTCGACGGCGTGGACCTCGCCCGCACCCGGGTACCCGCCGAAGCCATCAGCCATGCCCTGGAGACCATCGACCCGCGGGTCAGGGACGCGCTCGACGAGGCCGCGCGGCGCGCCCGGGTCGTTCACGAGGCGCAGCTGCCCGGCCGCAGGGACAGCAGCCCGGCCGACGGGCTGAGCGTCTCGACCCGCTTCATCCCGGTCGAGCGGGCCGGCGTCTACGTTCCCGGCGGGCTCGTCGCCTACCCGTCCTCGGTGGTGATGAACGTGGTGCCCGCCCAGGCGGCCGGCGTCGAGTCGATCGCCGTCGCGTCGCCGCCGCAGCGGGAGTTCGGCGGCCTGCCGCACCCCGCCATCCTCGCCGCCTGCGCGCTGCTCGGCATCACCGAGGTGCACGCGGTCGGCGGCGCCCAGGCCCTGGCGATGTTCGCCTACGGCACCGACGAGTGCGAGCCGGTGGACGTGATCACCGGCCCCGGCAACGTCTACGTCGCCGCGGCCAAGCGGGTGCTGCAGGGCACCGTCGGCATCGACGGCGAGAACGGGCCGACCGAGATCGGGATCATCGCCGACCACACGGCCGACCCGGCCCACCTCGCGGCCGACCTGATCGGCCAGGCCGAACACGACGAGCTGGCCGCCTGCCTGCTGATCACCACCGACGCCGGCACCCCGGCCCGGGTCGACGCGGAGCTGGCGCGCCAGCTGCCGCGCACCGTGCACCGCGAGCGGGTCACGGCGGCGCTGCGCGGCCAGGCGGGCTATGTGCTGGTCGACGACATTCCCGCCGCCCGCCGGGTCTCCGACGCCTGGGCGCCCGAGCACCTGGAGATCCAGACCGACGACGCGGCCAAGGTGGCCGGGCAGATCCGCAACGCCGGCGCGATCTTCGTCGGGCCCTACAGCCCGGTCTCGCTCGGCGACTACCTGGCGGGCTCCAACCACGTGCTGCCGACCGGCGGCACCGCACGGCACACCAGCGGCCTGTCGGTCTACCCGTACCTCAAGGTGGTCAACGTCATCGAGTGTGACCGCGACTCCCTCGCCGCGGTCGCGCCGCGGGTAGACGCCCTCGGCGGCGCCGAGGACCTGGCCGCGCACGTGGCCGCCGTCCGCGTCCGGGTGCCCAAGTCAGCGGACCAGGCCCGGTGACGCCCGCCACGCCGGCGACGCCGGCCGGGCCAGGGACGGCCGGCGGGCCGGAAAGCGCCGCCGCGGTGGTCCGCGAGCTGCTCAGGGCCGACCTGCGCCACCTGCACGCGTACGGCGCGCCCCAGCTCGACGTCCCCGTCCAGCTGAACACCAACGAGAACCCGTACGCGCCGAGCGCGGGCCTGCGCGCGGCGATCGCCGAGGCCGTCGCGGGCGTCGCGGGGACGCTCAACCGTTATCCCGACCGCGACGCCGTCGACCTGCGCAAGGACCTGGCGGACTATCTCGGCCACGGCCTCACCGCCCGGCAGCTGTGGGCCGCCAACGGCTCCAACGAGGTCATACAGCAGCTGCTTCAGGCCTTCGGCGGCCCGGGCCGCAGCGCGCTCGGTTTCGAGCCCTCGTACTCCATGCACCCGCTGATCTCCCAGGTCACCGGGACCGAATGGATCGAGGGCAGCCGCGACGCGGACTACGGCCTGTCCACCGCGGCCGCGCAGGTGGCCGCCCGCCAGCCCGACGTCGTGTTCGTCACCTCGCCTAACAACCCGACCGGTACCTCGGTGCCGCTGGCGCTGATCCAGGCGGTCTACGACGCGGCCCCCGGCCTGGTCGTGGTCGACGAGGCCTACGCCGAGTTCGTGCGGGCCGGCACCCCGAGCGCGCTGTCGCTGCTGCCCGGCCGGCCACGGCTGGCAGTGTCGCGCACGATGTCGAAGGCGTTCGCCGCCGCCGGCACCAGGCTCGGCTACCTGGCGGCGGACCCGGCCGTGGTGGAGGCGCTGCTGCTGGTGCGGCTGCCCTATCACCTCTCGACGGTCACCCAGGCGGTCGCCCGGGCGGCCATCGCGCACCGGGACGAGCCGCTCGCGACCGTCGGGGCACTGCGCCGCGACCGCGACGACCTGGTCGCCTGGCTGCGGGAACGCGGCCTGACGGTCGCCGACAGCGACGCCAACTTCGTGCTGTTCGGCGTCTTCGCCGACCGGGACGCCGTCTGGCAGGGGCTGCTCGACCGCGGCGTCCTCATCCGCAACACCGGACCTAAGGGCTGGCTTCGCGTCACCGTCGGCACCCCGGCCGAGAACGAGGCATTTAAGCAGGCTCTGACGGAGGAACTGACGCTATGACCGAATTCCAGGCCCCCGGCAGCCGTGTCGGCCGGATTTCCCGCGAGACCAAGGAGACCGAGCTCTTCGTGGAGCTCGACCTCGACGGTCCCGGGCCCGTCGAGGTAGAGACCGGGGTTCCGTTCTTCGATCACATGCTCAATCAGCTCGGCAAGCACGGCTGCCTCGGCCTCACCGTGCGGTGCAAGGGCGACACCGAGATCGACGCGCACCACACGGTCGAGGACACCTCGATCGCCCTCGGCCACGCCCTCAGGGAAGCCCTGGGCGACAAGTCGGGGATCTCCCGCTTCGGCGACGCGCTCGTGCCGCTTGACGAGACCCTGGTCAGGGCCGCGGTCGACCTGTCAGGCCGCCCCTACGTGGTGCACAGCGAACCGGACGGCATGTCCCCGATGATCGGCAGCTACGACACCACGCTGACCAGGCACATCTGGGAGTCGCTGGCTTTTTCCGCCGGCATCTGCCTGCACGTCCACGTGCTCTACGGCCGCAATCCCCACCACATCGTCGAGGCCCAGTTCAAGGCCGTCGCCCGGGCGCTGCGGGCGGCCGCCGCGGCCGACCCGCGCGCGCCCGGCATCCCCTCCACCAAGGGCATCCTCTGATGAGAACCGCTGATTCCGAACGAGGGCGGCCAGCCCCGGGCACCGCCCCGTGACCGCCAGCGCCGCGGGACCCGGGGTCGTGGTCCTCGACTACGGCTCGGGCAACCTGCGCTCGGCCGAGCGCGCGCTGGCCAGGGCCGGCGCGGACGTCACCGTCACCGCCGACCTGGACGCCGCGCTCAACGCCGACGGCCTGGTCGTACCCGGGGTCGGCGCGTTCGCGGCCTGCATGGCGGGCATCAGGGGCATCGGCGGCGAGAAGGCGATCGCCCGCCGGATCGAGCTGGGCCGTCCGGTCCTCGGCATCTGCGTCGGCATGCAGGTGCTGTTCGACCAGGGCGTCGAGTTCGGCCTGCGCACGGCGGGCTGCGGCGTGTTCCCCGGCACCGTCGACCGCCTCGACGCCCCGGTGCTGCCGCACATGGGCTGGAACACCGTCGACGCCCCGGCTGGCTCGGCGCTGTTCGCCGGCATCCCGGACGGCACCCGCTTCTACTTCGTGCACTCGTTCGGACTGCGGATGCGCGACGCGGGCCCGCTGCTCGACGCCGGCGCGACGGTCACCGTGGCCGAGCACGGCGAGCCGTTCGCCGCCGCGGTCGAACGCGGCGTGGTCGCCGCCACCCAGTTCCACCCGGAAAAATCCGGCGACGCCGGCGCGGCCGTCCTCTCTAACTGGCTGGAGACCCTGTGAGCGAGCTTGCGAGCGAACAAGTAAGCACTGCGACCTGGGGAACGGGCCTGACGAGCGTCAGCGAGGAGGGATCGTGACCTCATTGGAACTGCTGCCCGCCGTCGACGTCGCCGGGGGCCAGGCGGTGCGCCTGGTGCAGGGCGCCGCCGGGTCTGAGACGTCTTACGGCGACCCCCTCGACGCGGCCCTGGCCTGGCAGTCGGCCGGCGCGGCGTGGATTCACCTGGTCGACCTGGACGCGGCCTTCGGCCGCGGCAGCAACGCCGAGCTGCTGGCCCAGGTGGTCGGCAAGCTGGACGTGCGGGTCGAGATGTCCGGCGGCATCCGCGACGACGCCTCCCTGGAGCGGGCCCTGTCCACCGGGTGCGCCCGGGTCAACATCGGCACGGCGGCGCTGGAGAAGCCGGAGTGGGTCCGCCAGATCATCGCCGCCCACGGGATGCGAATCGCGGTCGGGCTTGACGTGCGCGGCACCACCCTGGCCGCCCGCGGCTGGACGCAGGAGGGCGGCGACCTCTACGAGACCCTGGCCCGTCTCGACGCCGAGGGCTGTGCCCGCTACGTGATCACCGACGTGCTCAAGGACGGCATGCTCCGCGGTCCCAACCTGGATCTCTACCGCGATGTCTGCTCCCGTACCAGTGCCCCTGTCGTGGCCAGCGGCGGCGTCTCCAGCCTGCACGACCTGCGGGCGCTCGCCAGCCTGACACCGGTTGGCGTCGAAGGCGCCATCGTCGGCAAGGCCTTGTACGCGGGCGCGTTCACGCTCCAGGAGGCACTCGCGGCGGTGTCACGGTGACCGTCGCGGTCCGGGTCATTCCCTGCCTCGACGTGGACGCCGGGCGGGTGGTCAAGGGCGTGAACTTCGAGAACCTGCGCGACGCGGGCGACCCGGTGGAACTCGCCGCCCGCTACGACGCCGAAGGCGCCGACGAGCTGACGTTCCTCGACATCACCGCCTCAAGCGGCGGCCGGGACACGATGTACGAGGTGGTGCGCCGCACCGCCGAGCAGGTGTTCATCCCGCTGACGGTCGGCGGCGGCGTCCGCTCGACGGCCGACGTCGACGCGCTGCTGCGGGCCGGCGCGGACAAGGTGTCGCTGAACACCGCCGCGATCGCCCGCCCGGCGCTGCTCGCGGAGGCCGCCAGGCAGTTCGGCTCCCAGTGCGTGGTCCTGTCGGTGGACGCCAGGCGGGTCAAGGCGGACGCGCCGGCGACTCCGAGCGGCTTCGAGGTGACGACGCACGGCGGCCGCACCGGCACCGGCATCGACGCGGTCGACTGGGCCCGCCGGGCTACCGCCCTCGGCGCGGGCGAGATCCTGCTCAACTCGATGGACGCCGACGGCACCGAGGCGGGTTTCGACCTGGAACTCATCCGGCTGGTGCGGGACGCGGTCACGGTCCCCGTCATCGCCAGCGGCGGCGCGGGCACGCTCGGCCACTTCGCCCCCGCCGTCGACGCGGGCGCGGACGCGGTGCTCGCGGCCAGCGTCTTCCACTTCGGAACGCTGCGGATCGCCGAGGTCAAGGACACCCTGCGGGAGGCCGGCCACCCGGTCCGCTGACAGCTCAGGATGACGGTGTCACCTCGCCCCGTTCCGTACCTTGATCCGGGGACCCACTGATGACGTGTGCCCCCGGCGCGATCCGCGCGCCGGGGGACCCGGATGCCGTCAGGCTGCCTAGTGCGCGGCGGAGTGGCCGCCGGCCGCCATCGCGGCGCCGACGATGCCGGCGTCGTTGAGCAGGGCGGCGGGCACGATCTTGGCCCGGATGCCGCTCAGCATCGGCACCCACTTCTCCGATTCCTTGCTGATACCGCCGCCGACGATGATCAGGTCGGGGGATATCAGCGCCTCGATGTGATGCATGTACTCGGACACCCGCTCGGTCCAGTCCTTCCAGCCCCACTCGTGCTCGACCTTGGCGTGCTCGGACGCGCGCTTCTCCGCGTCCTTGCCGCGGATCTCGATGTGCCCGAGCTCGGTGTTCCGCACCAGCACGCCGTCGGTGAACAGCGCGGAACCGACCCCGGTGCCGAAGGTCAGCATCAGCACCGACCCCTTCACCCCGGCGCCGGCCCCGAACGTCACCTCGGCGACCCCGGCCGCGTCGGCGTCGTTGAGCACCGCCACCTCGGAGCCGATCGCCTTGGCGAACAGCGTCGCCGCGTCCGTGTCGATCCAGGACTTGTCCACGTTGGCCGCCGAGCGGATGATGCCGCCGATCACCACGCCAGGGAAGGTCGCCCCGGTCGGCCCGCTCCAGTCGAACGACTTGACGACCTCCTTCACCACTTTCGTGACCGCCTCAGGGGTCGACGGCTGCGGTGTGAGGATCTTCTTCCGGTCGCCGAGCAGCTTTCCCGTGGCAAGGTCCACCGGCGCGCCCTTGATCCCGGTGCCGCCGATGTCGATACCAAACGCCTGCATCTGTCGTAGTTCCTTCCCGCCAGGACAGCCCGGTGGTGTCCGGGTAAACCCTGAGTCTTCCCTAACTCTTACCTGCCGCCGGCGCTTCTCACAGCCGGCCCGACTATTATCGGATGTGCCCTACAAGAAAGGGGACGCCGCGATGAACCTGGCCAAGGTCGCCGCAGTTGTGATCGGCGGCATTGTTGTCTTCTTCGTTCTGGACTCTCTTGTCCACGTATTCCTCGGCCTGCTCGGCGCGCTGCTCTTCGTGGCCGTCATCGCGGGCGGCGGGTACGTAGCCTACAAGCTGGTCGGCGGGAGCCGCCGCAGGGAAATCCGCCGCGGCGACCGTTACTGAGATCTCCCGGGGGACGATCACGTGCCCCGCGGCCGCCGCGCGAGGGCCCGATGGCAAACCGGACCCTCCCGCGGCGGTCAGCAGGCCGCGGGCGGGCGTGTTAGCACCGCCAGGCACTGAGCGTCTCGACCGCGCCTGGCGGGCCGTCCAGAGCCACGTGGCTCGCGCTCGTACGGCCCATGGACCACAGGGTCAGCTCGGCTGGGGAGCCGGTGACGGTGACGGTCGGCGCGGCCGTCTTCGCGATGATGAGGTCCAGTTTGCCGTTGTGCTCGCGGGCGAGCACGATCCCGGCCGGGGCCGAGCGCAGCAGCAGCCGCGCGCTCTTGAGCCGCTTCCACAGCAGTTCGGACATGGCCGGGCTGAGCTCCCGCTCCGTCCAGTCGCCCGCGCTCGCCCTGCGCACGTCTTCGTGGTGCACGAAGTACTCCACGGCATTGGCCGCCTCGTCCAGGGCGGTGATCGCGAACGGCGACAGCCGCGGCGGTCCCGACCGGAACTGCGTGACCAGGTCCTGGTACGAGTAGCGGTCGAGGAACTGCTGCTGTACCCGCGCCGTGTACGGGGCGAGCGGGCCGCCCATCACCCCGACGGCGGCGTCCGGCCGGCGCTCACGAAGGACCAGGTGCGCCGCGAGGTCACGGGTCTGCCAGCCCTCGCAGAGGGTGGGCCCGTCCGGGCCTGTCTCTTCCAGCAGCGCGGCAAGCGCCGCCCGCTCGTCCTGCGCGTTGGTCACGCAAGAATGGTAAGTGCTGACGTTTTCCTGGCCGGCCCCGGACCGGCACGCCGGGGCACGGGAATGGCGGCCGGGCGGTAAACGGCTCGGCTCGGTGTGACGGGGAGGTCGTAGGCTGTACCTGCCCGGATCGCCCCAGGAAGACAGATCACCCCAGGAACTTGAGAGACGAGGTCACCGATGACGCAGCCAGCGCGCCCGTCGAGCCTGGACCCGCAGATCGCCGCCCGGCTCAAGCGGGACGCCGACGGCCTGTTCCCCGCCGTCGCCCAGCAGCACGACACCGGCGAAGTGCTGATGGTCGGCTGGATGGACGACGAGGCCCTGCACCGCACGCTGACCACCGGCCGGTGCACCTACTGGTCGCGCAGCCGGCAGGAGTACTGGGTGAAGGGCGACACGTCCGGGCACCAGCAGTGGATCAAGTCAGTCGCGCTCGACTGCGACGGCGACACCGTGCTGGTCAAGGTCGACCAGGTGGGGGCCGCGTGCCACACCGGTGACCGCACCTGCTTCGACGCCGACGTGCTCGGCAGCGTGACCGGCGAGCGGCCGGAGGCGGTCCGCGCATGAGCGGCGAGCAGCCGGGCAGCGGCCAGGCCGGACAGACGCCCGCGGCCCAGCCGGCCGTTACCGCCCGGCGGGCCAGCGCCGCCGCGCAGGCGAAGCGCGAGTACGGCTATGCCCTGCTGGCTGGCGCCGTCGGCGCGGGGCTGATCCTGCTTGCCGTCCGGCAGCGGTGGGCGCAGGCGGTCTTCGCCGAGCCGAAGCCGCTGACCGCACAGGTGATCGACGTGTCCGGTTCCGACCTGGTGCCGCTGGCGGGCGCGCTCGCCCTCGCCGCGCTGGCGGGCCTGGCCGCGGTCATCGCCACCAAGGGAGTGCTCAGGCGGGTGGCCGGGGTGCTGCTGGCGCTGTTCGGCGCCGGGGCAGGGGTGGCCGTGATGACCTCGGTCACCGCCGCGACGGTGCTGTCGGTCGCCGCGTCCAAGGTCGCCTCGCCCGAGTCGGCCGCCGTCTCAGGGGCGGCGGGCTCGACCACCAGCGGCTCGTCGTCCGGCGGGGCGCTCGTTATCTCAGGTTCGGCCGGCCACGCGATCATGACGGGCACCCCCTGGCACGTCGCGGTGGCGGCGGGCGCGCTGCTTATTTTCCTGGCCGGCCTGGCCACCGCGCTGCGCGGGCCTGACTGGCCGGTGATGGGGTCCCGGTACGACGCGCCGGAGGGCCACGGCTCACCGGGCGGCCGGGCGGCGGGTCCCGGCGGGCGCTCCCGGGCGCTCGACTCGGCCACCATGTGGGAGACGCTCAACGGCGGCGAGGATCCCACCGAGTACGAGGCCGCTGACGACCGCCTGACCGGTGACGACCTGGACGTTGAGCACGCGGCCGGCGACCGGGCCGCGCAACGTGAACGTAAGACCAATGCATAGCGAAGGCAAACTTCCGGGGGGCCGCCGGGAACGCCTCAGGCGGGCGGCTAGCATCGGTGGCGCAACATTTCCCATTTGAGGAGACGGCGGAACCCCGGTGAGTGTGCTCGACGAGATCCTCGAAGGAGTACGCGCCGACCTGGCCGAGCGTCAGTCGCGCGTCTCGCTTGAGCAACTAAAGGACCAGGCCAGGAAGGCCCCGTCCCCGCTCGACGCGCTGGCCGCGCTCAAGGCCGACGGCGTCAGCGTGATCGCGGAGGTCAAGCGGGCCAGCCCGTCCCGCGGCGCGATGGCCGCGATCGACGACCCGGCCGCGCTCGCGGGCGACTACGAGGCGGGCGGCGCGCGGGTGATCAGCGTGCTGACCGAGCAGCGGCGCTTCGGCGGATCGCTTGAGGACCTCGCCTCGGTCCGGCGGGCCGTGCAGATCCCGGTGCTGCGCAAGGACTTCGTGGTCAGCTCCTACCAGCTGTGGGAGGCCCGTGCCCACGGCGCCGACCTGGTGCTGCTCATCGTCGCCGCGCTCGAGCAGCCGGCCCTGGTCTCGCTGGTCGAGCGGGCGCACAGCATCGGCCTGCTGCCGCTGGTCGAGGTGCACGCCGACGAAGAACTCGAGCGGGCGGTGGACGCCGGCGCCACCGTCATCGGGGTGAACGCGCGCAACCTGGCCACGCTTGAGGTGGACAGGAGCCTGTTCGCGCGGCTCGCGCCCCGGGTACCTGACGGCATCGTCAAGATCGCCGAGTCGGGCGTGCGCGGCCCGCACGACCTGCTCGCCTACGCCGCCGCCGGCGCCGACGCCGTGCTGGTGGGCGAGTCCCTGGTCACCGAGAAGGATCCCCGCGCGGCCGTCGCCGACCTGGTGACCGCGGGGTCGCATCCGGCGCTGCGCAGCGAGCGCGACTAGGGCGATAAGGTGGCGGGCGTGAGTACCGCACCCGCAGAACCCGACATCAGCCCAGTTCCTGACACCGCCGGGCACTTCGGTCCCCACGGTGGCCTGTTCGCGCCTGAGTCGCTGATGGCGGCCATCGAGCAGCTCGCCAAGGAGTACGAGGCCGCCAGGAAGGACCCCGCGTTCACGGCGGAGCTTGACGACCTGCTCAGGAACTACGCGGCCAGGCCCACGCTGGTCACCGAGGCGAAGCGGTTCGGGGCGGAGTTCGCGGGCGGCGCGCGGATCCTGCTCAAGCGAGAGGATCTCGCGCACACCGGCTCACACAAGATCAACAACGTGCTCGGCCAGGTCCT
Organism: Trebonia sp.; assembly: GCA_036501515.1. Lineage (GTDB taxonomy): Bacteria > Actinomycetota > Actinomycetes > Streptosporangiales > Streptosporangiaceae > Trebonia. The sequence continues at coordinate 5,872 of DASYAD010000207.1, read as the reverse complement.
GCTGACCAAGCGGATGGGCAAGTCCCGGGTCATCGCCGAGACCGGCGCCGGCCAGCACGGCGTGGCGACCGCGACCGCCTGCGCGCTGCTCGGGCTCGAGTGCGTCGTCTACATGGGCGAGGAAGACACCAGGCGCCAGGCGCTGAACGTGTCGCGGATGCGGATGCTGGGCGCGACCGTGGTTCCGGTGACGGCCGGCACTAAAACGCTGAAGGACGCCATGAACGAGGCGTTCAGGGACTGGGTCAGCACGGTGGACGACACCCACTACTGCATCGGCTCGGTGGGCGGCCCGCACCCGTTCCCGATGATGGTCCGTGATTTCCAGCGGATCATCGGCGTCGAAGCCCGCGGCCAGGTGCTCGAGCTGACCGGGCGGCTGCCTGACGCGGTGGTCGCCTGCGTCGGCGGCGGCAGCAACGCGATCGGCGTGTTCCACGCGTTCATCCCCGACGAGCGGGTACGGCTGATCGGCTGCGAGGCGGGCGGCGACGGTGACGGCAGGCCGGAACGGTCCGCCGCCACGCTGACCCTCGGCAGCCCCGGCGTGCTGCACGGAATGCGCACCTACGTGCTGCAGGACGACGAGGGACAGACCCTGGACACGCACTCGATCTCGGCCGGCCTCGACTACCCGGGCGTCGGCCCCGAGCACTCCTGGCTGAAGGACACCGGCCGGGCCGAGTACCGCTCGGTGAGCGACGCCGAGGCGATGGAGGGGTTCGCGGCGCTGTGCAAGACCGAGGGGATCATTCCCGCGCTCGAGTCCTCGCACGCGGTCGCGGGCGCCATCCGGCTCGGCCGCGAGCTCGGTCCCGGCGCGCTGATCCTGGTCAACTTGTCCGGTCGCGGCGACAAGGACGTGGCCACCGCGTCCGCCTACTTCGGCGTGTGAGGTCGAGCAACAGATGAGCACTGTCAGCACCGCGTTCGAGAAGGCCGCCGCCGAAGACCGCGCCGCCCTCGTCGGCTACCTCCCGGCCGGCTTCCCCGACAAGCAGACCGCGATCAGGGCCGCCGTGGCGATGGCCGAGGCAGGCGCCGACGTCATCGAGGTGGGCCTGCCCTACTCCGACCCGCTCATGGACGGCCCCGTGGTCGCCGACGCCGTCTACCAGGCGCTCAAGAACGGCACCAGGGTCAAGGACGTCTTCGACACGGTCAGCGCGATCGCCGACGCCGGCGTGGCCGCCGTCGTGATGACCTACTGGAACCCGGTCGACCACTACGGTGCGGACGCGTTCGCCCGCGACCTCGCCAGCGCCGGCGGTGCGGGGCTGATCACCCCTGACCTGACACCGGAAGAGGCCGGCCCCTGGCTGGCGGCGTCCGACGCGCACCAGCTCGACCGGGTGTTCCTGGTCGCGCCGTCCTCACCGGACGAGCGCGTGGCGACGATCACCCGCCTGTGCCGCGGCTTCGTCTACGCGGTGAGCCTGATGGGCGTCACCGGCGCCAGGGACGCGCTCAGCTCGAGCGCGGCCGGCGTCGTCGCCCACATCCGCGAGCACACGGACCTGCCCGCCGCCGTCGGCGTCGGCGTGTCAAGCGGCGCGCAGGCCCGGCAGGTGGCGGAATTCGCCGACGGCGTGATCGTCGGCTCCGCCTACGTCCGCCGCCTGGCCGCGGCCGCCACCCCGGCCGACGCCGTCGCCGCCGTACGCGAGTTCACGGCCGAACTAGCGGCGGGCGTCCGCCGAGGATAGCCAGGCAGGCGCCTTCGCGTGTGTCACCCTGGCCACCGGGGCATCATCGGTTCGCTGCTGTCTCGTTGCTCTTCGGCCCGCCGTCCGTCATGAGAATTTCGCCACATTCGGCCGCGAAATTCGCGTAAAGGGCGATAAGGGCGTTACTGCGGGTGATGCCGGAGGCTGCCGGGAAAGGGGGCCGGCGGCTATGCCGCCGGCGCTCGGCGGCGGGCGCGAACAATCCCGGTTTCGGCCTGTTTTGGCTGGGTATCGGTGTCCTACCGATCATCACCAGGCTCCTGGCGGTGGGGTGACGGCGACGCGCCGGTGCCCGTCGACGCGGCCATCACGATGTGCTCAGCAGTCGCACGTGCACCAGATCCGATCAGAGGCCTCACAAGTCGCCTCTGGTAAGGGATTCACCAGTCATGTAATCTCTATGTAACTTACGTGTAGCAGCAGGGCCAGCGTCGTCCCCACCGCAGCAAGCGCAGTACAGCGGATATATGACGACAGGAGTGTTGATGGTGCCTGCCGCAGTTGAGGGGCTTTACGACAGTCGGTTCGAACACGATGCCTGTGGTGTGGGTTTCGTCGCGGACCTGCGGGCCGCAGGCGGTCACGACGTCGTGGCCAGTGCCCTTCGCGTTCTATGCAACCTGGAGCACCGCGGCGCGGCGGGCGCCGACCCGGACACCGGCGACGGAGCCGGCATCCTCACCCAGGTTCCCGACCGCTTCTTCCGCGCGGTCGCCGGCTTCGGTCTGCCCGAGGCGGGCAGCTATGCCGCCGGCCTCGCGTTCCTTCCAGTCGATCAGCCAGAACGGACCCGTGCCTGCGCCCGGATCGCTGACCTGGCCGCTGACGAGGGGCTGACGGTCCTCGGCTGGCGCGACGTGCCGGTCAACGAGGCCGCTTGCGGCCCCGGCGCGCTTGAGGTGCTGCCGCATCTCGCGCAGCTGTTCGTGGCGGGCGCGGACGGTGAGGGCGGCCTCGACCTCGACCGGCTCGCCTTCTGCCTGCGCAAGCGGGCCGAGCACGAAGCCGACGTGTACTTCGCCTCGCTGTCCTCGCGGACGGTGGTCTACAAGGGCATGCTGTCCGCGCCGCAGGTCGGGCCGTTCTTCCCCGACCTGAACGACGAGCGCTACGAGAGCAACATCGGGCTGGTCCACTCCCGGTTCTCCACCAACACGTTCCCGTCCTGGCCGCGGTCCCACCCCTACCGCTACGTGGCGCACAACGGTGAGATCAACACCGTCCAGGGCAACAGGAACTGGATGCGCGCCCGCGAGGCGATGCTCGAGTCACCGCTGATCCCCGCGTCCGCGTCAGGCAAGGGCATCGAACGGCTCTTCCCGATCCTCGACCCGGACGGTTCCGATTCCGGGTCGTTCGACGAGTGCCTGGAACTGCTGCACCTGGGCGGCCGGTCGCTGCCGCACGCGCTGCTCATGATGATTCCCGAGCCGTGGGAGAACCACGAGGAGATGGACGACCGGCGCCGCGCGTTCTACCAGTACCACTCCGCGATGATGGAGCCCTGGGACGGCCCCGCGCTGATCGCGTTCACCGACGGCACCGTGGTCGGCGCCGTGCTCGACCGGAACGGCCTGCGCCCTGGCCGGTACTGGGTCACCAGCGACGGCCTGGTCATCCTGGCCAGCGAGGTCGGCGTGCTCGACATCGAGCCGGCCCGGGTCGTGCGCCGCGGCCGCCTGCAGCCCGGCCGGATCTTCCTGGCCGACACCGCCGCGGGCAGGATCGTCGAGGACGAAGAGGTCAAGTCGGAGCTCGCCGCCCAGCAGCCCTACCAGGACTGGCTGCACGCGGGCCTGGTTCACCTGGACGACCTGCCTGACCGTGTCCGCCCGGTGCCCACGGCGGCGGGCCTGCTGACCCGCCAGCGCACGTTCGGCTACACGGAAGAAGAGCTGCGCCTCATCCTGGCCCCGATGGCGCGGGCCGGCGCTGAGCCGATCGGCTCGATGGGCACCGACACCCCGGTCGCCGTGCTCTCTGACAAGCCGCGGCTGGTCTTCGACTACTTCGCTCAGCTGTTCGCGCAGGTCACCAACCCGCCGCTGGACTCGATCCGCGAGGAACTGATCACCTCGCTGTCCACGAGCACCGGCCCTGAGCGCAACCTCCTCGACCCAGGCCCCGCATCCTGCCGGCAGGTGGTGCTGCCGTTCCCTGTCATCGGCGAGCAGGACCTGGCCAAGCTGGTGCACATCAACGACAACGGGAACATGCCCGGTTTCGCCGCCTACGTCGTGGACGGCCGGTTCGACCCGGCAGGCGGCGGCGACGGCCTGCGGGAGCGCCTGAGCGAGATCTGCGCCGAGGTCACCACGGCCATCTTCAACGGCGCCAGGCTCCTGGTCCTGTCCGACCGCGGCCCCGAGCACGACAAGCTGGTACCGATACCGTCGCTGCTGCTGACCGGCGCGGTGCACCACCACCTGATCCGCGAGAAGACCAGGACCCGGGTCGGGCTGATCGTCGAATCGGGCGACGCCCGCGAGTGTCACCACATCGCGCTGCTCGTCGGCTACGGCGCCGCGGCGGTCTGCCCGTACCTGGCCATCGAGACCGTCCGCGACCTCGCGGTCCGCGGCGAGCTCGGCACCCCGGGCCGGGAAGTCCCGGCCGACCGGGCCGAGAAGAACCTGATCAAGGCCCTCAACAAGGGCCTGCTCAAGATCATGTCGAAGATGGGCGTGTCCACCGTCGCGTCCTACACCGGCGCGCAGATCTTCGAGTCGATCGGCCTGGGCGAGGAAGTCATCGCCGCCTGCTTCACGGGCACCGCCTCGCGGCTGTCCGGCGTCGGGTTCGACGTGCTGGCACAGGAAGCGGCCCGGCGGGCCGCCACAGCGCTAGCCGGGGTCACGGGCGCGGGCGGCGCCGGCCTCAGCCACCGTCGGCTGGAGATCGGCGGGGAGTACCAGTGGCGGCGTGAGGGCGAGCCGCACCTGTTCAACCCCGAGACGGTCTTCAAGCTGCAGCACGCCACCCGCAGCCGCCGCTACGAGATCTTCAAGGAATACACCGCGCTGATCGACGATCAGGCGGCGAAGCTGAACACGCTGCGCGGCCTGCTCCGCATCAAGGGAATCGATGAGCCGGGGGAGTCAGCCGCTCCCGTTCAGAAGATCCCGATCGATGATGTGGAGCCGATCGAGCTGATCCTGCGGCGGTTCGCTACCGGGGCGATGTCCTACGGGTCGATCTCCGCCGAGGCGCACGAGACGCTCGCGATCGCGATGAACCGGATCGGCGGCCGGTCCAACACCGGCGAGGGCGGCGAGGACCCCGAGCGGTTCATCCCCGACGCCAACGGCGACCTGCGGCGCTCTGCCGTCAAGCAGGTCGCGTCCGGCCGGTTCGGCGTTACCAGCGAGTACCTGGTGAACGCCGACGACCTGCAGATCAAGATGGCGCAGGGCGCCAAGCCGGGTGAGGGCGGGCAGCTGCCAGGGCACAAGGTGTACCCGTGGATCGCCAAGACCAGGTACTCCACGCCCGGCGTGGGGCTGATCTCGCCGCCGCCGCACCACGACATCTACTCGATCGAGGACCTGGCGCAGCTTATCCACGACCTGAAGAACGCCAACCCGGCCGCGCGGGTGCACGTCAAGCTCGTCGCCGAGGTGGGCGTCGGCACCGTCGCCGCGGGCGTCTCCAAGGCGCACGCCGACGTGGTGCTGATCTCCGGTCACGACGGCGGCACGGGCGCCGCCCCGCTGACCTCGCTCAAGCACGCGGGCGCGCCGTGGGAGCTGGGGCTCGCCGAGACCCAGCAGACGCTGCTGCGCAACAAGCTGCGCGACCGCATCGTGGTCCAGGTCGACGGCCAGCTCAAGACCGGCCGCGACGTGGTCATCGCGGCGCTGCTCGGCGCGGAGGAGTTCGGCTTCGCCAGCGCGCCGCTGGTGGTCAGCGGCTGCATCATGATGCGGGTGTGTCACCTGGACACCTGTCCGGTCGGCGTCGCCACCCAGAACCCCGAGCTGCGCAGCCGGTTCTCCGGCAAGCCCGAGTTCGTGGTCAACTTCTTCCAGTTCATCGCGGAAGAGGTCCGCGAGTACCTGGCCGCGCTCGGCCTCCGCTCGATCGAGGAGGCCGTCGGACGGGTCGACCTGCTCGACACCGCGCTCGCGGTGTCGCACTGGAAGGCC
>DASYAD010000206.1:0-85118 GCA_036501515.1 Trebonia sp. | reverse complement strand
GATTGTCCCGCCGTGCCGCGGTTGCCGGGCGCCGTAGACAGCGCGGCCCGGCCGCCCTTGACTGGAAGACGACGGGTCGCCAGGCGGGCCGGGCAGCGGGCTGCACAGGCCCGCTTGGCAGGACGGCGCGGCGGGCTTTGGCCAGGCCGCCCGGCAGGAAAGGCGGCGGTGCGGATGGTCGGCGGCGCGCGGATGCAGACGGTCCCCGGTGAGCTCAGTTACCTCGCTCCCGAGTCCACGGTGCTCCGCCGGTTCACCGCGCCCGGCGACAGCGTCAATACCGGCAGCTACCGCGCGCATCAGATGCGGATCCGGGACGGGCGCCCGGTCAGCGGCCAGTTCACCCTCGACCGCAACGGCTTCGCGCTGATCGGCCACGGCTCGGCGGTGGCCGACTTCACCGACCGGGACGAGGTAGACCGCGTGTACACCGGCGAGGTGGCGCGGTTCGTGCGGTCCTACACGGGCGCCGACCGGGTGGCGACGCTCGGGTGGACGCTGCGCCGTTCCGCGGCGCCAGGCGAGCACGCTTCGCAGCCGCAAGCCGCCCTGGTCCACGACGATTTCTCGGTGGCCGGCGCCCGGCACCGCGCCGCGACGGCCTACGCCGCTCATTGCCCGGGCGGGCCGGGGTTCCGGCGGGCGCTCATCACCAGCCTGTGGCGGGTCTTCAGCCCGCCGCCGCAGGACTGGCCGCTGGCCGTATGCGACTACCGCAGCGTGGGGCCAGGCGAAGGACTGGACAACCGGATGTACTTCGTGGACAAGATCCCCGGCGACTTGTACGCGCCGATGCCGGAGGACGCCCCCGGCGCGAGCGGGTTCGAGTTCCACCACAACCCGGCCCACGAGTGGTGGTACTTCCCGGACATGACACCGGATGAGATCCTGCTGTTCACGCTCAACGACAGCGACCAGTCACGGGCCTGGCGGGTACCGCACACCGCGTTCCATGACACCTCTGTACGAGCGGCCCAACCGCGCCACAGCATCGAGTTCCGCACCATCGCCTACTTCGAGTAGCGCGGACCGACTTCCGCACCACTGGCTACTTCAGGCAACACGGACCGAGTCCCGCACCACCGGCTACCTCGAATACCGCGGGCTGCGCCCCGGTGCGGTCACAAGTAAGCCGGTTTCCGCCAGGACGGCTCGGTCCCGGAACTCTGGCCGGACGCGCTATTCACCCTGGCCACCCAAGCATCATATGTACAGTTAGGAGAAATATCTTGGAAACTTTTTCGAGTATAGTACATAAGAGTTTCCATTCAGACAAATAGTTCCGCGCAATTGCCCGGATCGTCAGCCGCCGACGAGGCGCAAGAAGCGGATGAGTCGCGAAACGCTGGTGAATCACCAGCTACCGATGAGGCGGTGGTCCGAGTGTGGCGAGGGTGCTGGCGGAGCAGGAAGGTGCCGCAGGGCGGGAAGGTGCTGCCGGAGTTCGGCTCTGGCGCGGGCTGGTGGCGGACGGTGCTGGCGGGTCGTGGATGCTGGTGAGTTGCCGGCGCTGATGTGGGGTGGCCGGAGGCGGAGCGCCAGGCTTGGCGGACTCGGACTCGGACTCGGACTGTGACGGCGGAGCGACGCCCGCGCCGACGGCGGCGCCCGCGCCGACGCGGACGCGGGGTCGGGCGTCAGCGAAACGCGGGAGAGCGGGGCACCGCGGCCGGGGCCCGGGACCGCAGCAGCGGCAGGTCGCGCGGTGCGATAACGGTGGACAGGGCGATGGCCGAGGTCGACCGGGCCACGGACGGTGAGGAGTCGATGCGAAGCAGCACCTGCTGCAGGTCGGCGTGCGAGGTCGCGGCGACCTTGCACACCACGTCGTCAGAGCCGGTGACGGCATACGCTTCGAGCACCGCGGGGATCGCCGCGAGGTCGGCGGCGACCGCGTCAAGCGCCCCCTGGGCGATCGACAGGGTGACGAACGCGAGCACGGCGAACCCCGCGGCGGCCACGTCCACGTCGGGGCCGTAACCGGTGATCACGCCGGCCTGCTCCATCCGCTTGAGCCGGGACTCCACCGTCGCCCTGGCTACCCGGGTGAGCCTGGACAGCTCGAGTGCCCCCGCCCGCGGGCTGTCCCGCAGCGCGGTCACCAGCGCGAGGTCAAGCGCGTCGAGTTCGGCCATCCCGGTGTCCTCCGCTCAGCCGGCCTGCAACGTTAACTAGTCAATCTGCATAGCTTACTACCACAGCAACTCCGCAAAATGCTCAACTCGGCTAGCGGAAGATGGGTCGGTTGACCAGGGGAGGCCGCACCCGTTCTGATAACTGAAAGGACTTTGACTTGCTACGGCACCGGAGGCACCGATGACCGCTATCCAGGAGCATCTCGACACCGACACGCTGACGGGCGTGGTGGCCCACGACATCAGCGGCGACCCGTTCCCCGTGGCCGGCTGGGACGCGCTGGTCTGGGCGGCGGGGAACGCTACGCAGTCGGCGCTGTACTTCCAGCTGGCGTTCGGGATGCGGCTTGAGGCGTACTCGGGTCCCGAGACCGGCAACCGCGACCACCACGCCTACGTGCTGCGGGCCGGCACGGTCAGGTTCGTCATCAAGGGCGCGGTCGGCGCGGACAGCCCGGTCGCCGAGCATCACCGGCGTCACGGTGACGGCGTGATGGACGTGGCACTCGAGGTGCCGGACGTGGACAAGTGCGTCGCGCACGCGCGAGCGGCGGGGGCGACGGTCGTGACCGAAGCCCGCGACAGCACCGACGAGAACGGCACGGTGCGCACCGCGAGCATCAAGGCCTACGGCGACACCGTCCACACGCTGGTCGACCGCTCCCGCTATCACGGTCCCTACCTGCCCGGCTACGTGGCCCGCACCAGCGAGACGCCCGCGGTGACGCCGGCGTTCGTCGCGCTCGACCACGTGGTGGGCAACGTCGAGCTCGGCGACATGGACGAGTGGGTCGCGTTCTACAACCGGGTGATGGGCTTCACCAACATGGCCGAGTTCATCGGCGACGACATCGCCACCGAGTACTCGGCGCTGATGAGCAAGGTGGTCGCCAGCGGTGACCACCGGGTGAAGTTCCCGCTCAACGAGCCCGCCGCGGGCAAGAAGAAGTCGCAGATCGACGAGTACCTGGAGTTCTACGGCGGCCCCGGCGTGCAGCACCTGGCCCTGGCCACCCCCGACATCTGCGCGACGGTGGACGAGCTGCGGGCCCGCGGCGTCGAGTTCCTGTCGGCGCCCGACTCGTACTACACCGACCCGGTGCTGCGCGGCCGGATCGGCGAGGTCCGGCTGCCGGTCGAGGAGCTGCAGTCGCGCGGCATCCTGGTCGACCGCGACGAGGACGGGTACCTGCTGCAGATCTTCACCAAGCCGGTCGGCGACCGGCCGACGGTGTTCTTCGAGTTCATCGAGCGGCACGGCTCGCTCGGCTTCGGCAAGGGCAACTTCCAGGCGCTGTTCGAGGCGATCGAGCGCGAGCAGGAGCGCCGCGGCAACCTCTAGCGCGGTGCGGTCGCCTAGCGCGGGCCGCTCTGCCGCGGCACCGGCTCACCGAGCCACGGGCCGAGCTGAGCGGCTGAGGCCACCCCGAGCTTGCCGAAGACGCTCGCGAGGTGTTCGCTGACGGCCTGCGGCGGCAGGAACAGCTGCCTGGCGATCTGCCCGACGGACAGCCCCGCGGCCGCGAGGAAGGCGATCTCACGCTCCCGGTCGGTCAGGGTGCCCGCACCAGGGCTGTCCGCGCCGGGAACGGGGTCGCCGAGCGTGTCAGCGTCGTTGATGGCCAGCGCGACCACCTGGCCGAGCGGGTGCTCGCCGCCCGCGGCGAACAGCCGGGCGAAGGTGTCCTCGCCTAGCGCCTTCGTGGTCGCGGCGGTCACCTCCTGGTGCCGCTGCTCCCACGGGCCGGCGTTACTCAGCCTGGCGCCCAGCCGGGTCCAGAGCAGGCCTGCCGCGCCGAGCAGCCAGGCGGCCCGCTCGTACCGCCCGGATCCGGCCGCCAGCCAGCCGAGCAGCTCGAGCCCGTAGGCGGTACCGGTGACCTCGTCGAGGTCGTACTTGGCCATGAGCGCGAGCGACAGCACCCGGGCGCACTCGGTTTCCTCACCGGGCAGCTCCAGGTAGCAGAACGCGCCTGACAGGTGCAGGTACCCGTGGTACATGCGCTCAGCGCTGCCCGGGCCGAACCGCGCGATGCCCCGCTTGTAGTAGGTGATGCCCTTGCCCGGCTTGCCGCTGGCCTGGAAGACCGCGGCCAGGTGGGCGTCGAGCACGATCAGCCCGTCGGCGTCCCCGGCCGCTGTGAGCAGCCGCTCAGCCGACTTGCCGGCCCGGCCCGCCGCCCCGAGGTCACCCGCGAGCAGGTAGGCCAGGCAGAGGGCCGCGTAGCCGCGCCCGGCGATCAGCGGCTGCCTGAGGCTCTCCGCCAGCTCGGTGGCGGCCCGCCCGTCCTCGACCGCCCGCGGGATGCTGCCCTGCACCCCGGCGAGCAGGCAGCGGGCGACGTGCAGCCAGGCCCGCTGCGCTCCCCGGTCGGTCACCCGGTCGAGCGCCTTGCCCAGCCAGTACAGGCCCTCGGCCATCAGGCCGGACGACAGCCAGTAGGCCCACAGCCTGGTCGCGAGTTCCGCGCCGTCGCGTTCACGGCCGGGCTGCCCTGGGCGGGCATCGAGGGAGTGATAGAGCGCGGCCCTGATGCTGGCGTGCTCCCGGTGCAGTCCGGCGAACAGCGCGAGCTGGTTGTCGCCGAACACGAGCTCGTCGGCGTTGCGGGCCATCGCCAGGTAGCGCGCGATGAAACGGTCGCGTATCCCGGGCTCGTCGCCCGACGCGGCCAGTTGTTCCGCGCCGAACTCGCGCACGGTGTCGAGCATGCGGAACGCCGGCTGCTCGCCCCCGGCCCCGGACGCCGTCGCGTCGCCTCTGACCAGCAGTGACTTGTTGACAAGACCGATGATCGTCTCGAGGATGACCGCGCCGCTGAGCTCGCCGCTCGCGCATACCTCGGCCGCCGCGCCGACGCTGAAGCTGCCGGGGAAGACCGACAGCCTGGCCCACAGCGCGCGCTCCGCGGCCGTGCAGGTGTCGTAGCTCCAGGCGACGACGTTGCGCGCGGTCGCGTGCCTGCCGCCGCTCGCGCCGCTGCCCCCGGTGAGCAGGGTGAGCCGCCGGTCGAGGCGGCCGGTGATCTCCGCCAGGGTGAGGTCGCGCAGGCGTCCCGCGGCCATCTCGATCGCCAGCGGCACACCGTCAAGGCCGCGGCAGATCCTGATCACGTCCGCCCGGTTGGCCGCGGTGACGGTGAAGCCGGCGGCGGCGGCCGCCCGCCGCGCGAAGAGCTCGACGGCGTCGCCGGCGGCCGTTTCCGTGCCGCCGACTGGTTCGCGACCCTCACTGAAGTCAGTCATCCCGAGCGGGGGCGGCTCTCCGCCCGGCCCCCCAGACGGTGCGCTTGACGGCCGGGTGACCGGAGACGCGGTGACCACGGCGACCGGAGGTGCGGGGACCGGCAGCGGGCGGACCGCGAAGGTGGTCTCGCCGGCCACGTCGAGGGGCTCGCGGCTGGTGGCGAGCACGGTGACCGCGGGCGCGGCGGTGACAACGGCCTGGGCCAAGTCGGCGCACGCGTCGACGAGGTGCTCGCAGGTGTCAAGGATCAGCAGCAGGCGGCGGTCGCGCAGGTGCGCGAGCAGCGCGTCTTGCTGTGACCCAGCGGCGGCTTCTGAGAGCCCGAGGGTGCGGCTGATGGTGTGCGCGAGCAGCGCGGGGTCGCGAAGCGAGGACAGCTCGGCCAGGTATGCGCCGTCGGGGTAGCGGGGCTGCGCCGCGGCGGCGGCGCGCAGCGCGATGCGGGACTTGCCGACGCCGCCCGGGCCGACGAGGGTCACCAGCCGCGCGGCGCGCAGCAGCCCGTCGATCTGGCCGAGCTCCGCCGTCCGCCCGACGAATTCGTCCGTCTCAGCGGGGAGCCGTCCCGTCCCCGCCTCGTGAGTGACAGCCATGTCGCTGTCCATTATGTAATCGCGGCGGGTATGCCAGAAGCAGCCGAAGCAAATTGTCATCGCACGGTTGCCGTTTTGACTGGTAAGCCGCCTGCACTGGCGGCGCCCGCGGCAGGCACGGCGGAGTACTCGCGCAGCTGGATGGTAAGCATGACACGCGAGGTGATGCCGAGTTTGCCGAAGATGTGCTCAAGGTGCGCGTCCACGGTGCGCCGGGAGATGAAGAGCCGCTCGGCGATCTGCCGGTTCGACAGGCCGGCCGCGACCAGGCCGGCGATCTCCCGCTCGCGCGCGGTGAGCTGGCCGGGCAGCCGGAGCTGGACGCTGCCGTCGGCCACGGGGTCACCCGCGTCGTGCAGGCCGAAGGAGACCATCGCCTCGGGCGGGTGCGCCGTTCCCCGTGCGAACAGCTCGGCGAACCGCTTGCCGCCGAGGCTCGCCGCGCAGCTGGCCACCGCGTGGTCGTGCGGCCGCACGAAGGCGGGGGCGACGGCCAGCCTGCCGCCCGCGCGCTCCCACAGCGGGTCCGCGCCGCCGAGCAGCCAGGCGGCCCGCTGGTGACTGCCTGACCTGGCCGCGAGCCAGCCGAGCAGCTCCAGGGCGAACGCGGTGCCCAGGGTGTCGCCGGTCTCGTGCTTGACCTGCAGTGCCTTGGTGGCCGCCCAGGTCGCCTCGATGTCGCGGCCTGCCTGGTACAAGGCGGCGGCGGCGAGCAGGTAGAAGCTGGCGTGCAGCCAGCGTTCGCGCGAGCCGTCAAGCTGGCGCAGCCCGCGTTCCGCGTGCCCGAGGGCCGCCGCGCTGTCGGAGTTGAGCAGCGCCAGGTAGCCGAGCTGGATGTCGAGGAGCGACAGCCCGAGCTTGTCGTCGAGCGCGGTGAGCAGCCGGCTGGCCGCCTGACCTGACTCGGCCGCCGCCGCCAGCTGCCCGGCGGCGGTGAGTGCCCCGGTCCTGGCCAGCTCGCCGTGCGCGCTGAGGGCTTCATCAGTGAGGTTCGCGGCCAGGTCGAGTGCCTCGCCGGCGGCGGCCAGGCCCTCGGCCGGGCGGCCGAGGGCGGTCAGCAGGTGAGCGTGGGCGGTCAGCGCCCTGGCCCGGGCGGCCGAGCCCGCGGGTGCCCGCTCGATGGCGCGGCCGAGCCAGTGGCTGCCCTCGGCGGCGAGGCCGCGGGAGCGCCAGTAGGCGCACAGTGCGGTCGCCAGCTCCACGCCGTCCGCCGCCCAGCCGGCCGGAGTCGGGTCGCCGAGCGCGTACTCGAGCGCGGCCCGCACGTTGGCGTGCTCGCGGCGCAGCTCGCGGAGCAGGCTGAGCTGTTCGTGACCGGCGAAGTGGTCGCCGAAGCGCTGGGCAAGCGCCAGGTAGCGGCCGGCCAGCCGGCGTCTCGCCACCGTCTCGGCACCGGTGCCCGCGAGCTGCTCGACGCCGAACTCGCGGATGGTGCCGAGCATCAGGTACTGGGTGGGCTGACTTCCCGCGGCCCCGGAGTCGATCCTGACCAGCAGTGACTTGTCCACCAAGCGGATGAGGACCGGCATCACCGGGGCGGCCTCGTCCTCGCCGCCGCAGATCTCCTCGGCCGCCTGCATGGTGAACGGGCCCGCGAAGACGGAAAGGCGCGACCACAGCGACCGCTCGGCCGGCGTGCACAGCTCGTAGCTCCAGCTGATCGCGTCGCGCAGGCTCCGGTGACGTCCGCCGCGGCGCCCGCTGGTCAGCAGGGCCAGGCTCTGCTCGAGCCGGCTGGCCAGCTCGGCCAGCGGCAGTGCCCGCAGCCGGACGGCGGCGAGCTCGATAGCGAGCGGCATGCCGTCGAGCCGCCGGCAGAGCCTGATCATGTGCGGCAGGTCGCCGGGAGCCAGGGTGAATCCGGGCACCGCGGCGGACGCGCGCTGGATGAACAGGTCGACGCCGGTGCCGCGGTAGTCCACCGGGCGGACGCTCTCCGGCGCTTCGTCCTCGCCGCAGTCGCCTGGCTGGTCAGTCAGCCCGCCCAGGTCGGGTACCGGAAGCGGGGGCACGGGGCAGGCGCTCTCGCCGCTGACGTCGAGCGGTTCCCTGCTCGTCGCGAGCAGCGTGACCCGCGGTGCCTGCGCGATCACCGCCTCGGCCAGCATCGCGCAGGCCTCGACCAGGTGCTCGCAGGTGTCGAGGACGAGGAGCAGCTGGAGGTCGGCCAGGTGAGCGAGCACCGCGTCGGGGCGGGCGCCGGCTCCGCGCTCGGGCAGGCCGAGGGCACCCGCGACGGCGTCCACCAGAAGTCGGGGATCACGCAGGCCGGCCAGTTCGACGAGGCAGACTCCGTCGGCGAAGCCGGGCGCGGCCTTCGCCGCGGCGCGCAGCGCGAGGCGGGATTTGCCCACGCCCCCCGGCCCGGTCACGGTGACGAGCCTGGCGTGCCCGAGCAGCACGCTGAGCCGGGCGAGCTCCGCTTCCCTGCCGACGAAACCGGTGGTCTCAACGGGCAGCTGCACCCGCCGCGTGGCCTGTCCGACGAACATGCGTTCCTCACGAGTTGGGGGGCATGGCTCGCGCCTCCCCGGTACGTCCGGTCCTGCGTCGTTCACTACGCGTTAATCCTACGGCACCAGGCCGGAAATGCGGGGCCCTCTGCGACGGACCGGTCACACCACGCGCACCACTCGTCGGCGGGCGCACCTGGCGCATCGGAAGTACCGGACGGTGCGCACGCTCGGGGCGGCGACCCCGGCGGGCACACTCAAGGCGGACTGCGGCGGGCACGCTCAGGTGGCGGGCCCTACGACAGCCTGCCGTCCTCGTCGGTGTCGCCGAGCGCCCGGTTGACGGCTTCGCCAGCCGGCGCGGCCGCGCCCGCCGCGCGCAGCCGCCAGAACTGCTCATCGCCAAGGCCGGCCCGCGCGACCCGTTCGGCGACCTGGTGCAGCGACTCGAAAGCGGGGGAGCCGGTGTACCAGCGGCCGGCCCGCTCCCACAGCGGAGCCGACGCGCCGAGCAGCCACGCGGTGCGCTGGTAGCGGCCCTCGCCCGCGGCGATGAACGCCAGCGTCCCCAGGCTGAAGGCCATGCCGATCACGTCATTGCCCTGGTGCTGCATCTCGAGCGCCTGCGACGCGGGCAGCCGGGCGCCGTCGATGTCGCCGCACAGGAACAGCCCGAGCGCCAGCATCACGTGCAGCTGGGCCGCGCACCACCGCTCGTCGTCGCCGAGCCGGGCCAGGCCCCTGGTCGCGCTCTCGCAGCACTGGGCCGCCTGCCCGGCCTGGAGCCGCAGCATGGCGTCGACCACGTCCAGCTGGGCCAGCCCGAGGGTGTCGCCCGCGGCGGTCAGGCAGGCGGCGGCGGACCTGCCGGCCTCCAGCGCCTCGTCGTGACTGCCGCTGAACGCCAGGGCGCGGTGCAGCGCGCTGTAACCGCGGCCTCCGGCCGCCATGTCACCGTAGCTGGCGGCCATCGCGACGGCCGCCTCAGCGTCGGTTTGACCGCCGGGAAAATCACCGAGCAGTACCCGGATGTAGCCGCGGGCGGCGAGCACCCGGGCCCGGGTGACTGACCGCTCGGGGCAGCGCCCGGCCACCTGGTCAAGCCAGTACTCGGCCTCTTTGAGCTGGCTGGAGAGCCGCCAGTAGGCGAACAGCGAGGTGGCAAGCACGACGGCGGCGCCGTCGTTGCCCGGCAGCTCGAGCGCGTAGTCGAAGGCGGCCCGAAGGTTGGCGTGCTCGCGGCGCAGCCGCTTGTACTGACCGAGCTGGCTGGCGGCGGGCGCCCGTTCGAACCGCTCGGCCAGCGTCAGGTAGTGCGCGATGAACCGGCGGCGCACGGCGGACTCGGCCTGGCCGACGGGCTCTGTCGGGGCGGCGGGCCCCGGCGCCCGGACGCCCGGGCGACGCGGCGACAGGAGACGGCCCGCGGGGCCGTGCCCGCCGGATCGCGGGCCGGCCGGCCCGTAACTGACTGGCTGGCTGCCCGGCGGCGCTGTGCGCGCCAGCTCGGTGCCCGGCGGCCGGGTGCCCGGCGACTCTGTTCCCGCCGGCTCTGTTCCCGGCGGCTCTGTTCCCGCCGGCTCGAGGTCGGCTAGGTGCAGCCGCTCCGCACCGAACTCGCGGAGCGTGGCCGGCAGCACGAACGCGAGCGTGCCGGGCACCGCGGGGTCGGAGAGGAGAGCGTCACCGGGGGGGCCGGCGGCACCGCGGGCGAGCACGTTCTTGTCCACCAGGGCGATCACGGCCGGCGCGATTTCGCCCGCGGCAAGCCCGCCGCCCGCGCAGACGTGCTCGGCCGCGCTGATGTCGAAGCCGCCGGCGAAGACCGACAGCCGCGTCCAGACCTGCCGTTCGGCTGGCGTGCAGAGCGAGAAGCTCCACTCGATCGCGGCTCGCAGCGTCTGGTGCCGTGGCGTTCCCGACCGGCGTCCGCCGGTGAGCAGCCGCAGCCGGTCGTCGATGCGGCCCGCCATCTGGCGCAGCGGCAGCGCGCGCAGCCGCACGGTGGCGAGTTCGATCGCCAGCGGAATACCGTCAAGCCTGCGGCAGACGGTGATGACGTCCGCCAGGTTCTGCGGGGTGACGGTGAAGCCGGGCAGCACCGCCGCGGCGCGCTGCTCGAACAGCGCGACGGCGTCCGACGTGCCCGCCGCGGCCGAGCCTGGCTCTGGTACGGGCAGCGGGCTGAGCTGGAAGACGGCCTCGCCCGCGGCGTCGAGCGGCTGCCTGCTCGTCGCCAGGATGGTGATGCCAGGCGCCCCGCGCAGGATGCCGTCGGCGACTTCTGCGCACTCGTCGACCAGGTGCTCGCAGGTGTCGAGTATGAGCAGCAGCTCGCGCTCGCGGACCACGCTGAGCAGTTGGTCGAGCTGCTGCGGGCGGCCGAGGCCGCTGGCGGCGCGGCGGGACGCGAGCTCGTTGACGAGCGTGGGCACGAGTATCCCGGGGCCGCGGACCGCGGACAGCTCGATGAAGTGCACGCCGTCGGTGAAATCACCGGCCACCCGGTCGGCGGTGCGGACCGCGAGCCGTGACTTGCCGACCCCGCCCGGCCCGGTGACGGTGACGAGCCTGGACTGCCGCAGCAGGCCGAGTACCCCGGCTACCTCAGCCTCGCGGCCGACAAAGCCGGATGTCTGCGGCGGCAGCGCGCCGCGCGCGTGGTGATACATGCCGGTAGCCATGACGACCTCGCGGGCTGGGGGACCAAGGGTCAGGCTACTACGCGTTGGCGGCGGCAGACAGCTCGTCGGACGAGTGCGCAGGCCCCCGGTCGCGCAGCCAGATCGTCAGCTGCACCCGTGAGGACACCCCGAGCTTGACGAAGATGTGGTTGACGTGCGCGTCCACCGTCCGCTTGGAGATCACCAGCCGTTCGGCGATCTCACGGTTGGACAGCCCGCGCGCGACCAGCAGCGCTATCTCGCGCTCGCGGGCGGTCAGCCCCTCAGCCCCGGCCCAGCCGGCCGGCTCGTCCGGTGGCGTCCCGGCCGGCCCGGCCGGAAGCACGTCGGCACCGCCGACCGCGGCCGCGGTGATCTCCGCCAGCGGCATGGCGCCGCCCGCCGCGTGCAGCTCGCCGTACTTCGCGGCGCCGAGCGTCTCCGCCGCGGTCGCGGCGGACCGCTGGTGGTGTCCCTCAAGCACCGCGCTGCCGCTGAGCCGGCCGCCGGTCCGCTCCCACAGGCCCTGGGCCGCGCCGAGCAGCCAGGCGGCCCGCTGGCAGCGGCCTGAGTCGGTGGCCAGCCACGCGAACACTTCCAGCGCGTACGCCGCGCCGACCAGGTTGCCGATCTCCTGCGAGGCCCGCAGCGCCGCGCAGGCCGCGCTGGCGCTCTCGGCTTGCCTGCCGGGCTGGTGGTAATGAGCGAGCGCGGACAGGGCATGGCCGTTGCCGCGAAGCCAGCGCTCACCAGGGCCCAGGCTGAGCAGCAGCCGCTGGCTGTACTCAAGCGCGGACTCGAAGTCCCGCAGGTGCACGTACGTCAGCGAGAGCTGCATGTCGAGGGTCCGCAGCGCATGCTCGGCGCCGAGCGCCGCAAGCCGCCACCGCGCCTCCCGCGCCGCCTCAAGCGCCTCCTGGTACCGTCCGCTCGTGGTCAGGGCGAACTGGAGCGCCAGGTAGGACCGGGCAAGCGTGCGGTCGTCGCCGATCCGCGCGGCCATGGCGATCGCCTCGCCCGCCTGACTGACACCCTCGGCAACGCCGACGGTGGTGCCGAGCAGTGCGCGGTTGGCCAGCGCGCTCGCCCGTTCAGGCGACGGCTCGGCGAACCAGCCGAGCACCTTGTCCTGCCAGCGGATGCCCTCGGGGATCGAACCGGACATGACCCAGTAGGGGAAGAGCGCGGCCGCCAGCTGGGCGGCGGACCGTGCCCGGCCCGCGGCGGCCGGGTCGGAGACCCGGCCGTCCGCGAGTCCGAACTCAAGCGCTCCCCGGATGTTCGCGTGCTCAGCGCGCAGCTGACTCAGCCGTTCCCGCTGTCCGTCGGCGACTAGGCGGTGGCTGAACTCGCTGATCAGGGCCAGGTACCGGGCCAGGTGGCGGTCGCGGATCCCGGCGTCCTCGCCCGCCTCGGCGAGCCGTTCGGCGCCGTACTCGCGCACCGAGTCGAGCAGCCGGTACCGGCCGGTGCTTTCCCGCAGCATCACGGACTTGTCCTCAAGCCCGGCGAGGACCTCGTCCGCTTGCCCGGCGGGCACCTGGTCTCCTGCCGCCACGTCCCGCGCGACCGCCAGGTCGAAGGTGCCCGCGAACACCGACAGGCGCCGCCACGCCGTCCGCTCAGCCTCGGTGCACAGCCCGTAGGACCACTCGATCGCCGCGCGCAGCGTCTGGTGCCTGCTGACGAGGCCGCGGCGGGTCCCCGTCTCGGCCGCCAGGCCCGCCTCGATACGCGCGGCCAGGTCGGCCACCGGCAGCGCGCGTACCCGCACCGCGGCCAGCTCGATCGCCAGCGGGATCCCGTCGAGCCGCCGGCAGAGCCTGATCACGTGCGGCAGGTCCGCCGCGCTGAGCGTAAAGCCGCTGACCGCGGCGGCGGCCCGCTGCGCGAACAACTCGACCGCGTCGCCTGACCCGGCGGCCGCCTGGCGGCCGTGGTCCTTGTCTGGCACCGGCAGCGGCTTGAGCCTGAGCACCTCTTCGCCTGGCACGTGCAGCGGCTGCCTGCTCGTCGCCAGGATCGTGATCCCGGGAGCCGCGGCCAGCACCGTCTCGGCGAAGCGGGCGCAGGCGCCGATCAGGTGCTCGCAGGTGTCGAGAATGACCAGCAGCTGCCTGCCCCGCAGCTCGCGCAGCACCGCGTCGAGCGGCGCGGCCGCGTCCGTACGGTGCACCCCGAGACGCTGTGCCACCGTGTCGGGGAGCAGTTCCGGTTCGGTGAGTCCCGACAACTCGACCAGGCAGCTGCCCTCGAAGCGGCAGGCGGCGGCCGCCGCCCGCAGCGCGAGCCGGGTCTTGCCGACGCCGCCTGGCCCGGCCACCGTGACAAGCCGCGCACCGCCGAGCAGGTCGGCCAGCCGGGCGAGCTCGGTGCTCCGCCCGACAAATCCCGAAACGTCGGCGGGCAGCTGCCCGCGTCGCTGCTCCGCACCGGGACTGCTGGCCGCAGCCGGGGAATTCATGCGCACCTCACGTAGTCGCGGTTCCGCTCCCCGCATTATCTCTCACCGCCGCGATGCAATCCCACCCATCGGCGTAAAAGACAGTTTGGTCATTAGCCTGACAATAAGATCATCCGCTCCGTGCGGCGGAAACAAGCCCTCGCGGTACCTGATTCAGCACTCAGGCTCGCGGCCGCGCGAGTATCAGGTCGTCGGCGGTTTCCATGCCGGCTCGCCAGACTGACTTGGAGATGACTTTGCGGAGGTCGGCGCGGTGGGCGTAGCGGGCGGCGACGTCTTTGACTTCGGTCAGCAGTCCGTCGGACAGCAAGGTGGGTCGCAGGCCGAGGGCGAGGAACTGGTCGTTGCAGACCAGGAGCTCGTTTTCCTCGGCTTCCAGGCGCGGGTTGGGCAGGAACGCGATCTGCCCGCCGGCAGTGTCGGCGACGAGCTTGGCCAGGTCGATGACCCGGTGGGTCTCGGTGACCTGGTTCAGCACCATCGGCCGGCTGCCCGCCGCGGGCGGGTTCGCGATGGCGATCTCGACGCACCGCACGGTGTCGCTGATATGGATGAACGCCCGGGTCTGCCCGCCGGTGCCGTGCACCGTCAGCGGGTGGCCGGTCGCGGCCTGCATCAGGAACCGGTTCAGTACCGTGCCGTAGTCCCCGTCGTAGTCGAAGCGGTTGACCAGCCGCTCGTCCGCGGCGGTCTGCTCGGTCTGGGTGCCCCAGACGATGCCCTGGTGCAGGTCGGTGATCCGCAGCCGGTCGTTCCTGGCGTAGAACGCGAACATCAGCTGGTCCAGTGTCTTGGTCAGGTGGTAGACCGACCCGGGGTTGGCCGGATGCAGGATCTCCCGCTCCAGCTCCCCCGCGGGGGTCGGCACCTTGACGGTGAGGTACCCCTCGGGGATCGGCGCGTCGCCTGACCACCCGTACCCGTAGACGCCCATCGTGCCCAGGTGCACCACCGCCGCGTCCACCCCGGTCGCCACGAGGGCGGTGAGCAGGTTGTGGGTCGCCCGCACGTTGTTGTCCACGGTGTACCGCTTGGTCGTCTGCGACCGCATCGAGTACGGCGCCGCCCGCTGCTCCGCGAAGTGCACCACCGCGTCCGGGCGCAGCTCCCGCAGCACTCCCGTCAGCCGGTCGTACTCCGTCGCAAGGTCCAGGGCGACGAAACCGATCTCCCGCCCCGACACCTCCCGCCACGCCCGCAGCCGGTCCCCGGCCGCCGCGATCGGCGTCAGCGACCCCACCTCGAGATCGACATCGATCTTCCGCCGCGAAAGATTATCCAGGATCGTCACGTCGTGACCGCGAGCCGACAGGTAAAGCGACGTCGGCCACCCGCAGAAACCATCACCGCCCAGTACAAGGACGCGCATTATGACCCCCATGGCCTTTCGGCCAATCCCGCGCCGGAACAGCGCCCCACACGAAATGACCCCGCCGCGAAGCGGATATCACTTCCGAGTTGGCGACCCTCTCACCTGCCCGGCGGCTCCCTGCTGGGCGATCTTAGCCGGACGAGGCGAAGCCGTTGGCCTTTAGGCGATGTTTTGCGTCGACGGCAGCGATAACGCTGCCGCCGCCGCGGCAATTGAGGGTTCTATGTCCGATTGGAAACAGTACGTGCTTTACGGCGCCAAAAGACGGGAAAGGGGAAATGCGCCGGGGGCGGGACCCGGCGCCCGCTATACCTCCGCGCGGACGGCGGGGGTCAGCAGCTCGCCGACGGCTTCGACCAGCCGGGTCATCTCAAAGGAAACCTGCCGCGTGTCGCATTCAAGCGACGCGAGCACCGCCAGGCTCGAGCCGTCGCTGATCGCCTTCACGAACATCAGCCCCTGGTCCATTTCCACCAGCGCCTGCCGGGGCAGGCCCGCTTCCATGATCCGCGCCGCGCCGGTGATGAGGCTGGTCAGCCCTGAGGTGATAGCGGCGAACTGCTCGACGGCCAGGGCGGGGATGCCCTCGGAAAGCGCGAGCGGCACCCCGTCGGCGGACACCACGATCGCGTGCGCGACGTCGGCTACCCGCATCGTGAAGTCGTTGACGAGCCAGTTCAGGTCCTCACGGTAGACGCCGCTCACCGGCTGTTCTCCTCTCCTGCGGGCGGTGCCTGGCGGGGCTCTTGCCCCGGTGGCACGGCATCACGGCTGCCGAGCTGGAACCCGGACAGGCGGCTGCGGACCGCCTCGGGCGAGCGTCGGCGTGACAGCACTTGCTCCCCCCGTGAAGACTCCGGGTAAGGAGCCCCCTGAGCGGAAGCTTCCTGGTACGGGGTCGGCGGCGGGGCGGTGTAGGGGGTGGGCGGCGGGGCCGCGAACCGGGTGGGCAGCGGGGTAGTCTGCCCTCCGTCGGGGGCGCCGAGCAGCGTGGCGTCCTGGGTTCTGGTACCGAAGCCGCCCCGGGCGTCAGGACCCCAGTCCGGGACGTCGGCGCCCGGCTGAGTGCCTGTGCGCGGCGCCCGCCGCGGCAATCCCGCGCTGGTCTGCCCGGCGTGGCCTGGGCCCCCCGCCTGACCGCCCGACATGGCGTAGCCGGCGGGACCCGCGCCTGGCACCCGCCCGCTCGTCGTCGGCTGCCAGCTGGCCGCCAGCTCGTCGGCGGACCTGGCCAGGCCGCTCGACGGGCGCTTAGCCGCGAACCACACCGTCGACGGCTGTGCCACCTTGCCGCCCCGGCCGGTCAGCAGCGGCTGCCCGCCGCTGACGGAGGCGCCGCGGTGCCTGCCTGCCGCCTGCCTGGCCAGCGTGGCGGGCCGGCCAGTGGTCAGTGGCCGGGAACCCTCGCCGCCGAACGGCTGGGTGTCGCCGGCGCCCAGCGCCTGCGAGCCGAACGGCGCGGCATCCACCGCGCCGAGCGGCGCGTTGCCCATGACGCTCATCGGGGCGGTCCCGCCGCTGACGTGCGGGGCACGGTTACCGCCCGCTGGCACTCGCTCCTGCCTGGCGAGCGAGCCCGGCAGCCAGACCAGCGCCGACAGTCCCTGCGGCACGCCAGGACGAAGCTTGACCCTGATCCCGTGCCTGGCCGCCAGGTGGGCGACCGCGTACAGACCCATGTGCCGTGAGATAGACACGTCGAGGGCAGGCGGGTTGTCCAGGCGCCAGTTCATGTCGGCCAGCCGGTTAGCGGAGACGCCCACGCCGTCGTCGCGGACCTCGACAAGTATGCCGCCGGTGCTCAGCTCCATGACGGTGACCCGGACCTGGGAGCTCTGCGGCGAGAACAGGGTGGCGTTCTCGATGAGCTCGGCCAGCAGGTGCACCACGTCGGCGGCGGCCTGACCTGACACCATGACGCCCGGCTGGACGGTGAGCGCCACCCGGCCGTACTGCTCGATCTCGGCCGCGGCGGCCCGGGTCACGTCGGCCAGCGGCACGGATTCCGTCCACTTGCGCACCGGTTCCTCGCCCGCGAGCACCAGCAGGTTCTCCGAGTTCCTGCGCATGCGGGTGACCAGGTGGTCCATGGAGAACAGGTTGGCGAGCTGATCGGGGTCGTCCTCGGTCTGCTCCATCGCGTCGATCATCCGGGACAGCCGGTCGATCAGCGGCACGCTCCGCCTTGACAGGCTGATGAACATCGCGTTGAGGCTGCCGCGCAGCTGCGCCTCGTTGCCGGCCAGCCGCACCGCCTCGGCGTGCACCTGGTCGAACGCGCGGGCCACCATTCCGATCTCGTCGGTGGAGCTCACGCCGATCGGCTCGATCGGTTCGGGTTCCTCACCCGGCTCGGTGCCGGCGGCCGCGGCGGCCACCCGGGACGGCAGCCGCACGGCCGCGATCTCGAGCGCGTCCTCCTGCAGCCTGCGCAGCGGGTTGACCAGGGTGCGGCCCACCAGCGCGGTCGCCAGCAGCACCAGCAGCACCGCCGCCAGCGTCACCACGGCGGTGAGCAGGGCGGAGTTGGAGGCGGCGTTCTGCAGCGTCTGCCCGCGGCTGACGATCGAGGCCATCACCTGCGTCTCGATCTGCCGCATCTCGCTGATCTGGGCCGACATGTCCGAGTACCAGATCGACGCGACTGTCGCCTGCGGGAGCCGGAGCGAGTCGTGCTGCCCGATCCGCTCGAAGGTCAGCCGCGGGTCGCCGTTCAGCGCGACGAACCCGTCGATCAGCTGTGCCTCGTCGGCCTGCGGGCCGCCCACGGCGAGCTGGTAGGCGTTCACCTGGTCGGGGGTGGCGGCGTCGTTGAAGTCGGTGATGTCGGCGAACTGCAGCCCCTGCGCGGTGGTCAGCGTGCCCAGTTCGCCCGCGTCCGCCAGTGCCTGGGTGACCGGGTAGGTGTTGACCGGCGTGCCGGCCAGGACCGTGCCGACGGTCTTGTCGGTCACGGCGTCGGGGACCGACACCTCGATCAGGGCGTCGTAGAGGAGGGCCCGCTGCTGTGACGCCTCGTCCTTGGCCCGCGACACCGCGCCGAGCGCGCGTACCTCGTCGGACAGGAGCGCGTCGCCGCTGCCGCTGGTGATCTCGTCGTTGAGCACGAACAGGTCGGCCACGGAGGTCGAGTAGTTGTCGATGATCTGGGCGGCGGACTCGCCGACGGCCTCGGTGCGCAGCCCGGGGATGCTGTCGATCATCTGGACGACAGACTCGGCCTTGGCCTGGGTGGTGGCCGGGAACGCCGTGCCGATCGCCGCGGCGAGCGTCCTGGCCTGCTGCGCCGCGGCGTCCGTGGTGTTCTCGGCCGCCTTCAGCGATGCCTGCTCGCTGGCCTGCCCCGCCGCGAGCGGCTTGGTGACCGTGGACGGCGTCTTGGCCGCTTCCACGGACAGCAGGGTGTAAGCGGACGCGCCGGCCGACAGGTCGCGCTCGTTCTCCAGGGCCTGCGCGAGCGTCGTCGCCTGAGCGCCGAGGGTGGCTAGCTGCGCCGTTCGCCCGTATGAGTCCGACGTGCTGACCGCGTCCGCGACCCGCAACCCGCCGAAGACCAGCCCGGTCACGCTGGCGACGGCGAAGACGGCGACGAGCCGGGTCGCGACCGGCCAGTTGCTCAGCGAGAGCCGGGCAGGCCGCTTGGTGCCGCGCGGCGCCTTTCCGTTCGGCTCTGCCGCCCCGTCCGCGGACGCGTGTTCCCCCGACCGTGCCTTACGGCCCGGCTGTCCCCTCCTGCCAGGGCGCGGCGGCGCGCCCGCGGCCGCCGCCTCCTCGCCCCGGGATATCCCGGGACCTGTTCCGGGTCCCGGCCCGCCGGTCCTGGGGTTGCCTGCGGCGGGCAGCGCAGACCGCCCGCCTCGCCGCTCACCTGTGAGCGCGTCAGGGCCATCCATAGCTCTGCCCTCGCCTGTTCATGTCTTAGCCGCAAGTCAAAATCGACATGAGCCTGGTCGCGGCGCGGATTGAAGCCATCAGCACGCGCAGGACCCGGCTAGGGGGAGTCTAGGCCGCGGCTGGTGGGAAATTTGGTGAAATCGCGATTTAGCGGAAAAACCGCCGGCTGAACCCTATTTCACTCTGCTTCCAAAAAAAACAATAATGGCCTCTGACATGGGAGTTCTCGCCGATCGCACCCGTCCCTAGGCGAGCAGGGACTTCATCGCGTCCAGCGCCGTTTCGATGTTCGCCACTGAGTTGGCGTACGACAGCCGCAGGAAGCCCTCGCCGTGACGGCCGAAGGCCGTTCCCGCCAGGCACGCGACCCCGGCCTGACTGAGCAGCCTCGCGGCCAGCTCGGCGGCGGGCACTCCCGTTCCCGTGATGCTCGGGAACGCGTAAAACGCGCCGTCGGGCGGGAGGCACCGGACGCCGGGAATCGCGTTGAGCCCGGACACGATGACGTCTCGCCGCCGCCGGAACTCCGCCACCATCGCCGTCACCCCGTCTTGCGGACCCTCAAGCGCCGCGATGGCGGCGTACTGGCTGAAGGCCGAGGTGCAGGAGACCGAGTTGATCGCCAGCCGCGTCACCGGCTCAACCAGCGGCGCGGGAAAGACGCCGAAGCCCAGCCGCCAGCCCGTCATCGCGTACGTCTTCGACCAGCCGTCGAGCAGCACGGTGCGCGACTCCATGCCGTCGAAGTCGAGCACCGACGCGTGCCGCCCCTCGTACCGCAGCGCCCAGTAGACCTCATCCGACAGCACGACCAGGTCGTGGCGGACCGCCAGCGCGGCGATCGCCTCGCAGTCGGCTCGCGTCAGCGCCGACCCGCACGGGTTGTGCGGTGAGTTGAGGATCAGCAGCTTGGACCGCGGCGTGATCAGCGTGGCGAGTTCGTCGACATCGATGCGGAACCCGTTGCCTTCGCGCAGCGGCACCGGCACCGGCGTGGCGCCCGCGAACGCGGTGATCGACTCGTACATGGGGAATCCGGGGTCGGGATACAGCACCTCGTCCCCTGGCCCGCACAGCGCGAGGATCGTGAAGAACATGATCGGCTTGGCGCCCGGCGTCACTACGACCCGGTCAGCGGGCACGCCCCGCAGCCGTCCGGTCCTGTCGAGGAAGGCGGCGACCGCCTCCCGCAGCGGCATGATCCCCGGCGCGGGCACGTAGTGCGTCTGCCCGCCGAGCAGCGCCTCGACCGCGGCCGTGGAGATATGGTCCGCGGTGGGGAAATCGGGCTCGCCTATCTCCAGGTGAATGACGCTCTTCCCGGTCGCTTCCAGCGCCTTGGCCCGTGCGAGCACCTCGAACGCCGATTCGGTGCCCAGGCGTCCCATCCGCTCCGCAAGCCTGATTTCGGTCATGCCGATCATCGTAGGTATCGGCGCGCCGGCCGATAAGCCCGCGGCGCCACAACGTTGACCGCCGCGATTGGGGCCGCCTGGGGAAACGGCCGGATGCGGCTGTACGCGGAGCTCTCGCCGGGCGGCGTCGGCGCACCCGGGCGCGGCGGCAGGTCCCGGCCCGCTCGACACAGCCGTCCACCCGGGTGCGGTTTCCCCCTGGCCGGCGGGACTCGCGCTTCCGCGGGCGGCCAGATTGTCGGGGGCAGCTGCCAGACTGGGGAGGTGGACGCGAGCCGCGAGTCCCTTGAGCGCGCCTACCGGGAGGAAGCGACCCGGGTCAGGGCCGCGCTCGCCGCGCGCACCGGCGACGTGGGGCTCGCCGAGGACGCGGTGCAGGACGCGTTCGTCGAGGCGATCGAGCACTGGGCGCGCGACGGCGTGCCCGCGAGCCCGGGCGGCTGGCTGGCGACGACGGCCCGTCGCAAGGCCCTGGACCGGCTGCGCAGGGACAGGGTCGGCGCGGACAAGCTCGCGCTGCTCGGGGCGACCGACGGGTGCGACGGCGAGACCGACGGCGGCGAAGCCGGCCGTCAGGCCGATGACGAGCTGCTGAGCCTGGCGTTCGCCTGCTGCCACCCGGCGCTGACGACGGACGCGCAGGTCGCGCTCACGCTGCGCGCGGTCTGCGGCCTGCCGACCCCGGCGATCGCGGCCGCCTTCCTGGTCAGCGAGGCGACGATGTCCCAGCGGATCTTGCGCGCGCGCAAGATCCTGAGCGCGCTGCACGCCCCGGTCACCGTCCCCGACCCGGACGAGCTGGCCGGGCGGCTCGCCCAGGTGCTCGCCGTCGTCTACCTGGTGTTCAACGAGGGCTACCTGGCAAGCTCAGGACGGGAGCCCGCGCGCCGCGACCTCGCCGCCCAGGCGATCGCGCTGACCAGGACGCTGCACCGGCTGATGCCGCGCGAGCCGGAGGTGCTCGGCCTCCTCGCGCTGCTCCTGCTGCACGAGTCCCGCGCCCGCGCCCGCTTCGACGGCTGGGGCCGTATCGTCCGGCTCGGCGAACAGGACCGCGGCCGGTGGGACCGGGAGCTGGCGGCCGAGGCCGCGGCCCACCTTGACCGCGCGATCGCGCTGCGCCGCCCGGGGCCCTACCAGGTCCAGGCGGCGATCGCCGCGCTGCACGCGGAGGCCCCGGCCTACGAGGAGACCGACTGGCGGCAGATCCGGCTGCTGTACAGCCGGCTGCAGCAGCTCGCGCCGTCTCCGGTGGTGCTGCTCAACCGCGCGGTCGCCACCAGGTACGCCATCGGCGCCGAGCAGGCGCTGGCCGAGATCGAGCCGTTGTCGGCCGACCTCGACGGCTACCACCTGTTCCACGCGCTGCGGGCGGCGCTGCTGGCCGCCGTCGGCCGGGACACCGAGGCCGCCCTGGTCCGCGAGCGAGCGCTCGCGCTGGCCGCCAACCCGGCCGAGCGCGAGCTGCTCACCCGCGGCCTGTCGCTGTAATCCTCCGGGGGGACGACCCCCGGAACGTGCCGGGGACTCAGCCCATCTCGAGGATCGGGCGGACCTCGATGCTGATCCAGCCGCGGTCGACCCCCGGCCAGGTCTTGGCGATGTCGACGGCCTCGTCGATCGTGTCGGCGTCGATTCCCGAGTAGCCGCCGAGAACCTCCTTGGTCTCGATGAACGGGCCGTCGGTCACCGCGTTCGCCCGCACGGTCTTCGCCGTTTCCGTCCCCTGGAGGACGTGCCCGCCGTCCAGGCGGCCGGTCGCGCCCCACTTCTCGTACCAGGCGCCGATCTCGGCGTACCAGGCGCCGAACTCGGCGGTGTCCGGGGCCGGCTGGTCCGGCGTGTTCATGATCAGCAGCACGTACTTCACGCGAGTCTCCTTCTCGTTGTGGGGCGCTCGCTTCGAAGCCCCTCACCACTGCCACGAACCGCGCGCCCGCCGATCCGACACGGCGGCCAAGAATTTTTCGCCGTCGGGCCGGCGCTCTAGTCCCGCGGGGTGAGGACGCAGAACTCGTTGCCCTCGGGATCCGCGAGCACGACCCAGCTCGCACCGGCCTGGCCGACGTCAACCCGCCGCGCTCCGAGCGATTGAAGCCGCCTGATCTCGGCTTCCTGGTCGTCGTCAGGCCCTGGCGCGAGGTCGATGTGCAGCCGGTTCTTCAGCTCCTTGGCCTCAGGAACCGGCACGAAGACCAGACCTGGCCCGCGCTCGCCGCGGGGGACCGGCCGGCTCTCGTCCATCAGGTGCGGCGGCGCGGCCACCACCTCGTCGTCCGCCTCGTAGGCGATGTTGAAGCCGAGCACATTGGCCCACCAGTAGGCCTGGGCCCGCACGTCATGGCAGTCAACGACGACCGTGTACCAGCGCACGCTCATATCCGAAAACCTACTCGAATTCCCTAGCATGCGCCAGCCCGACGCGCCCGCACCCCAAGACGGACCGGTAAAGTCGCCCGGCGCCAGCGGCACCCGGGCAACCCCCCGGCCGCCCCCCGGAAACGCGGCCTGGTAGCCACCAACCCCGACCGGACCGCACCGACCGGACCGCGGCGCCAACACGACCGCCGACGCCAACCGCGCTGCGCCAACCGCGCTGCGCCAACCGCGCCGCCGGTGCCAACCCGGCCGCCGGTGCCAACCCGGCCGCCGGCACCGACGGGACCGCACCGACCGGGCCGCCGGCGCCAACCGGACCGCGCCGACCGGGGCGTCGGCATCGACCGTGGTGCGCTGACCGGGCCGCCGTCATCGACCGGGCCGTGAGCATCGAGCGCCGTTGAACCTGAGTGGCCGAGGTCCGTCTAAGCCGCTGGGACCCGGACGGAGCTGACTAGCCGCATGGGCTCAGCGTCGCTCGTGTCACATCAGGCACGGTCGTTCTTCATCGACGGACTTCGTGGCTTGTCGATGCCAGCAAAAGCCTGAAATCAGCATAACCGCAGGTGTGAATAAAATCATGGAAATTTTTCCGGCTCTAGTACATATAAGTTTCCATTTAGATAAAAGTCTCCATAACAATGGCCTATCCAGTCACATCAGGCACCTGAGAAGCGCGGCGGCCAGGACGGATTCCGGTCAGTCGAACTCACGGCGAGACGGACGGGATTTGTGGGGAGCAGGGAGGTGGGCCAGTGCTTGGAGAGCCGGGAGGCCGTGGCGAACGGCGAGGCATGTGTGACCTGCGGGCTAACCGGTTGCTGGTGCGCCAGACGAGGCGCAGTCCCGACCAGTCTTCGTCGACGGCGGCGACCTTCACGTCCACCAGACCCAGGTCGAGCGCGCAGCACCGCACCACGTCGTCGGTGATGTCGCTGACGTGGCCCGCGGCCCGACGCGGCCACAGCGCCCAGACCGCGCCGGCCGGGAAGACGCGGTCAGCCAGCGCCGGCAGCCGGTCGGTGATCTCGCCGGCCGCGCGGAAGAACGCGACGATCACGTCGGCGGCGCCGTCGGCGTCGGACGGGAGCAGTCCGTCGGGCGGTCCGGCCAGCGCCCAGTCCTCTGGCGGTGCGTCGAGCGCCGTCCGCAGTCCCGGCTTGAGCCCCAGCTTGCGCGCCTGCGGTGCGCCCGAAGTACCCGAGGTGCCCGAGGTACTCGAAGTGCCCGCAGCCTTGGAGGGCGCGGCTTGCTTGGGCGTTACCGAAGGCTTGGGAGACTTGGGCGGCACTGGAGGCTTCAGGGCACCGGGATGTCGTGGTGCGACAGCGCGAACGAGCGCTCGGTGTCGGTCAGCGCGGCCGGCTTGACCGGATGGACCACGTCGACGTGCCGTCCGACGGGGCACCACTGGATACGCCAGAACCCGAGCCGCAGGGATTTGACCGACGCGCCGGGGATCCACACCGTCGTGAACAGGTGCCCCTTGCGGCACCGGACGACGCTGTTCCGTCCGAACGAGTACCCCTGCCTGGTGGCGACCACTGTCGCCGCCGTGTACGCGGCGGCGATCGCAGCGAATACCACGAGGCGCCGCTTGGCCTTCGCAGATCTCATGGGCCAACGCTACTCGGCGAGGGCGCCCGGTGCCCGCGTGCGTCCAGGTGGTGCGCCGCTGGTACTGGGCGGCGGGGTGCTTCGGTGGCAGGAGCCCGGGTGGCGGGCGCGCGGGCGGGCGGGGCAGCGCTCGGGTCCCGGGGTGTGTGCGTTGGCTATTCGGCGGTGCGGGCGACGTGCAGGACCGCGCCCCAGTGGCGACGCAGCTGCCCATCGGGGCGCGCGGCTAGCCTGGCCCGGATTTCGCCGTACAGCCGCTCGCGCTGCCATGGCTCCATCGTGAGGTTGCTCGAGAACGTCTCGAGCAACCGGATGTAGCTCTCGGCCGTGTACGTGATCTCCCAGTCGAACCTGCGGACGCTGATGTCGCGGAACAACCCTGAAGCGGCGATCTCCTCCTCGGCCGACGCGAGCGTGTCGGGCCGGGCAAACATATGGCCGCTGGGCAGGCCCGAGCCGATCGCGTCGTAGACGTCCTGGATCTCGAGGAAGAACGGGTCGCCGCCGTCCGGCACCACGTGCACCGCCTCCCAGAACGCCAGGTGTCCGCCAGGCCGTAGCAGCGACGCGGCCTTCTGGTACTTCACCGCCGGGTCGATCCAGTGCCACGCCGTGGCCGCGAACAGCAGCCCGAACCCGGCCTGGTCCGGTTGCCAGGTCTCGAAGGGTGCGTTCACCACCGTGACTTGCGCGAAGCGGGCCAGGTTCCGCCGCGCCTGCGCGGCCAGGGCGGACCCCAGCTCCACGCAGGTAATCGCGAATCCCCGGCGCGCCAGCGGCAGCGTGGCCTTGCCGGAAGCGCTGCCGGCCTCGCACAGCTTGTCCGCCCCTGGGCGGACCCCGGTCAGCGAGAGCAGCTCCGCGTACAGTTCCGCCGGGTAATCAGGCCGCGCGTCCTGGTACTCCGCGGCGACCGCGTCGAAGGTCGCGCGCAGCCGTTCCCGTTCTTCTTCCCGGTCCACCTGGGCGACCCTACGCCGCTTCCGACCGCGCCGTCGCCTCCCGTGGCGGAGGGGGATCGCGGAGCCGTGACTGGAGGAGCGATGTCGGGGGAGAGATGACCGGAGGGGCCGGTCGCAGGAAGGGCGCGTGACCGGGGCGGCGGCCACCCGAAGGGCGCGCGTGACCGGAGGAGGGGGCCACCGGAAGAACCGGTGACCGGAGGAGGGGGGCCACCGGAAGAACCAGTGACCGGAGGAGGGGGCCACCGGGGGACGTGGGGGCCGGAGCATCCGATGACCGGAAGAGGCGATGACCTGGGCGGCCATCGGAAGAGCCAGTAACCGGGGGGCCGGGCACCCGGGAAACCGGGCCCGTTCGGATCGGTACCGGGCGTTCGCTTCCTGCCGTCAGCCGCCGAGTCCGGTCATGGAGTAGGCCTCATCAAGCCCTAGGTGCCACGGGAAGATCTCGTCGGTCGCGCCGGGCGGCGCGGTACCGCCGGGGCCGAGCAGCACGGACACGCCCTCGCCGCGCAGCGCCTTCAGCGACCGTGCGAACTGCGGCCGTGACGCTAGCGGCGCGCTCACGCAGGGCAGCGCCACGATTGGCAGGCCCATCCCGGTCTGCTCGGCAAGCACCGCCAGCGCGTAGGAGTCGGCGATGCCGAGCGCCCACTGGTTGAGCAGGTTGAACGTGGCGGGCGCGACGACGATCGCGTCGGGCACCTGGGACCGCGGCGTGCCCGGTGCCCGGTGCTTGCTGCGCACTGGCGACCCGGTGAGGCCCTCCACTTCGGCGGCGTCGAAGAAGGAGAGCGCCGACGGCGTGGCAATCACCTGCACCGTCCAGCCTCGCTCGAGCGCCTGTTTAACCAGCGACCCCGCATCTGAGGCGGGTGCCGCTCCGGACACGACGACTGAAAGCACACCCTTGCGCGCCATAATCCGAGCATAGGAACCAGAAGGCCGCTTGTCGCCCGCCGCCACGCCGGAACCGGGGCGCAATCACGCTAAGCCCGGACAGCAGGTCGGCCCCGGCAGAACGCCGGGGCCGACCTTGCCTGGACGGGCGAGTGAACCTAGAGAATCCCCCCGAGCAGTGTGCCGAGGTTGGTAACAATCGCGCTGAGCTGGTCGCTCAGCTGGGCGACGAAGAGACCAAGCATTTTCTTTCCTCCCCCCTGAGGTCCGGGCTGGCGGCCCCTTGACGTCCGGTCCGGACGGGGTAACCAGCAGTTACGCAGCGTCATATACCACCAGCCACTCAGGGTAATCATCGTTACTCAATGTAATCGATTGCGAATTTGCGAGCGCTTGTCTGCCCGGCTCATCGGGACGGCTTAAAGGGGTTGTCAGCGGGAAGTCCTGGGCGCTAGGCGGTATTCCAGGCATGGCGGTGATATGGAGCCGCGGACCGTAAGCGGTGACGCGGGCCGCTCTTCCCGGCCCGTCTACCCAGTGAGCCGCGGACCGTCTCTCAGAACCTGAGCAGGATCGGAGAAGCGTTGGGCCTATCGCTGCCCATACGGTAGGTAGACCGGCGGACGCAGCCGGGAGTGCCGAAACTACATCACTGGTCGAGGAAGAGCGAGATCATGAAAACAATGACATGCCAGCAATTGGGCGGAACGTGTGATCTGGCCCTCAGCGGTGACACCGCCGACGAGATCATCAAAGCGCAAGACAAGCATTTGAATGAAACCGTCGCGGCGGGTGATAAGGCGCATGAAAGTGCCCTTAAGGACATGAAGAACCGGTGGAAGCACCCGGTGTCGGGAATGGGCTGGTACCGGAAAACCAAGCGCGAATTCGCCGGTCTTCCCCAGGACTGACGGGGCGCGGCGACGGGCAACCGCCGTCGCCCGGCTGGAGACTGGGAGCGGCTGGCCGACGACACGGCAGCCCCCGAGTCGGCTGGCCGGGGGCCCTGGTCGCTCCGGTTCAGAAACTGGCCCGTGCGGCCACCCCGGTTCTAGGACTGGCCTGGGCGGCCAGGCCGGTTAGAGCTAGCCTGGGCGGCCGCGCCGGTTAGGAACTCGTGCCGAACGCTGACTTGAAGGCGGCCGTGGCGGCGGGGGTGTTGCCGGTCGACTCCTTCGGTATGTCGAGCGGAAGATTGCCGTCGCTGTAGTTCCAGAAGATCGCCGGGCCGGTGGCGTTGGCCTTGACCCACTTCGCCATCTGAGTGACGAAGTACGCGTCGTCGCCGCCGCCGGCGTCAGTGCCGCCGGTGGCATCGAGACCCCACTCGGGGACGCTGATCTGCTTGTCGTGTTCTTTGCCGAACGCGGCCAGCCAGTCCAGTCCGTAGCCTTCGAACTTCTGCCCGTTGATGGCGTTCGGGGCAACCGAGGTCCAGTGACCGCCGTTGACACCGTTCAGCAAGTCGGCCCAGCGGGCGGTGTCGCTGACCGTCTGCCCGATCCCGTCGTACACGTCGAGCGCCACCGCGTCGACGTAGCTGTCGCCCGGGTAGAAGTCTTCCATGCTGACCCCGGCACAGCTGACATTGCTGCTCTCGAGCGGATTCCAGATGAACTTGAAGTTCGCGCCGCTGACACTGCGCATGCTGGTCACAATGTTACGGAAAGCCGGCACGAAATCGCTCGCCCAGCTCGTCAGCCCCGACCCCTCCTGGTTGCAGATGCTCCAGCCCATAAAGGTGGCGTTGAATTCCCAGCCGAGCCTGACGTAGGAACTGCCGAAGCCCGCGGAGACCAGGTTCTTGGCCAGCGTCTTGTAATAGCCGTCGGCGCCGCCGCTGGCGACCAGGTTGAAGTCCGCTACGTTGGTTGCGCACTGCGTCGCGGGCGATCCGCACGGCAGCATGGGGACGCCCCACACCATCGTGAACGGGCTTTTTTCCCAGTTTGAAAGCTGCCACGGATCACTGATATGCGACCAGTCGGTGGCGTCGACGAAGTCTTGGGCGTACTTGACCGAGTCGGCCGAGCCAAGCCACGTGGCGGCCGCCTCAATTCCGGCGGGGCCGAATTTATCGTCATAGAGGCCGAGCCCGGGGCCGCCCGTCGGCGACGCGTACGCCGGCGTGCCCGATCCGCTGGCTGAACCAGTGGTCATCCCCGCGGTGCCGCTGTTGTTATTGCCTTCGTTGACAGAAGACGGATTCCCGCCGCACGCGGCCGTGCAGATGACGATGCCGGAGATCACCACAGCGGCAAGGGCGGAAGATCTTTTACGAAAAACCTGAGTAATAGACAATACTTAGCCAGCTTTTATGTGTCTGACGGCGGAACAAACGGACAAAAACAGGGCAGGTAAACCCTAACACAAATAGTCGAGTCAGAAGGGTCAAATGGGAATTCCGGGTGCGGGAAACGCGGTGCGTGACAGTGCATGAGCGATCCGCCGCCGGGCCGGCCGGGGATCACGCGGGCTGCGATCCTGGTCGCATGGACATTCACGACCTCAAGCCGCTGGCCGGGGGTTTCAGCGGTGAGACCTTCGCAGGGAGGTCGGCGGGCGAACGGGTGGTCGTCAGGATTTACGCACAGCGCGGGGCCGGGCGCGGAGCTGCTGCCGTGGAGATCGACGCGGCGGTGCTCCGCCTGGTTCGCGGACTGCTGCCGGTGCCCGAGGTGCTTGAAGTGCGCCGTCCTGACCCGGCCGCCGCCGTTCCGGGCAGGCTCGTGACGTCGTTCCTCGCCGGCGAGCGACTCGACCGCTGCCTGGCCGTCATGGAAGAGCCGGCCCGCACCGCGATTGCCCGCAACCTCGGGCTGGTTCTCGGGCGGCTGGCCCAGATGCCCATGGTGCGGGCGGGCGAATTCGTCGACCCCGACTTGCGGATCGAGCCGTGGTCGCAGGCCCCTGACTTGCCCGCGTGGGTCAGGTACCAGCGGACCGGGTCCGCGCTGGCCGACTGGCCAGCCCGGGTCTACGCCGGGCTGTGCCATACCGCGGAGGGCGCGCAGGAACTGCTGGCCGAGGCGGATCGCGCATGTCTGGTGCACAGTGACTTCAATCCCAAGAACCTGCTGGTCAATCCCGCCGACGGCGAACTCACGGGGCTGCTCGACTGGGAGTTCGCCCATGCTGGCAGCCCGGTGACGGACCTGGGGAACCTGCTCAGGTTCGACCGGGATCCCTGGTTCGTCAGCGCGGTCGCGGACGGGTACCTGGAGGTGGCCGGCCATCTCGGCGAATTCGGCGGCCGGGACCGGGGGCGGCTCCTCGACCTGGCCCGCGCGGCCGACCTGGTGGCGCTGACCGAGCTCGCGGGCAGGCGCGGGCAGAACCCGGTGGCGGACCGGGCGGACGCGCTGCTCCGCGCGATCGCGACGTCTGGCGACCTGCACGCGGTGCCCTGACCGGCTCGGCCCCGCGCACGCAGACCGCGCCCACGCAGACCGTGCTCACGCCGTCCCGTTCTCACACCGGCCCGTGCGCACGTCAACCCGTGCTCACCGCCCCCTGTTCTCATTGCGGCCCGCGCCCATGCCGCCCCGCTCTCACCGCGGCCCGTGCTCACGCCCACCTGTCTCACCGCCGGGGCTGTCGCCGGCGCGTCAGGGCCACGCCGGCCAGGACAAGCGCGATCCCGGCGAGCATGGCCGGCGTGACGGCCTCGCTGAGGACCAGGACGCCGAGCACGATCGCGGCCACGGGCAGCAGGTACGTGACCATTGACGCGGCGGTCGCGCCGTGGCTGGTGATGATCTGGTAATTCAGCACGTACGCGAAACCGGTACCGACGATGCCGAGCACGGCCAGCGCGGCGATGTCCTGCGTGGTCACGTGCGGTGTGCGGACGCCGGAAACCGTCAAGGCGATGGCAAGCATGACCGCGGCGGCGCCCAGCTGGCACGCCGAGAGCACGATGGCGCCGATGCCCCGCCGGGCGAGGAACCGGTCCATGTACACGTAGCTGACCGCGTAACTGACTGCGGCGGCCAGGCACTCGAGACCGCCCGCGGAAAACAGTTCTGACGCCGCCTGCCAGGGCGAGAAGATCAGCACCGCCCCGACGAAGCCGACGGCGAGTCCGGCCGCCTGCCAGCCGGTGATGCGCTGCTGATGGCGCACGGCCAGCGCCAGGATCATCGTCCAGAGCGGCGTGGTCGCGTTGATGATGCCAGCCGTTGACGAGCTCACGGTCTGCTCGGCCAGCGCGAACAGCAGGTACGGCACCGCGTTGGCGAACAGCGCGGCGACGGCGATCGACGCCCAGAGCCGTGGTGAGCGCGGGATCTTGTCCCGGCGGACGAGCATGACCGCGAACAGCACCGCCGCCCCGGTGGCGAGCCGGGCCAGGGTGACCTCGACCGGGGAGAAGCCCTGGTCGGCGAGCTTGATCCACAGGAAGGCTGATCCCCAGATCAGCGCGAGCAGGCCGATGCGGGGGAGCGCTGCGCGGTTCACCCTCTGATGATCTACCAGCGCTCGGCAGCACGGTCACGGGTACGGGGAGGGCGCGGTCACTGGACGGGGAAGGGTCCGGTCACGGGTACGGGGAGGGCGCCGTCAAGGGAACGGGGGAAGGTGCGGTCAAGGGAACGGGGGAGGTGCGGTCACGGGAACGGGGGGCGCGGGAAGCGTGCGGATCAGCCGGGTGCCGCCGTGCTGCGGCGGATGATCAGCTCGGTCGGAACGATGTCGGTGCTGCTCGGGAGGCCGGCGTCCGCGACTTTCCGTAGGAGCTTCTGGATGCTGAGACGGCCCACCGCGGCGAAGTCCTGGCGGACGGTGGTGAGCGGCGGCCAGAAGGACCCGGCCACGTCCATGTCGTCGAAGCCGACGACGCTGACGTCGCCGGGGATGTCGCGGCCGAGTTCGTGCAGGGCGCGCATCGCGCCGAAGGCCATCTCGTCGTTGGCGGCGAAGATGGCGGTGACGCCGGCCTGCCGCCCGAGTGTCAGGCCGTGGGCGTAGCCGGAGTCGCAGGTCCAGTCGCCCCGGAGCACCGGGGGCGGGGTGATGCCGGCCGCCAGCAGCGTGCGGGCCCACGACTCGGTACGGTGCGCGGCCGAGAAGGACGTCTCGGGGCCCGCGATATGCCAGACCTGGCGGTGCCCGAGGCCGAGCAGGTGCTCGGTGGCCTGCCGGGCGCCGAGGGCCTGGTCGGTATCGACCACGGCGTAGTCGGGGCCCGCGCCTGAGTCGATGACGACGACGGGAATGCCAGGCGGAAGGGCGAACTCGGCCCGGTCAAGCAGCCGGGCCTCCAGGATGATCACCGCACCGTCGACCGCCTGAGCCGACAGCCGCTGGTAGGCGCCGGACACGCCCTGCAGCGTGGGGTCGGAGACGGGCATGAGGAGCACCGAGTAGTCGGACCGCGCGGCCTCCGACGCGATCGCGTCAAGCGTGCGGATGTTGCCGAGCGTCTGCAGCGTGGTCATGATCACGCCGATGGTGTGGAAACGGCCGCTCTTCAGCGCGCGGGCCGCTCCGTTGGGCCGGTAGCCGAGGGCTTCCATCGCCTGGAGGACGCGGGCGCGGGTGGTCTCGTCGACGTTGGGCTGGCCGTTGGACACGCGGGACACGGTCTGCGAGGAGACGCCGGCCAGCTGGGCCACGTCCGCCATCGACGGGCGGGGCGTGCCCTGGCGGCTGCGTCCGGTCTGTGTCATGGCCCCTCGCGTGATCAAATTTGGCCCTTGCGCGGCATGTTAGTCCCGCGTTATGTTCGCGTAAACATATCCGTGTTTGCGTAAACATACCAGCACATGCACGCCAGTCACCCATGCGATGAACAGGACGAAGATGTCAGCCAGTCCGGTAGCAGCGGAGGCGGGACCAGGTGTCCGCCGCCGCGGGCGAACCTGGGGCGGGGCGCGCCGGCGGTGGACGGGGTGGGCGTTCGTCGGCCCGTTCCTGGCCGTGTTCGTGTTCGCGCTCGTCGTGCCGATCGGCTACGCGATCTACCTGAGCCTGTACCGCCAGCAGCTCATCGGCGGCAACGCGTTCGTGGGGCTGTCCAACTACACGCTCGCGCTGCACGACCCGCAGTTCTGGGCGTCGCTGCGCCGCGTGCTGCTCTTCCTCGCCGTGCAGGTGCCGGTGATGCTGGTGCTCGCGCTGCTGGCCGCGCTCGCGCTTGACAGCGCGCGGCTGCGCTGGGCGCCGCTGTTCCGGCTGTCGATCTTCCTGCCCTACGCGGTCCCGGCCGTGGTGGCCTCGCTCATGTGGGGCTTCATGTACGGGACGCAGTTCGGCCTGGTGGCGCGGCTGCGGTCGCTTTTCGACGGGCACTTCCCTGACCCGCTTGGCAGCAGCTGGGTACTGGCCGCCATCGGCAACGTCGTGACCTGGGAATTCGTCGGTTACAACATGCTGATCTTCTACTCCGCGCTGCGCGCCGTGCCCGGCGAGCTCTACGAGGCGGCCGAGATCGACGGCGCGACCGAGCTGCGGGTCATCCGCTGGATCAAGCTGCCCGCGCTCCGGGTCGCGATCGTGGTCGCGCTGATCTTCTCCGTCATCGGCAGCCTGCAGCTGTTCAACGAGCCCAACATCCTGAAGCAGCTGGCACCGGACACGATCAGCACCAACTTCACCCCGAATATGTACGCCTACAACCTGTCCTTCGCCGGCCAGGAATACAACTACTCGGCCGCGATCGCGATCGTCATGGGCATCGTGACCGTGATCATCGCCGCCGCTGTCCAGTGGTACGGACGCAGGAGGGCGGCATGAGCATGACCGGGACGACGCCAGCGGCAGCCGAAGCCGTCACCGAGGCCGGCCGCAAGCCGCCGCGGCTGGCCGCACGCGGGCGGCGCGGCCAGGGCAGCCGCCGCAAACGCCGTTCCGTGCTGCTGAACGTGCTGATGACCGTCATGCTGCTGTACGCGCTGCTGCCGCTGTTCTGGCTGGTCGTCAACTCCACCAAGACGCAAGCGGCGCTGTTCAGCACCTTCGGCCTGTGGTTCGGCGGGAAGTTCGCCCTGTGGAGCAATATCCACCAGGTCTTCACCTACGACAACGGCATTTTCGTCCGCTGGTTCGGCAACACGGTGCTCTACGTGGTCGCCGGGGCGGGCGGGGCCACGCTGCTGGCCACGCTGGCCGGCTACGGCATGGCCAAGTACGAGTTCCCCGGCAAACGGGCGGTTTTCGCGGTGGTGCTCGGCGCCGTCGCGGTGCCGGGCACCGCCCTCGCCGTGCCCACCTTCCTGCTGTTCAGCGACCTGCACATGACCAACACGCCGTGGTCGGTGATCCTGCCGTCGCTGGTCAGCCCCCTTGGCTTCTACCTGATCTGGGTGTACGCGTCCGAAGCGGTGCCTAACGAACTGCTCGAGGCAGCCCGGATCGACGGGGCGGGCGAGTTCCGCACGTTCTTCGTCATCTCCAGCCGGCTGCTCACCCCCGGGATGGTGACCGTGGCGCTGTTCACCGTGGTCGCCACCTGGAACAACTACTTCCTGCC
Source organism: Trebonia sp. (assembly GCA_036501515.1). Classification (GTDB taxonomy): domain Bacteria; phylum Actinomycetota; class Actinomycetes; order Streptosporangiales; family Streptosporangiaceae; genus Trebonia. Next base: position 51,550 of record DASYAD010000206.1, on the reverse strand, counting down.
GCTGATCATGCTCAGCACGCCGCGCTGGTACCCGCTCACGGTCGGACTCAACGACTGGAACCAGCAGGCGGCCACGGCCGGCGGGCAGGCCGTCTACAACCTTGTCATCACCGGCTCACTGCTCACCGTCATCCCGATCATGGCTGCCTTCCTCTACCTGCAGCGTTACTGGCGGTCCGGCCTGGCGGCCGGCAGCGTCAAGCAGTAGGCGACCGGGGTCAGCCGCTCCCGTTCCTCCTAGTCATTGAATTCTTCTTCGGTAACAGAGAGAGGCGCAACGATGCCCGTCTTCCCCCGCTCACGGATCGCGAGAACCGCCGCCGGCGCCGCCGCCGGCCTTGCCCTGGCCGCGGTCCTCGCGGCCTGCTCAAGCTCCGCTTCCAGCCCCGCCGCCTCCGCGTCGGCCGCGGGCGCGGCCAGCAGCTCCGGCGCTGGCAGCGCGGCCGCGATCGCCGCCGCGCTCCAGCAGCCGGCCACCCTGACGGTCTGGGCGTGGGCGCCGCAGGACAAGGACATCGTCGCCGCCTTCGAGAAGAAGTACCCCAAGGTCAAGGTCAACCTGGTCAACGCGGGCACCGCGACCACCGAGTACACCAAGCTGCAGAACGCGATCAAGGCCGGCTCCGGCGCCCCGGACATCGCGCAGATCGAGTACTACGCCCTCCCGCAGTTCGCGCTCGGCGGCGCGCTGGCCAACCTCGGCAGCGACGGCCTCAGCGGTCTCAAGAGCCAGTTCGGCTCGGCGGTCTGGGATTCCGTGAACGTCAACGGCGAACTGGTCGGGCTGCCACAGGACACCGGGCCGATGGCACTGTTCTACAACGCGACCGTCTTCGCCAAGTACAAGCTGCCGGTGCCGTCCACCTGGGCGCAGTACGTCGCCGACGCGCAGAAACTGCACGCCGCCAACCCGAAGGAGTACATCACCAACGACGTCGGCGACCCCGGCTTCCTCACCTCCATGATCTGGTCGGCCGGCGGCCGCCCCTACGCGACCAGCGGCGGCAAGGGCGTCACGATCAACCTGGCGGACGCGGGCACGCAGAAGTTCGTCAGCCTGTGGAGCCCGCTGATCACCGGCGGGCTGCTCGCGCCGATCTCGTCCTGGAGCTCCCAGTGGTACCAGGGACTGACCAACGGCGACATCGCGAGCCTGGTGATCGGCGGCTGGATGGGCGTCGACCTGGAGACCAGCGTGCCGGGGGGCAAGGGCCAGTGGCGGGTCGCGCCGCTGCCCCAGTGGACCAGCGGGCAGGCGGCAAGCTCAGAGAACGGCGGCAGCTCAGACGCGGTGCTCGCCTCCAGTAAGAACCAGCTCGCGGCGGCCGGGTTCCTGCAGTTCATGGACACTGGTGACGGCGCCCAGATCTCGGCCGCGTCGGGCGACTTCCCGGCGTCCGCCACGATCTTGAACTCGCCGTCGTTCCTCAACGTGAAGCCGGCCTACTTCGGCGGCCAGGCGATCAACCAGGTCCTCTCCCAGGCGTCGAGCGACGTGCTGCCCGGGTGGAGCTACCTGCCGTTCCAGGTGTACGCCAACAGCATCTTCCCCGACACGGTGGGCCAGGCCTACACCGGCAAGAGCAGCCTCACCGCCGGCCTGCAGGCCTGGCAGCAGCAGTCCGCGTCGTACGGATCGCAGCAGGGTTTCAGCATCACCAGCAAGTAGCGGACCGCTCGTTCTTATCGCTGGCGGCCGGCCGGGAACCCGCGGGTTCCCGGTCGGCCCCCGCCACGCACGGAAGGAAACAGCCAAGCAATGCAGTTCGCCATCGGCGACACCGATTTCCTGCTCGACGGCGAGCCGTTCCGGGTGCTCTCCGGTGCGCTGCACTACTTCCGGGTGCACCCCGGGCAGTGGGCCGACCGGATCCGCAAAGCCCGGCTGATGGGGCTGAACACCATCGAGACCTACGTCGCGTGGAACGCGCACGCGCCGTCGGCTTCCTCGTTCCTGCTTGACGGCGGGCTTGACCTCGGCCGGTTCCTCGATCTGGTCGCGGCCGAGGGCATGTACGCGATCGTCCGTCCGGGCCCCTACATCTGCGCTGAGTGGACCAACGGCGGCCTGCCCACCTGGCTGAACACGCCGGGAGCGGTGATCCGCGCCAACGACCCGCAGTACATGGCGGCGGTCAACCGCTACCTGTCCCAGCTGGCCCCGGTGCTCGTGCCGCGCCAGGCCGACCAGGGCGGACCGGTCATCCTGGTGCAGGTGGAGAATGAGTACGGCGCGTACGGTGCGGACAAGGACTACCTGCGCGCGCTGGCCAAGTCGCTGCGCGGGACCGGGGTCACGGTGCCGCTGATCACCGTGGACCAGCCGACCGGGTCGATGCTCGCAGACGGGAGCCTGCCTGAGCTGCACGCGACCGGGTCGTTCGGCTCGCACGTACCAGAACGGCTGGCGGAGCTGCGGCGGCACCAGCCGTCGGGGCCGCTGATGTGCGCGGAGTTCTGGGACGGCTGGTTCGACGACTGGGGCGGCCGCCACCACGTCACGTCCGCTGACGCGACCGCGCGGGAGCTTGACGAGCTGCTGCGGCGCGGTGCGTCGGTGAACATCTACATGTTCCACGGCGGGACCAACTTCGGCCTGTCGAGCGGAGCCAACGACAAGGGCACCTACCGGCCGATCACCACCAGCTACGACTACGACGCGCCGCTTGACGAGGCGGGTAACCCGACCGCCAAGTACTGGGCGTTCCGTGCGGTGCTTTCCCGGTACACGGCGGTGCCTGAGGAACGCCCCGCGGCCGCGGGGCCGGCGCCCGCCTTCGGCGTGCGCCTTACCCAGACGGCGCCGCTGTGGACAATGCTGGACGGACTGGGTACGTGGGCGCGGTGCGACGAGCCGGCCAGTGCCGATGAGCTTGGCCAGACCCAGGGGCTCACGCTGTACCAGGCGCCGGTCGACGCGTCCGGGCCCGGCGTCCTTGAGGTGGGCGAGGTCAGGGACCGGGCGCAGGTGTTCCTGAACCGGCAGCCCGTCGGCGTCCTCGCCCGCGACCAGCACGACCGCGCCCTGACGCTGCCTGCCAACGCTAAGGGAATGCTTGAGCTGCTTGTCGAGGACCAGGGCAGGGTCGACTACGGGCCCAGGATCGGCGAGCCCAAGGGGCTGATCGGCCCGGTGACGGTCGGCGGCGAGCCGGTCGTCGGCTGGGAGGTGCTGTCCCTGCCGCTGGCCGAGGTGGCCCCGGCCGCGGCCGCGCTCCAGGCACTGCCCGCGGCTCCGGTCACGGCGGTGGCCGGGCCCGCCTTCGCCCGCGCGGTCTTCGACTTGCCGGCCGCTGGCGCCGAGGTTGACGCCGGCGCCGGCGCCAACGGCGACCTGTTTCTCAGCACCGCCGGCCTCGGCAAGGGCATCGCCTGGCTTAACGGCTTCTGCCTGGGACGTTACTGGTCGCGCGGCCCGCAGCGCACGCTGTACGTGCCCGGGCCGGTCACCAGGAAGGCCGGCAACGAGCTGATCGTCCTGGAACTGGGGGCGGCCGTGGGCGAGCTGCGATTCGTCTCCTGGCCCGACCTCGGCCACACCCAGGCCTGAGCGTCAGGCCTGACCGCCGGCGCTCAGGCCGACGTGCCGCCGGCGCTCAGGCCGACGCGCCGCCGGTGAGGCCGACGCGCCGCCGGTCAGGCCGACGCGCCGCCGGTCAGGCCACGACCGCCGGCCGGCGGGAAACCGCACCATGCGGATGAGCCGCGGCGCCCGCCAGAGGCCGGCGATGACCGTCGTCCGGTGGCTGATCGCCGGCATCGCGTCGACGCTGACCTCGGCGCCGGCCCGCAGCATCGGCCCGAGGTACTGCGCGATGGCGCCCAGCGGGCCGATGTCGTCGCGCCGCGAGCTCCCGAACACGAACCGGCAGCCGTCGAGCCGCCCGAAGTCCGGCCACTGCAGCTCCGCCCACGCCGCTTCGAGCCGGGGCAGCGACCACCCCCGGCCCTCGTGCGCCGGAGGTCAGCCATCTTCCACAGGCCGCGGGCGATATTGCCGCTGGTATTGAAAACGCCCCAGCGAAACCGGGGGTTTCCCGGCTCACGCAGTTGCAGAGGATGAAAGAGCCCAGGCTGCTGCCGAAGAACCCGAACTCGGTCACGCCGCTCTCGGCCGTCAGCGTCGCTATCCGCGACCTGATGTCATATACCCCGGCACCCGTGAGGAACCCGCTCAGCAAGCCACCATCGTACGATCCGGCCTCACGGGCAGGGCGCACGGTACGGCACCCCCGGGACGTAGCTCGCCCATTCGGCGGGGGACAGCGGCTGCCCCAGGTTCGCGCAGACCGCGGCCCGCGCCGCCGCCGGGCTGGTGTCCCACAGGCGCACCGTGTCGTCGTCAAAGCTGGCGGCGGCCAGCTGCGCGCCGTCGGGGGAGAACGCCACCGAGAAGACGTGGCCGGGCAGCCCGCTGAGGGTGGCGGTCAGCGCCGGGTGCGCCGGGTCCGCCAGGCTCCACATCCAGACCGTGCCGTCGTTGGCGCCCGCCGCCAGCGTCTTGCCGTCGGGACTGATCGACACCGACCAGGTCTGCCCCGACGGCCCGGTCAGCGGCGCGCCGAGACGCCGCGGACGGGCCGGGCTGGCCACGTCCCACAGGTACACGTTCTTGTCAGAGTTGCCGATCGCGAGCGTGCGGCTGTCCGGCGTGAACGCCAGCCCGATCGGGTAGCTGGCCATCCCGCCGAGGTCAGGACCCGCTCGTACCAGCCCGTCGCCGCTGGTGAGCCGCCACAGCTGCACCGAGTCAGTGTTGACGCTTGCGGCGGCGACCGTCGCGCCGTCCGGCGCGAACACCACCGTGTAGATGGGGTCGGTGGTGCCCGCACCGCGCACCACCGTGAGCGGCCGGGGGCGGGCCGGGTTGGTCACGTCGAACAGGCGCACAGAACCGTCGTCCGCGCCGGTGGCCAGCAGCCGGCCGTCCGGGCTGAAGCCGGCCGATTCGGCCGCTCCCGGCCCGCTGATCACCGCCAGGGGAGGGGCGACAGGGACCAGCGTGCTCCCGTTGAGCAACTCGACCGTGCCGTTCGACACCGCGACCGCGACAAGCGGCGCGCCCGCCTTGGCCGGGCGGAACGCCGTCGCGTTGGCGTAGGTCGTGGCGGGCAGGGGATGGCTGGCGAGCAGGGTGCGGCTTGCGGTGTCCCACAGCTGCACGCTGCCGTCGCCGGCGACCGCGAGGGTTCTGCCTCCGGGACCGTAGGCCAGCTGGGTCGGCGCGCTGCCGGTGTCGATCACCGCTGACGGCAGCGCCCACAGCGAGACCGTGCCGTCCGCGCCGGCCGCCGCCACCCGGTCCTGGCCGTCCCAGGTCACCGACGTGACCGGCTGCGGGTGCGGCAGCTTCGCGGTCAGGCGCCGGGTTGCCAGGCTCCAGACCAGCACCTTCGCCCCGGACGTGCCGGCTGCCAGCGACCGGCCGTCCGGGCTGAACGCCACGGTGTTGACCCAGTTGACCGCCCCCGTCAGCGTGCCGTCAGGGACCGCGCGCCCGGGCTTGACGCGCCACAGCCATACCTTCTCGTCTTTGCTCGAGGCGGCGAGCTCGCTCCCGTCAGGACTGAACGCCACGCCGGAGACCGACTCGGCCGGTCCTGTCAGCGGCATGCCGGGCAGGGCGGCCGGGGCGCCCCCGGCTGACGTGCCCCCGGCCGGGGCGCCCCCGGCCGCGCGGGCGGCCGCACCTGGCAGGTGCCACAGCCAGACCATGCCGGCACTGGTTCCGGCCGCGAGCGTCTGGCCGTCAGGGCTGAACGCGACCGAGTTCGGGTAAGTCCTCGCACCGCCGGTGACCAGCGGCGCGCCGTCCGGGGTGGCATCCGCGGGGTTGGCCACGTCCCACAGGCGGACCGTGCCGTCGGTGCTGGCCGCGGCGAGCGTCCCGGAATCCGGGCTGAACGCGATCGAGTACACGGTGCCGGCCAGCCCGGACAGCGGCCGGGCGAGCCTCGTCGCCTTCGTACCGGAGACCGTCCACAAGGTGACGACGTGATCCGCGCCAGCGGCCGCGAGCAGTTTCCCGTTCGGGCTGAACGCCGCCGCGTACAGCGGGTGCGCGCTGTTCGCCGGGAGCAGCCCGCGCACCAGCACCGGGTGCCCGGGTTCGGCCACGTTCCACAGTCGCAGGGTGCCGTCCGCGCCGGCCGCCGCGAGCAGCCGGCGGTCGGGGCTGACGGTCACCCACTGCACGATGCCCGCCGAGTCGTCGATTCTCGCCACCGACGGCGCGCCGCTTGACTCAAGCAGGCTGGCGGTGGCCTGGGGGGTCCGCGCGAACGCGTCCGCGCTGGCGCTGAGCTGCGCGGCCACCGCCGGATCCTGGCTCCGCAGCTGGTCGGCGGTGAAGGCCACGTCACGCGAGTTCGCCGTGCTGGCCGCCCGCAGCGCCGTCCCCTCGGAGTCACGGGCGGCCGATCGCTGGGTGAACGCGTAACCGGAAAGGCCGGCCACGGCGAGCACCAGGGCGGCGAGCACGGCGACGGTCGACTGCAGGCGGCGGGTGCGCCGCCTGGCCGCGTGCTCGCTGGCCGCCCCCGCCGCCACCGACGCGTCGACGAACGACAGCGCAAGCCCGGACAGCGCCGCCCGCTTCGCCTGGTCGGCCGCCCAGTCACGGGCGAGTGCGAGCCGGCTGCCGCGCCACAGCGCTTCCTCTTCCCGTCCGGCCTCCGCCCAGGCGCTGGCCCCTTCGGCGATCCGGCCCCGGTCGCGCAGTTCCTCGGTGTTCTCCTCGATCCAGGTCCGCAGCCGGGGCCAGGCGGTCAGCAGCGCGTCGTGGGTGATCTGGGCCGCGTCCGCGTCCACGGTCACCATGCGCTCGCCGACGAACGTGGCCAGCACTGGTTCGGCGTCGCCCGCCTGGCCCCAGCCGGGCAGGTCGCCGAGCGCGACCGAGGCCCGGCTCGGCGGCACCCCGTCCGCGACGTGCACCAGGCGGAGGAACAGCTGCCTGGCGAGCCTGCGCTGGCCGCCGGTGAGGCTTTCGTAGGCCTGCTCCGCGGTTTGGGTCAGCGCGTTCCTGATCCCGCCGCTGGCCTGGTAGTCGGCCACCGCCAGCGTTCCGCCGCGGCTGTGCTCCCAGGTGGCGAGCATCGCGTGGGACAGCAACGGCAGCGCTCCCGCCTCGTAGGCCGCGTCGCCGCCGCGGACGGGCGGCGCGAGGTCGGCCAGCAGCAGTGCCACGAGCCCCTCGTCGACGTCGGCCCTGGCGAGCAGCGCGGGCCGCACGACGGCGTCGCGCACCTGGCTGGCGCTCATCGGCCCGAGCACGACGTGCCGCTCCTGCAGCGCCTGCCGCAGCCGCGGGTAGTGGATCGCCTGGCCGTAGAAGTCGGCCCGCAGCGCGAGCACGACCAGCGCGGTGCGGGCCAGCTCGCACAGCGCGGCGACGAGGCCGTTCCGCTCGTCCTCGTCCTCGCAGAGCGTGAAGGCCGCCTCGAACTGGTCGATGACGACGGCCCGCCGCTGGCCGGCCCCAGCGGCCGTCTCAGCCGTCAGCCGCACCGCCTGCTCGGTCAGCAGCGGCGCCTTGGTGACCGACAGGTCGGTCACGGTGACGGACCAGCCGAGTTCGTCGAGCCGCGGCAGCAGCCCGGCCCGCAGCACCGACGACTTCCCCGCTCCCGAGGGGCCGATCAGCAGCAGCGGCAGCTCCGACGGCGCGGTGGCCAGGGAAGCGAGCAGGTCAGTGACATCCTCCCGGCCGAAGAAGCGCTGCGCGTCGGCCTCCTCGTAGCGGGCGAGCCCGCGGTACGGTGCCTCGCTCCGCCGCCGCGGCCGTCGCCGCACCCGGATCAGGGCCTGCTGCCAGCGTTCGAGCTGGGCGGGGTCCTGTTCGCCGCACACCGTCAGCAGCCGGGTGAGCAACTCCCGGTCGAGCGGCAGGTGCTGCCCAGAGAAGTAGCCGCCCACGGTGGACCGCTGACCGTCGGTCAGCCGTGCCACCTCGCGGATCCGCAGCCCGGACTGGTCACGCAGCGCCTGGAGCGCGCGGGCGAAGTCGGCCGGGGTCTGGATCAAGTCCGGATCGCGGCTGACCGGGACGGACGCGACATCGCTGACATTACTCACATTGCGCAGACGCCGCGCCCGCGCGGCTGGTTCACGCAATTGCGCGTATCGATGCCAAACCGCGACCTGCCGCTCGCCGCCGCGTTCCGGGCCCGGCGCGCTGTCCGGCCTTGTCCGGCCTTGTCCGGACCTTCGGCCAGGCATCGTGCGCCCGGCCTGGACACGGCAGGCTACGGCTGGGGGACGGGCCCGGCCGGGCATTCCGTTGGGGGGGTGACCGGGCGGGCTCCGACACCGGCAGGCACCGCCTGCCCGTCGCCGGAGGGGAACCGAATGACGCACCAGCCAGTAGCTGTTCCTGCCCTGTCGGAAAACCGGCTCATCCGCCGTCTCGCCGTCCTGGTGACGGAGCTTGACCTGGACCGCCGTGACTTCGTGATCTTCGGCAGCGGCCCGCTGCTGGCCCACGGGCTCCGGGAGAGCATCCGCGACCTGGACATCGTGGCCCGCGGGCGGGCCTGGCAGCGCGTTTCCGAATACGGCTGCCCGGATACCGGGAGCATCAACGGTGCTCCCATGGCGCTGTTGTGGAACGGGCTGATCCAGTTCTCACCGGGGTGGATATCAGCTGACTGGGACGCCGACGACCTGATCGCCCGGGCCCAGCGCATCCAGGGCTGGCTGTTCGCTCCGCTCACCGATGTCCTGGCGTACAAGCAGACGCTGCTGCGGGCTAAAGACCACCGGGACATCGCGGCGCTGCACCGGCGAATGTCCGCCTGACACCCGCCGATGCTATGCGGCGCGTTATGTCGCTATCGTTTCGCGAATGAGGCCGGGCACTCATGACAAGTGCCACCGAAACGGGGCACGCCCGGACTCGCAGCGGCGACACGAGAGGCCAAAGATGGAAGCGGATAAGCGGCGCCAGTTCGTGCGGGACCACCGGACCTGCATCTTCGGGTACGGCCGGCGCGAGCACGGGCCCGCGATGACGGTGGTCTACTACGTCATGGACGGCGACGACATCCTCGTGTCCACCATGGAGGAGCGCGGCAAGGCCAAAGCGGTCGACCGGGATCCGCATGTCAGCCTGTGCGTGCTCGACGAGCAGTGGCCGCCGACCTACCTGCAGGTGTACGGGACGGCGGTCATCGAGCGGGATCCCGAACGGTCAGCCGACCTCTTGCGCCGGGTCGTCGAGCTGATGGCCGGCGAACCGGTGCCCGACGAGCGGCGGGCGCAGATCGCCGCGATGGCGCAGGAGGAGCAGCGCGTCGTGATCAGGGTCCGCCCCTACGCGACGTTCGCGACGCCGCCCAGGCACGTCAACCAGATGGAAGACCTGGACACGCTGACGCACTGGACCAGCTCGAGCCTTCCCTGGTAGCCCGAGCAGGCGGCGTCAGCGGCGGTACTCGGTCGGGCGGCGGCCGTAGGCGGCCTCGCGGAGGCCGGCTATGTAGCCGATCGCGAACAGGCGGCCTAGGTTCGTGTAGCCGAAGCTGTCGTTGGTCTCGCCCTCGAGCGCGGGCACGTGGTCCGGGCGCAACGGGCCGTCGAAGCCGGCCTCCGCGTAGGCGCGCATGCACGCGTACATGTCCGTCGGGCCTTCGTCGTGGAAGGTCTCGATGAAGTGGTGACGGTCGCCGAAGACGTCGCGGAAGTGGACGAAGAACACTTTCTGCTTCTCGCCCGCGAAATGCCGGATCAGGCCCGGCAGGTCGGCCGTCATCAGGGTGAAGTTGCCCTGGCAGAGGGTGATCCCGTTCGCCGGGCTGTCGACGACGGAGATCAGCCGGTCGAACGCCTCCGGCGTGCCCATGATCCGCGGCACGCCCCTGACCTCGGGGATCGGCGGGTCGTCGGGGTGCATCGCGAGCCGCACGCCCGCCTCCTCCGCGACCGGCACGACCGCGCGCAGGAAGTACTCGAGCCCGTCCCACAGCTGGTCGGCGCTGACGGTGCCCGGCTCGGCGAGCGGCGGCGGCTGGCGCATCACGGCGTCGTCGTAGCCGGTCGAAAGCGCTCCGCCGCGCAGCCGGACGGCGCGCTCGGTGCGGGCCCAGGCGGTGATCGCGTGCCAGTTGTAGCAAAGCAGCGGGATGCCGAGCTGGCCCATCGCGCGGATCTGCGCGCACACCCAGTCGATCTGCTCGTCACGGCGCGCGCCGCCCAGCCGGATGTCGTCCATCGGCGGGGTGTCCTCGATCGCGCTGAGCGTCAGCCCGTACTCACGGTACGCCGCCTGCAGGCGGCGGAGCGCCGGCAATTCCCACGGCCGCTCTCCCGGGCCGGGAAGCTGATAGGGGGCGGGTGTCCAGTCCTGCGAGCCCGCGCCGTGCGGCCAGCGCCACAGCTGCTCGGCGCCGTCAAGCAGGGTGACGACTTCCTCGACCCCGGCCTGGCGCACCAGTCGCCACAGCGGCCCCGGTGCGGGGGTAAGCAACTCGGTGATCTGCAACATCGTGTCCTATCTGCTTTCGTGGGGGTCGGCTAGGCCGTGGCGGTCCAGCGGGCGAACAGCTCGTCAAGGTTGTCCCGCGGCTCCTTCAGCAGGCGCAGGCTGATCCGCCGGACCGTGTCGCGCTGCGCTTGGTCGAGGTACTCGACCGGGGACAGTCCGTCGATTCTGGCCAGCGCCAGGGCCGGGATCAGCGACGCGACGCGCGCCTCCAGTGACCCGGGTGCCTCCCAGTCGACGAACGCGGCGTGTGCGCGGGCCAGGGCGCCGGCGGCGGCCAGCAGCGCGGCTGCCTGTGCGGGCAGCAGCACGGACTTCAGCAGCAGGTGGTTCAGGCAGAACGCCACGTCGAAAGCCGGGTCGCCGAACCAGGCGCACTCCGCGTCGAGTAGCACCGGCCCGTGCGGTCCGAGCAGGATGTTCTTCGGGCTGACGTCGCCGTGGACCACCGCCAGCCGGGTGGTCGCCGTCCGCCGCGCGAGGTCAGCGAAACGGTCGGCGACCTCCGGGTGGCGCGCGGCGGTGGCGCGCAGGTACGGACCGATGCGCAGCGCGTCGAAGTTGTCGTCGGTGGCGAACCTGGCCGGCGCGCCGCCGTCGGCCGCGCTGCTGGCATGCAGCCGGCCGGCCAGCGCCCCGACGCCGGCGGCCGCCCGCGCGTCGACCTCGCCGGCCAGCAGGCGCACCTTCCACAGCGGGTACCGCTCGGGTGGCAGGTACTCCATCGCGAACAGGCCGGCGCCGGCGTCGTCCGCGAGCACGGTCGGCACCTGACCAGGGCAGACCAGGGCGGCGTAGCGCAGCCAGTCGCACTCGACGGCGTTGCGTGACACCGGGGCGAGCCACTCGCCGGCCACCTTCAGCCTGGCCAGGGCCACCTTCACGCAAATCGTCCTGCTTGGCGTCGCGACCCGCCACAGGTCGCTGGACACACCGCCGGCCAGCGCCGTCAGCGTCACCGCCTCGTCGTCGGCCAGGAGTCCGCGGCCGACCGCGAAGGCGAGGACCGCCGCCCGGGTGTCCGGTGGTGCTTTCATGAACTGATCTCCCGAACGGGGGCGCGGTTAGACGCGCCCGCGAACGGGATCGCCGGGTCCTCGGCGATGCGGAGCAGCTGGTTGTACTTCGCCAGCCGCTCCGACGAGCGCGTCGACCCGACCTTGATCTGGCCGGCCCCCGTGCCCACGGCCAGGTCCGCCAGCAGGTCGTCTTCCGTCTCACCAGAGCGCGCGGACACGACGCAGGCGTAGCCGGCGTCGCGAGCCGCGGCGGCCACCGCGAGCGTCCCGGTGAGCGTGCCGTTCTGGTTGGCCTTGACCAGGATCCCGTTGGCGCACTGCTCGGCGACGCCGCGGGCCAGGCGCTGCGGGCTGGTGGTGAACAGGTCGTCGCCGATCAGCCGCACCCGGCCGCCGAGTCGCGCGGTCAGGGCACGCCAGCCCGCCCAGTCTTCCTCGTCGAGCGGGTCTTCGACCGAGATGACGGGGAAGTCGTCGACCCAGGACGCGATCATGCCGGTCATCTCCGCGGTCGTCCGGTGGACGCCTTCGCGGCGCAGCCGGTACCCGCCGCCCTCGGGGTCGGCCAGCTCCGACGCGGCGACGTCGATGGCGACGGCGACATCGCGCCCCGGCGTCAGGCCGGCCCGCTCGATGGCCGTGACCAGGAATTCCAGCGCCTCCCCGCCGGTCTCGAACCCGGGGCTGAGGCCGCCCTCGTCTGCCAGCAGGACCGGCAGGCCGCGCTCGGCGGCCAGGCTGGCGGCGGCGTTGCGGACCTTCGCGGCCAGGTGAACGGCCTCAAGCACGGAGGCGGCCGCGACGGGCACGGCCAGGAAATCCTGGACGTCCATGCCGCCGCGCGCGTGCAGCCCGCCGGACAGGATGTTGACCATCGGCATCGGCAGCACAGGCTGGCTGACGCCGGCCAGGTCCGCGATCCGGCGGTACAGCGGCTGCCCGGTGGCGGCGGCGGACGCCCGGCACAGTGCGAGCGACGTGCCGAGCACGGCGTTGGCGCCCAGCCTGGACAGGCCGGGGGTGCCGTCGAGTTCGCGCAGCAGCGTGTCGGCGCCCGCCTGGTCCAGGGCGTCGTGCCCGCGCAGCGCGGCCGCTATCTCCCCGTTCACGTGACCCGCCGCGCGGGTGACGCCGAGCCCGTCGAACCAGGCCGGGTCGCCGTCGCGCAGCTCGTGCGCCTCGAACGTGCCGGTGGAAGCGCCGGACGGCACCGACGCGCGCCCCGTCGCGCCGCTGCCGAGTACGACGTCGACCTCCACGGTGGGTCGGCCGCGGGAGTCGAGGACCTGGCGCCCGCGGACGGCCGCGACCCGGTTCACCCGAATTCCGCCGCGACCGCGCCCAGTGGCTCGTTGGCCACGGTGACCACGTCGCCCGCCTGCACCCACTGCGTCTGGACCAGCGAGCCGAGCAGCACGACGTCGCCGGCCAGCAGCGGGGTTCCCGCCGCGGCGCGGTTGTTCGCCAGCCAGCACAGGGCCCGCAGCGGTTCGCCCAGGATGTCGGGGCCGGCGCCGTGGCCGACTTCGCGGCCGTTGACGGCCATGGACGCGGTGACCTCGCGCAGCGCCGCCGGGCCGACGTTCTCGTGCTGCGGGCCGAGCACGCAGGCGTAGTGGAAGAAGTCGTCGGCGATCAGCGTCGGGGTGTCGAGGGACGGATAGTCCTCGTACCGGTCCTGCACCACCTCGATGGCGGCCATCGAGGCCGCCACGGCGCCCGGCATGCCGGCCAGCTCGTAAGGTGCCTCGCGGGCCGGCAGGTCGCGGGCGATCCGGACGGCGATCTCGCACTCGACCCCCAGGCGGCCGGCCCCGGGGACGGTGAACGAGTGCCGGCCGTGCCAGGTGCTGGCGGCGAACATGCCGCCGGCGCAGGGGTTGCCGATGCCGAGGTACGCCTGCATGACCTGGGTCGTGCAGCCGATCTTCCAGCCGGTCCGCCGGCCGTAGCCGGCCGCCTCGAGCAGCGGGTGCACGATGGCCTGCACCCGGTACGCGTCGGTTTCCGTCGCGGGCCTGGTGCCGTCGCCGAGCGGGCCGAGCAGTCCGCCGTCGAACCTGGTGGCGGCGATCAGCGCCGCCGCCGACGCCGCCTGCCGGGTCACCGGGGCCCGGCCACGGCGTTCACGAGTTCGCCGATCCCGGTGATCTCGATGCTGATCTTGTCACCGGGGACCACGTAGCCGGGCGGCGTCATCCCGAGGCCGACGCCGGACGGTGTCCCGGTCGCGATGATGTCGCCGGGCTCCAGCGTGATCCCGGCCGAGATGTGCGCGATCAGCTCGGGGACGCCGGTGATCATCTGCGCGCAGCTGGCGTCCTGGCGGATCTCACCGTTCACCCGGGTCCTGAGCCGCATCTCGGCGACGGGCGGCGCCGCGGCGGCGTCGAGCACCACGGGACCGAGCGGCGCGAACGTGTCGAGCGCCTTGCCCCGGATCCACTGCGGCTCGCTGGACTGCAGGTCGCGCGCGGAGACGTCGTTGACGATGGTGTAACCGCCGACGTAGTCAAGCGCCCGCTCGACGGGGACGTCCCTGGCCTGGCGGCCGATGACCACCGCGAGCTCGCCCTCGTAGTCGAGCTCGGCCGTGATGCGCGGGTACACGATCGGCTCACCGTGCGCGATCAGGCACGACGGGAACTTCGCGAACAAGACGATACGGTCGGGCTTCGCGACCCCGCTTTCCGCGATGTGGTCGGCGTAGTTCAGGCCGACGCAGACGATCTTGCCCGGGCGCAGGACCGCCGGTGCGTAGCGGGCGCTCGCCGCGGGCACGTCTGTGCTCGCGCTCCCGGACAGCTCGCGGAGCAGGCCCACCGCGGCGGGTCCGCGCGCGTACAGGTCAGCCGCGTCACGCAGCCCGGCCAGGCCGGGATCCAGCCGGTCCACGGCCGCGAACCCGTCTTCCGTGGCCACGTGCAGTCGGGCCTGGCCGTCTTCTTCCCGGTACAGTGCTGCCAGCTTCACCGGCGTGTTCCTCTCTTCGGGGGTTTTGTCAAGAACTGGCGTGCAGCGCGTCGCGCAGCACGCCGTGCAGCGCCTCGGCGTCGACCGGGCGGGGATTGTTCTGGGTCAGGCGGGTGATTCCCGCCGCCGCGGCCGCGAACCCGGCCAGCTCGGCTTCTGTCACGCCGAGCGTGTCGAGGCCCGGCTCGATGCCAACCGACCGGGCCAGCGCGGTGAGCAAGCCGGGAAGCTGCTCGCCGCACTCAGCGTCGTCCGTCGCGTCGCAGCCGAGAGCGCGGGCCACGGCCGCCGCTTCCCGCCGTCTCGACGGCAGGTTGAAGCGGACCGCCGACGGCATCAGCACCGCGTTCCCGAGTCCGTGCGGAGTCTTGGTGGCCGCGCCCACCGGATACTGCAGCGCGTGCACGATCCCGGTTCCTGCCTTGGCGAAGGCCATCCCGGCGAGCAGGCTCGCCAGCGCCATCGACTCCCGCGCCTCGACGTCGCCGCCGTCCGCCACAGCCCGGACGAGGTGGCCGGCGATCAGCGCGACGGCGGGCAGCGCCAGCGCGTCCGATACCGGGTTCTTGCCGCAGAACCCGGCCTGCGCGAACGTCAGCGGACTGCGCTCGTCGAAGCCGCGCGCGAAGTAGGCCTCGAGCGCGTGGCTGAGCGCGTCCATGCCCGAGTGCGCGGTCACGTGCGGCGGGCAGCTCAGCGTCAGCAGCGGGTCGACGAGCACGACCCGCGGGAGGAACGCGGCTGACGTCAGGCCAACCTTGACGTTCCGCTCCTCGTCGGTGAGCACGGCCACGGGCGTGACCTCAGAGCCGGTCCCGGCCGTGGTCGGCAGGGCGACGACCGGCAGGGCGCGGTCCGGGGTGCCTTTCCGCGGCCAGTCGCCGATCGCGTGGCCGGCCAGCAGGCGGGCCGCCACGACCTTGGCCAGGTCCATCGTGCTGCCGCCGCCTACGGCGACCACTACCGAAGGCGCGAACCCGCGCACCGCCGCCGCGCACTCCTCGGCGCGGCGCATGCCGGTCTCCGGCTCTCCCTGGTCCCAGACGAGCAGGTCCGTTCCCGGCCGGCCGCGCAGCGCGGCGACGAGCGGTTCGCTCACCCCGGCGTGCACCAGCGCGGGATCGGCGACGACCAGGACCCGTTGCCCGAGCGAATCCGCCGCGTCGGGCAGGAAGCGGCTCACGCCCCGCCCGAAGCTGATCCGCGCGGCGGTGGCGAACTCCCACCACGGCTGCGCTGCCTGAACTGACATTCGTATCCTCCAGGTCATCGGAGATGCGAGAAGAACGGTCAATCGAAAAGCCGCCCCGGGGCGGGCGGGTAACGACGGGGCGGGGATTACCAGGAGATGAGGTTGCCGAGGCCGCCGACGCGGTCGGAGATGCGGGTGGCGGCGGCGATCACCAGCTTGCCGAGGCGCTCTTCCTCGGCGGCGTCCATCTGGGGCCGGTAGGCGGAGACGCTGACCGCCGCGGGCTGGGTCTGCCGCACGCCCAGGATTGGCGCCGCGACGCAGAAAACGCCGAGGTTGAGCTCCTGGCGGTCGACGGCGTAGCCGGCGCGCTGGACCTCGGAGAGCTCGGCGGCCAGTCCCTCGTACGTGGTGATCGAGTGCTCGGTCCTGCGCTGGTAGGGGCCTGGCCCGACGATGGACTCAAGCTGCCTGAACTCTACCGCGAGCATCGCCTTGCCCATGGCCGTGCAGGTCGCGGGCGCCCGGCTGCCTGGTGTCAGGTTGACCGCGAGCAGCTCCTCGGTCTTGACCTGGGCCAGGTAGAGCACGTCGGAACCCACCAGCAGGCTCACGTTGGTGGCGAGCCCCGACTGCTGTGCGAGGCGCTCCACCTCGACTGCGGCCACGTCGCGCAGCGTGGTGCGGCTGGCGACCTTGCTGCCGAGCTCGAACAGCTTCAGCGTGAGCCGGTACTCCTTGGACTCGGCGAGCTGCTCGACGTAGCCGGCGCCTTCCAGGACGCGCAGCATCCGGTATGCGGTGGGCACCGGCACCTTCAGGTGGCGGGCGAGGCGGGTCACCCCGATGCGATCGAAGTTGGACAGCTGTTCGATCAGGTTGAGCAGGTCACCGGTGGTGGACCGGGAGCGGCTCGTCTCATCGGGCTCGCCGCGACCGTCCTCGTCGCCCGCACGGCCCGCGGGCCGGGGTTCGCTCGATCGCGGTAGCTGCTGATTACGTGCCGTCGCCATGTATTCCGTTCCGCCTCGTTTCAGACCGCAGGATACCTTCTACACACCGGGTGCGGAGTGGGTTGCTCCGCGCAGGCCGGCATCGCCGGCGGCGGGCTGCCCACGGGCCAGTTCGACCGCCTCGTGCCAGACTCGGTCGGGGATCTCCACCCCCGCCCGCGCTCTGCGCGCGCGCTCGGCGCGGGCCCGGTCGCCGGGGACCCGGACCGGCTCGGCGCCTTCCTGGACCGGTGTCGTCCGCACGGCGTCCAGGTAGGCCGAGACGGCGTCCGCCCGGGACCCGTCAGGCAGCGCCGACGGGTCGGCGACGATGAACACGTCGCCCTTGTTGCAGGCGTCGTCGGCGTCAAGCGTGCCGTGCACGTCGCGGCCGAGCGCGCTAGCGGTGAGGGTCGCGACCAGCACTTCAAGTGCGAGTCCGAGGCCGAAGCCCTTGGCGCCGCCGAACGGGCTGATCGCCGCGGCCTCGGCGGGGTCGGTGGTCGGCTCTCCCGCGGCGTCGAGTGCCCAGCCCCGTGGGATCGGCTGACCGGACCGGGCGTGCCGCAGGATGCGGCCCATCGACACCTCCCCGGTGGCCATGTCGAGGACGAGCGGACCCGGCCGGGCGGGCACGGCGATCGCCAGCGGGTTGGTGCCGATCATGGCGACGCGGCCGCCGTACGGGTGTACCAGGGCCTCGCTGGTGGTGACGGCGATCGCGATCATGCCGCGCTCCGCCGCCGCTTCCACGTACGGCGCCAGGATGCCGAGATGGTTGGCGTTGTGCACGGCCGCGAGGGCCAGGCCGGTGCGGCGGGCGCGGTCCACGCACTGCTCGACGGCGCGCAGGCCGGCCACCGGGCCGAAGCCGCGCTGCCCGTCCACCACCAGGACCGAGCTGGTGCGCCAGGCGAGGACAGGGTCCGCGCCGGGCACGATCAGCCCGCGTCCGATCCGCTTGACGAGCATCGGCAGCCGCTGCAGGCCGTGTGAGCCCACGTCGCGCAGGTCTGCCTCCACCAGCCAGCGGGCCTGAACCTCGGCGGCCGGCGGCGGGGCGCCGAGGGCGGACAGGACGCTGACGATCAGCTCGCGTTCTGCCGCGGCGGTAACGATCATCAGCGGCGAACCTGCCCCGCCGCGTGGCGGCGGTAGAGCGTGTCCAGCTCGCCGAGGAAGGCCCCGGGCTCCTCAAGCCACCGGCGGTGATCGCCGAACAGTTCGATCATCTCGTTCTGGAAACCCGCGAACCCCGGCTGGCGCGGGCGGGTCCACGACGCCGTGATGGCCGGCCCGGTCGCGGAGAAGAAGCCGCCGCTCCACGCGTCGGCGGCCGGGTCCGTCCATGCCGCGTGGTGGGCCGGCTGCCCGCCCGCCGTCAGGTAGCTGGTCCGCTGCGTCAGTCCGCCCGCCACGTGCAGCGCGTACCCGGTCGCGGCGTCGCGGTTCCCGCTGTACGCGGAGACCATGAGTCCCGCCCCGCCGAGCAGCGCGCCGCGCGGCCCGCTCTGGCCGTCGAACGCCGGGATGTCGCCGAAGGCGACCTGGCGGCCGCGGTGACCCGGGCGGGAGTAGTTGATGTAGCCGAACAGCAGCGGCGAGTACCAGTAGTCGTCCGACGAGGACAGCGCGTCGAGCGCGGCGATCGGGTTCATCGACAAGCAGCGCGGGTCGCTCCCGCTGACCACCTCGCGGAGCAGGTCCAGGGCGCGGGCGGCCGCGCCGGGGTCGATCGCGTCGCCCTCGGTGAACGTGAGCGGCCTGCCGAGCCCGGCCAGCAGGGTCAGCAGGCTGGCGGCCGAGTCCACGTCGCACAGCGGCCACAGCACCCGGCCGCGGCGGCTCAGCTCGAGCACCTCGTTCCAGTGAGCGGGCGGCTCAGGCAGCAGGTCGGGCCGCCGCGCGCTGACCTGGCAGGCCGCGTCGACGGCTAGCGCCCACTGGTGCCCGCCGTAGCGGTAACTCTGGTGGGACCGGCCGGGTGAGCCCGCCGCCAGGGCCGCCAGGTCCCCGGCGGCGGGCGTCTCGTCGAGGGCGACCGCGCAGCCCGTCTGCGCGATCAGCCCGATGTGCGGGTGGTCGATCAGCACCAGGTCGTAGTGCCTGGCCAGGTCGTCCACCGAGGCGACGCCGAAGTCCTTCAACGACCGGGGCTCCCAGCCGACCCGGACCTCGCCGCCGGTGATCCGCTCGTACTCGGCCGCGGTGGCCACCATGGGCGCGTGCCCGCGCTCGTGGTCCCAGGAAGAGCCGCGCAGCTCGGTCACGTTAGAACGCCGCCTGCGCGGTGAGCCCGGCGTCGGCCACCACGGCCGACCCGGTCATCGCGCTCGCGTCGGAACTCAGCAGGAACAGGACCACCGAGGCGATCTCCTCCGGCTCGATGACCGTGCCCCTGGGATGGATGCGCCCCCAGGTCTCGATGGTCTGCTCCGGGTCGCCCTCGGCCAGCTCGGCGGCGTGCCGCAGCATGGGCGTGCGCACCGAACCCGGCAGCACGCAGTTGACCCGGATCCCGTTCCTGGCGTGGTCAAGGGCCAGCGACTTCGTCAGCGAGACGACGCCGCCCTTGGACGCCGCGTACGAGGCCACCTCGCGCTGGCTGGCCACCGCCTGCACGGAGGCCATGTTCACGATCGCGCCGCCGCCGCGCTGGCTGATCCGCGGGATCGCGTACTTGCACATCAGGAACTGGCCCTTGAGGTTGGTGCCCACCACCGTGTCCCAGTCTTGTTCCGCGTAATCGGGCACCTCGCCGTAGATCACCACGCCAGCGTTGTTGACCAGGAGGTCGAGGCCGCCGAAGGCCGCCACCGCCTCGTCGACGGCCCGCCGCGCGTCGGCGGCGCTGGTCACGCTGCCCGCGACGGCGATCGCCCGGCCGCCGGCCGAATTGATCTCGGCGGCGACCTTCTCGGCGGCGGCCCCGTCCAGGTCGAAGGCGGCCACCGCGGCGCCCTCGGCGGCCAGGGCCCGGGCGATCGCCGCGCCCATGCCCATGCCCGCTCCGGTGACGATGCCCGCCTTGCCGGTGAAACGCTGATAAGACCCGGTCATATCCGGTCGGTCCTTTCTGCTCGGTCGCGGCCAGCTGGACCCGGCCGCCCTCGGCGATGCCGGTGACCTCGGTGCCGCCTTCAGGCGGCCCGGACTCGAAGAGCACCGCCTCGATGACCACCTGGCGGGTCTGGCCGCCGGCGAAGCTGACGCCCGGGTGGCCCTTGGCGCGGGCGGCGCTCATTCCCTGTCCTGGGATGGTGGACGCGGGCTCGATCGCGG
The DNA here is from genome assembly GCA_036501515.1 of Trebonia sp. Classification (GTDB taxonomy): domain Bacteria; phylum Actinomycetota; class Actinomycetes; order Streptosporangiales; family Streptosporangiaceae; genus Trebonia. The sequence continues at coordinate 31,612 of DASYAD010000206.1, read as the reverse complement.
CCACGTAGGCGCGCTGGTACCACGGCCAGTCCGGCGTGGCCGCCATCTCCTGCCAGAACCACGCGTGCGGGAAGACGTCGAGCGGCCAGCGCAGGCCGAACCCGAGCCGCAGCCGCGGGTTCGTGATCGCGAAGTACCCGCTGCTGAAGTCGCTCAGGTAAGCCAGCACCGCCCGGGGTTCCTCAGGACCGGGGATGATCCGCAGGTCCAGGGGACCGCCGTCCGCGGCGACGGCGCGCGGCCAGCTGTGCGTGCTGGCTGCGGCGAGCAGCGTGCCCGGCGCCTCGTCGTCGGCGAGCACGGTCCCGCAGCCCGCCGACAGCACGCACCCGCGCTCGAGGAACGGCGGCCCGAAGGCGGGGTGGTGCACCCACATCACCTCCAGGTCGGCGGGCGACTCGTTGGTAACCGTCTCGGTCAGCCTGAGCACCGGCCCGGTGAGGGTGAACTCACGGCGGACGTGCAAGGGGACGGAGAACAACCGGGTCTCCAGCCGCGCGCTGACCGCGGTCGCGTCGAGCACCCGCCACGCGGCGACCGCCGCCTCACCGTGATAGCCCCAGGTCGTGCCCCGTTCGGTGCACTCGGTGCCGCCGTTGGGCAGCAGCACCTGCCACCCGCCGGCGTAGGCCTCGATCCAGCGTTCCATCGAGGTGGCGGCCCGCGGCCACGGGCCGGCCTCGCGGGTGCCCCACGGCGACTTGAACAGGACGTCCGTTCCTGTCCTGCGGTCGGTGAACGCGTAGATGTCGGCGCCCTTGCCCGGCAGGATCGTGACCTCGGCCTCGTCGCTGCGCAGGGTCAGCGGCCCGGGTGTTCCGGTGCTCATTTCCTGGCCAGGGCGGCGCCGGTGATCCACATGACGATGTCCTGGACGTCGGTTTCGTCGCGGCGCAGGTTCGCGACCATCCGGCCGCGCAGCAGCACCACGATGCGGTCGCACAGCTCGCACACCTGGGGCAGGTCGTGGCTCACCAGCACCACGCCAAGCTGGCGCTTGGCGACCTCCTTGACCAGCTGGCCGATCTTCTCCGACTCCATCACGGCCAGCGCCGCCGTCGGCTCGTCGAGCAGCAGCACGTTGGAGCCCCACAGGACGGCCCGGGCGACGGCGACCGCCTGGCGCTGGCCGCCGGACAGCAGGCCGGTCCTGGTTTTGACGCTGTGGATCTCGATGGCGAGCGACTCCAGTGCCTCCTCGGCCTCCTTGGCCATCCGCGGCCGGTCGAGTATGCGCAGCAGCGGGCTGCGGCGTTCCCGGCCGAGGAAGATGTTCTCCGCCACCGACAGCTCGGTGGCCAGCGCGAGATCCTGGTAAACGACCTCGATGCCGCGCTGCCGCGAGTCCTTCGGCGAGCGGAACGTCACCGGGTCGCCGTTGACAAGCAGCTGCCCGCTCGACGGCTGGACCGCGCCGCACAGGATCTTCATCAGCGTTGACTTGCCCGCGCCGTTGTCGCCGACGACGCCGACCACCTCGCCCGGCATCACCTGCAGGTCGACCCCGGACAGGGCCAGGACGTTGCCGTACCTGCGGGTGACGCCGCGGGCCTCAAGCAGCGGGACCGCCGTGGCGGCCGCGGGCGGGTTGCTGTCGTTCATCGCGTCTCCTCCGCTGGCCGCGGCCGTCTCCTGTCCCTCGTCGCTCACGAGCCCTCCTCGCTGTCGCTCGTCAGGCCCGCTCGCGAAGGCGCAGTGCTCATTGGTTCGCTCGCAAGCTCGCTCACGATTCCGCCCTCCGCACCAGCCGGTCGGTGAGCACCGCGAGGATCAGCAGCGACCCGAGCACGGTGTCTTCCAGGTAAGTGGAGAACTGCAGCAGGGCGAACCCGTTCTGCAGTACGCCGAGGATCGCCACCGCGACCAGCGTGCCGAGCATGGTGCCGCGGCCGCCGCGCAGGCTCGCGCCGCCCAGGATGACCGCGGTGATCACCGACAGCAGGTACGGGTCGCCGATCTGCGGCGCCGCCGACCCGAGCTCCGAGGTGGTGATGACCCCGGCGAGCCCGGCGCTCAGCGCGGTGGCGATGAACAGGCCCATGCGGAGCATGTTGGCCTGGATGCCGGCCCTGACCGCCGCGTCGAAGTTGTCACCGGTCGCGTAGATGTGCCGGCCGAGCGCGGTCCAGCGGGCGACGCCGAGGCCGATCAGCCACAGGCCGAGGAAGAAGAACACCGGGACCGGGATCGCGCCGATCTTGCCGCTGCCGAGCTCCTCGAATCCGGACCCGCCGATGCTCGTCGTCGCCGTGTTGGAGACGGCGTAGGCGATGCCGAGGAAGATCGAGTACGTGCCGAGCGTGGTGACCAGCGAGTTGATCTTGAAGTAGACGGTGATGATTCCGTTGACGGCGCCGACCGCGGCGGAGAACACCAGGCCGATGATCGCCGCCAGCCAGACGTTCATTCCGTCGCCCACCATCAGGCCCATCAGGACCGAGGTGGCGGCCATCACGCTCCCGATCGAGATGTCGATCTCGCCGGCGATCACCAGCAGCGTCTCCGCCACCGCCATCACGCCGAGCACGCTCACCACGCTGGCGGCGGTGAGCAGGTTCGGCTCGGTCAGGAAGAACTGCGAGCTGACCCACATCACGACGAAGACCACGATCAGGACGAGGACCAGGCCTTCGCCCTGCAACTGCTCGGTGATTCTGCGGCGGCGCGCGAGCCCGCGCTCGCGCTCCTGCGCGCGGCGCTGGTCCTCGGCCTCCAGCGCCACCTCCTGCTCACGACTTGTGACGGCGGTGACGTCGCCGACATCGCGCTTCAGCGGGCTGGTCATGTGTCACCTTTCTTATTGACGGCCCTGGGCCGGATGAACGGCCAGTGGAGGGCCGGGCACGCGCGTTGGCGCGCCCGGCCGCACTCGTGCTTACTTGCAGTTGAGGAACGAGGTCTTGGCAGTGACCTCGTAGCCGGCGATGTTGGTGACCGCGGGCACCTTGACGCCGTTGATCTGGTCCATCTCAAGCGACAGGACCACCGGGCCCCAGCCGACCGGGTCCAGGTACCACGCACCGACGTAGTGCGAGTTCGTGCACACCTGGCCGAGGCCGTAGGAGTCGCCGCCGTAGGAGTTGACCATGTAGTTAGCCAGTCCGCGGCTGGCGGCCGCCTTGGCCATGCCGCCGGTGTCCTCGTCGTTGACGGCCTGCAGCAGCACCACGGCGGTGTGCGGGACCGCGGACAGCGCGGACAGCGTGTTGTTGTAGGCCTGGGTGTCGACGCCGTTGGTGTCGACCTCGATGATGTGGCTCTTGGGGATGCCAGGGAACACGGCCTCGACGCCTGCCACCGCGCCCTGGTAGCGCGCGAGCACCGCGGCGCCCGACTCAGGCTCGGCGCCGCCGACGAAGTACGGCACCTGCCCTGGGTACTTCTTCTTGGCCGCTTCTGCCATGAACATCGCCGCGTTCTTCTCGGTGTTAAACGGGTCGAGGCCGACCTGCGGTGAACCGGGAAGCGCGGCGCCGACGATGTCGGTCGCGGTGAGCTTGCTCTGCTTGAGGATGGTGGCCATGGCCGGCTGGTACTGCGCGAGCACCTGGAAGTCGACGAACCCGTTGATCTGCTCGTTGATGAGCGTGTGCAGGTTGCCGATCGCCACCGGGCCGTTCTGGTTGTCGACCGTCTGCAGGATCGTCACGCAGCCCAGCTTGGCCGCCGCCTGCTTGAGCCCCTGGCCCACGCTGACCGCGAACGGCTGGCTGTCGGAGAAGACGTCGTAGCCGATCTTGTAGCTCGACTTCTTGCACAGCGCGCTGGTCGGGTTGTTCAGGTTGAGCGCGGCCGCGCCGCTGGCGGACGCCGTGACCGTCGGCTCCGCCGTCGGCGAGGAGCCCCCGCCAGTACTGGACGAAGAAGAGGAACAGGCCGTCGCCGCCACGACGAGGACGCTGAGTGCAGCGCCCCAGCCGAGGACCCCGCGGCGGTGGGGGGTTAGTCTGGACAAGGTTAGTTTCCCCTCATTTTTGGGCCGCTCCATGTGCAGGAGCGGACTACCGGCGGGGTGACCAGCGGCAACTGGTCACCCCGTAGTGCCCTTCACCCACGCCGCTTCCAGCAGTCCTTCTCGCGCCAGGGCGTAGAGATGGGCACGTGCGGTCGCGACGGTCTGCGGCGAGACGGGCGGCCTGGTGCCCGCCGCCTCGCCGAGTCTTGCTGCGAGGTCCCTGGTGAGCAGCGGCCCTGAGCCGCTGTCCGCCGCCATCTCGCGCGCGATCTGGTCGGCGGTCTCGGTGTAGGAAAGGCTGTCGCGCAGGAAGGCCAGGCCTTCGTCACGCCCCATGGGCGGGACGTGCGCCGGGCACAGCAGCCGGAAGGGCACGTCGAGCAGGCGCCGCAGTCCCTGCCGGGCTTCAGCGACGTCCACGTACAGCGGCGCGAACACCGACTGGCCGTCACAGCTCGGCGTCCCGTGGCCCTGTACCGCGTCGCCGGTGAACAGCGCGCCGCTGGCCTCGTCGAAGTAGGCGCAGTGGCCCCAGGTGTGCCCCCGGGTCTCGATCACCGTGAGCTCGCGTGAGCCGACCGCGACCGCGTCGCCGTCGCGCAGCAGCACGTCCACGACGGGTTCCGGCACGCAGAGCCCGGCCAGCGAGGACCGGTCGTTCCGCAGGTCCATGACGCCCGGGTAGTCGTCCCAGAACCGGGTCCACTGCTTGTCGAAGGACTCCACCCAGGGCGTGTCCTCAAGCGGGGCGGCGATGCGGGCGCCCGGTGCCGCGCTTCCCCACGAACCCTGGCCGCCGGAGTGATCCGGGTGACCGTGCGTGGCCAGCAGCAGGTCCGCCTGCCCGGTCGTGAAGCCGAGCTCGGCGATGGCCGGGCCGAGCGTGGCCTCCAGCGTGCTGGTGATGCCCGGGTCAACGAGCCCGAACACGTCGCCGTCGGTGATCATGTAGGTCCACAACGGCGCGTTGCACACCTCGGGGTAGTCCGTCGGCAGCTGGAAGATCCCGTCACCGAGATCGCACGCGCCGGTCCCGGCCGTCACCGGGTGCCCGCCTCGTCGTCGGCCGCGCCGAGCACCTCAGCGGTGTGCTGGCCCAGGTCCGGCACGCCCCGGTGCAGCCGGGCCGGGGTCGCGGAGAACCCGAACGGCGAGCCGGGGGTGCGGAAGGACACGCCGCCGTCGCCGATCGGCACGTCCCAGAAGACCTGGTTGTGCTCGGCCTGCGGGTCGCTCATCAGGTCGTCGTACGTCTGTACGGGAGCGCACCAGACGTCGTACGCGAGCAGGGCGTCCATCCAGTGCGCGGTGCTGCCGGCCTTCAGCCGGCCGCACAGCAGCGCGTAGATCTCCGCCCGGTGCTCGAGCATCAGCGCGTTGGTGTCGTACTGCGCCAGCTCCGGCATGTCCAGCGCCTGGCCGACGACCGGGCACGGCGTCATCGCGATGGCGACGGCGCCGTCGGACGTCGGGTAAATACCGAACGGCGCGGTCGCCCAGATAGACCCGTGGTTCTCGGCCGGCCGCTCGGGAATGCTCCCGTGGTTCAGGTAATAGGTGAGCTCCTGCTGCTGGGCCGAGATCGTGCAGCTGAACAGGTTGAGCTCGACCCGCTGTCCCTGGCCGGTCTGCCGCCGGTGCTCCAGCGCGGCCAGGATCCCGATCGCGATATGCAGCGCGGTGTACTGGTCGGCGATCCCGATGCCGCTGGCAGTGGGCGGCTCGCCCGCCCGGCCGGCCAGGAACAGCATCCCGGTCAGCGCCTGGATGAGCATGTCCTGGCCGGGGCGGGTGACGTACGGGCCGCTCTGGCCGTAGCCGGAGGAGCTGACGAAGATGATCGCCGGGTTGCGCTCGGCGAAGGCCTCGTAGCCGAGGCCGAGCCTGGCCATGACGCCGGGGCGGAAGTTCTCGGCCACCACGTCGAATTCCGGCGCCAGGGCCAGGATGCGCTCGCGGGTCTTGGCGTCCTTCAGGTCGGCGGTGACGCTGCGCTTGTTGCGGTTGAAGGCGAGGAAGGAGTCGGTCTGGCCGTGCGTGTGCCCGTCGGCGATCCCCCAGTGGCGGCTCCACTCGCCCTCGGGCCGTTCGATCTTCACCACGTCAGCGCCGAGGTCCCCGAGGATCTGGGTCGCCAGCGGGCCCTGCACCAGCGCGGTGAAGTCGAGGACCCGCAAGTGGCTGAGCGGTCCGGCGTCGGAATTCTGCACGATCATGCTCCTGCCTGGTGGTCGTCAGCGTCGTCGAGTCCTGCCAGCACCGCGCCCCGAGAGGCCGAGCTGACGAGCAGCGCGTAGTGGGCGAGCGCGCCGCTGCGCTGGTACGGCGCGCGGCCTGGCCTCGGCCTGGCGTCCAGGTCGACGCCCTCGACTTCGAGCCGGCGGCCGGGTACGTCGATGGCGATGACGTCGCCGTCTTGCAGCGCGGCGATCGGCCCGCCCGCCGCGGCCTCCGGGCTGACGTGACCGACCATCAGGCCGCGGGTGGCACCTGAGAACCTCCCGTCGGTGACCAGCGCGACGCTGTCGCCGAGCCCCTCGCCGACGATGGCCGAGGTCACCTGCAGCATCTCGCGCATGCCGGGACCGCCCTTCGGGCCCTCGTGCCGGATGACGACCACGTCGCCCGCGACGATGCGGCGGGACAGCACCGCTTCGATCGCGTCCTCTTCACATTCGAAGATCCGGGCCGGGCCGCGGTGCGCGCGCGGGCCGTGCAGTCCCGTCTTGGTGACCGATCCCTCCGGCGCCAGGTTGCCGTACAGGACCGCGAGCGCCCCCTCGGGCGCGAACGGCCGGCCGAGGCTGGCCACCACGCGCTGTCCGGGCTGCTCGGTCAGCTCCGCGCACTCTTCCCCGAGCGAGCGCCCGGTGACGGTGAGCGCCGTCCCGTCCAGGTAGCCCCCCTCGATCAGCCGCTTGAGCACCAGCCCGGTACCGCCCGCCTCGTAGAGCGTGCTGGCCGCGTACTGGCCGCCTGGCTTGAGGTCGCAGATGACCGGGGTGCGCCGGGAGACCGTGTCGAAGTCCTGGATGGTGAAGTCGATGCCGCGCTCGTGCGCGATCGCGAGCAGGTGCAGGACCGCGTTGGTCGAGCCGCCGGAAGCGGCCACCGCGGCGGCGGCGTTGGCGAACGCGGCCGGGGTCAAGATGGCGCTCGGCCGCAGGCCGGCGTCGAGCATCCGCATCACCAGCGCGCCGAGCTGCTCGGCGCCGCCCGGCTTGCCCGCGTGGGTGGCGGGCACCGAGTTGAAGCCGACCGGGGACAGGCCGATCGCCTCCATCATCATCGACATCGTGTTCGCGGTGTACTGCCCGCCGCAGGCGCCGGGGCCAGGGCAGGCCACCGCCTCCATCGCCGCCAGGTCGGCGTCGCTGATCAGGCCCGCCGCGTGCTCGCCGACCGCCTCGTACATCTCGCCCGACGCCACGTCCCGGCCGCGGAAGCGGCCGGGCATGACCGTGCCGCTGTAACCGATGACCGCGGGGCGGTCCAGCCGGGCCAGTGCCATCGCCGCCGCGGGCGTGGTCTTGTCGCATCCGGTCAGGCACACCAGCGCGTCGAAGTGATGCGCGCGGGCCATCAGCTCGATCGAGTCGGCGATGACCTCCCGGCTGATCAGCGAGGCACGCATGCCCGCGGTGCCCATCACGATTCCGTCGGCGACCGCGATCGTGGAGAATTCCATCGGCGTGCCGCCCGCTTCGCCGACGCCCGCCTTGACGCGGTCGGCCAGCTCGCGGTGGTTGATGTTGCACGGTGACGTGTCGGTCCACGAATGGCTCACGCCGACGACCGGCTGGCGCAGCTGCTGCTCGGTGTAGCCGATATTCCGCAGGTAGGAACGGGCCGGGGCGCGCGCGGGTCCCTCGAGCAGCGCGCGGCTCTGCGCGGTCCGGTGGTCATCTCGCACGGGGGGTCACGCTCCCTTCGCGCCGGCCGGCGCGACCAGGCCCGCCGCCAGCCCGGCCTTGAAGCCCTCGATGGTTTCCCTGACCCCGTCCGCGAGGCGTGCGGTCGGCACGTCGCCGACCGCGTTCCGCAGGGCTGAGTCCGCCAGCAGTGACGGGACCCGCAGCGGCAGGTGGTCCCAGGTGATGTGCTGCTTCGCCCCGGGCAGCACCTCGTCGATGAGGTCCACCAGCGCGGGGATGCCGATCCGGTGGCCGGGCACGTTGAGGCTGACGGCCTCGCCGGCGCCGGCCGCGGCGCGGGCCGAGGCGATGAACACGCGGGCGCAGTCGGGTGCGTAGGTCAGCAGCACGCTGCCGCTGAACTTGATCTTGAACGGCACCCCGGCCGCCGCGGCCAGCATGGCCTTGGTCGGATCGGAGGTCATGCCCTGGTCGCGGCCGAGGCCGTAGACGATGAACGGCCGCAGGCCGATCGAGCCGATGCCGTGATCGCGGGAGTACACCTTGGCGGTGCCCTCGTTGGCCGCCTTGTAGACGCCGTAAAAGCTTTCAGGCAGTAGTTCTGACGCGTCGCCGACGAGCCCGGCCGGACGCCCGGTGGGGTCGCCGAAGACCGCGGCGGAACTGGCGTAGGCGAGCGCGACGTCGCCGCCTGCGGCGCGGATCGCCTCGAACATGTTGACCGTGCCGACTACGTTCACCATCGCGCCGAGCGCGGGGTCGGCCGCGCAGAACGGCAGCTGCAGTCCCGCCAGGTGGACGATGTGGGTGATGCCCCGGTCGGCGACGAGTGCCGCGACGGCTTTGCCGTCGGTGACGTCGAGCCGGGTGAATTCGGCTTGGCCGTCCGGCTTGCCCTGCGAGATAAGCCGGAACCGGTGCAGGTCGTCGCTCAGGTCGGTGGCCACGACCGGCACGCCCTCATCGAGCAGCAGTCGCACCGCCCACGCGCCAATGCAGCCGGCGGCGCCGGTGACCAGGAATTTCTCGGATGACGTGGTCATGCAGAACAGACCTCCGCCCGCGCTTGCGCAGGCACTAGTGACGACGGGGGGTAGACGGGGACGGGGATGCCGGGCGGGTCAGGTGTCGGTCGTAGTAGGGGCGGGCAGCGCGACCCCGGCCAGCACGCCGCCGTCGACGCGCAGGTCGGCGCCGGTCACGAAGGAGGACATCGGGCTGGCCAGGAACACGATGGCGTCGGCGATCTCGGCCGGGGTGCCGACGCGGCCGATCGGGTGCTGTGCGCCCCACCCCGCGATGACCGCCTCCGGGTCGTCGGCGCTGACGTCCCGCGCGGCCGCGCGCAGCATGGGGGTGTCGACAGATCCGGGACTGACGGAGTTGACCCGGATGCCGTCGGGCGCGTGATCGACGGCCATCGCCCGGGTCATCGCGACGATCGCCCCCTTGCTCGCGGTGTACGCGACGACGTTGCGCTGGCTGGCGGTCGCCTGCGCCGACGCCACGTTGACGATCGCGCCGCCGCCGCCGCGCCTGATCAGCGGGACCGCGTGCTTGGCGGCCAGGAACATGGCGCGCACGTTGACGTTCAGCACCTCGTCCCACACCGCGACGGGCGTGGTCTCGGCGGTGCCGTAGCGCTGCACGCCAGCCGAGTTGACGAGCGCGGTGAGCCGCCCGTGCCTGGCATCGACCCCGGCGAAGAAGCGCTCGATCTGCTCCGGCCGCGCCGCGTCGAGTACGGTGCCGCCGGCGTCGTAGCCCTCGGCCCGCAGGGCGCTGACCGCGCTGTGCACGCCGTCGGCGTCGTTGGCCGCGAGCTCGACCGCCGAGCCGTGCCTGGCCAGCGCCCAGGCGGCGGCGAGGCCGATTCCGGTGCTGCCGCCCATGACGACGCAGACGGCGCCTGGCAGCAAGGGGCCGGGCGGGAGGGCGGTCATCGCGCCGCCTCCGGCTGACGGTCGTCGAGTTCCATCATCTCGATCAGGCCCTGGATGTAGCCGAGGGCGAAGGCCCGGCCGCGGTGGCCGTAAGGGGAGTCGCCGACCAGCGCCGGCGTGTGGTCGTCGAGGATGAAACCGTCGAACCCGCTCCGGCGCAGTGCGCGGAGCACGGTCGGCGGGTCGTAGTTCCCCTCGCCGAGGAAGCACTCGGCGAACGACGGCACGGTCCCGCGCACGTCGCGCAGGTGCACGTAGGCGATCTTGCCGCGCGGCCCGAGGTAGCCGATCGCGTCCAGGACGGCCCGCTCGCCGCCCATCTCAGACACGGTGCCGAGGCACAGCTCGATGCCGAAGCCCGGACCCGGCCAGAAGTCCGCCGCCCGCTTGAGCGCGTCCACGCTGCGGAAGATGCGGCTGACGCCGGCGAGCTCGGGCACCGGGGGATCGTCGGGGTGCACGGCCACGCGCACGCCGGCCGCCTCCGCGGCCGGGGCCACGGCGGCGACAAAGTACTCGAAGGCCGCCCACATCTGCTCGTCGTCGCGCTCGACCCCGATGTCGAACAGCGCGCCGCGCGTCCACGAGTCCTTGGCGTCCTCGACCCTGCGGTCCCGCCGGGCGACCCACACGTCGCCCGACCGGCCGGGATCCTGCGCGAGCGACAGGTCGAACGTCGACACGACGGCGCCGCCGCGGCCCTCGGGGACGACGGCCGTCCGCCAGACGGACGCGGGCTGCCAGTGAAAGCCGAGGACCGGGATGCCCGCCTCGCCCATGTTCGCGACCGTGGCGATGACGTTCTCGATCTCCTCGTCGCGGCCGGGCAGCCCGAGCATGGCGTTGGCGTAGAAGCTGTTCGGCACGTTCTCGATCGCCTCGAGCCGCAGGCCGAACGATTCCACCCGCTCGCGCAGCCCGATCAGGTCCGCGGTCTCCCAGCGGTGTTCCCCCGGCAGGTCCGGCGTGTTGAACTGAACGCCGGCCGCGCCGATCTGCCGTGCGAACGCCAGGTACTCGTCCGTGGGCCTGGCCGCCTGCCCGACCGCTATGCGTATGGGCACGTCGTCACTCCTTCGCTGCCGGGGCGAACGCGCGGTCCGCCCGCCGGGACTGGCGTAGCGCCAGGTCGATGAGGTCTTGCTCGGCCGCGATGCACGCCGCGAGCAGCGCCGCCCGCTCACGGGCCGGGGCGAACTCGAGGCGGCGGATACCGAGCGGGTCGACCTGCTCGCGCAGCACGCGGAGCACCTCGGCGGCGGGTTCCCCGGTGACCGTGAGATCCGCCGCGACCGCGGGCTCGAAGCCGGTCGCGGCGCGCAGCTGGTCCAGGCTGACCCCGGGGTGCAGGCTCCGCAGGACCAGCTCGGCGCGGTCCGGCTCGTAGCGGAACACGCCGAGGTTGGTGATCAGCGTGGTCGCGCCTGGCTGCAGCCCGGCCGCCCGCCGCGCGGCCGGGTCGGTCAGGCACCGGGCCGCGCTCAGCCGCTGCACGTTCTCCACCAGCGTCAGCGGCGAGTGCCTGGTCAGGTAGAGCGAGAAGTTCTGGTGCAGGTCGGCGACGTCAGCCATACCGCCTTGCCCGGGCAACCGCACCCGGCGGCCGCTCGGGCTGGTCAGCTCGATGTTGTTGGTCCTGGCCCGCCGGTCGACCTGCGCGACGGTGACGACCTCGCACGTCACCCGGCCCTGCTGGTAGTACCAGCGGTAGGAGTCCTCGCCGCCGCACACCACCGCGGCGCTGGCGGTGTCGAGGGCCTCGCCCAGGCTCAGCAGCATCGGCCGTTCCGCCACGTCGAGCAGGCCCCCGCTGGTCATGAAGATGGCCAGGCCAGGGGCGTGCGTCGCCTTCGCGAGCAGGTACGCGGTGGCGGCGAGCGGTGAGACCGCGCCCGCCGAGCAGATCGAGTCGTTGCCGAGCTGGCTGGCCAGCCAGCACACCATCAGCTCGTCCACGGTGGCGCCGGCTTCCGCCTGGCGCGTGGCGCCGGCCCGTGCGGCCGACCCGGGGTTCTCGTCCCGGGTCGCGGCGAGCCCGGCCGCCGCCGCGCGCACCGCGTCGTGGCCGAGCGCGGCGGCGTCGCCCAGCCGCCGCAGCACCGCGGGCGCGGGCGCGGCAGGCGGCGGCGGTGACTGCGCAGTCACCCGGGCCAGCTCGGCGAAGTCCGCCGTGTAGTAGGGCAGGCACGACGTCGGGTAAGCGCCGGCCGGCGCGACGGCCAGCGCGTGCACGAAGTGCCTCGGGAGGACGAAGGAGTTGCGCAGCGTGCCGAGCTCCGCTGACGGCACGACTTCCTCGACGGTGACCAGCACCCGGCGGGCCGCGAACGCCGCGGTGGCGTCCATGCCGCGGGCGCCGAAGATCTCGACGTTGCCCGCCGCGTCCGCCCGCTGCGCATGCAGCAGGAAGACATCCAGGTCGAGCCGGTCCGCGAAGCCGAGGCCGGGGCGGCCGGCATCCCTGGACACCGCGGGCTGGCCGCCCAGCAGGTCGGTACCCTCCGGCCACCGGAATGGCATGACCGGCAGGTTCTGCTTGGCCGCCTCGAGGCCGGCGGTGAACGGGAACGCCGGCCATTCGTCGACGGCTACCCGGTCTTCCTCCACGGCCTGGCGGAACAGCGGCGCCAGGCCGAAGATGTCGAGGCTGGAAAAGCAGAACACGATCTTGGCGACGGCGTCCGCGCCGAGCAGGATCTCCAGCGGGATTCCGCCGCCCCAGCTCACGTACGTCAGGTCGCGGGGGCGGCGTTCGGCGAGCGCGTGCAGCATAACCAGCGGAAGCCGGCTCAGCAGCGCGCCGCCGACCCCGATCCGGCTGCCGTCGGCGACGCCGTCGACGAGCTCAGCGAGTGTCACGAAACCAGGCCGTCCAGGCGGCCGGGCCTCGAAGCTCTCTCCCATGTCACTCCCTCAGTCAAAGACTCATTCCATTGAGTGAAACAGCTAGTCGCTGAATGAAATCTTTGATGGCCGTGACGGTAGACCTCGGCCGCGAGGCTGTCAACGGGTGTTACCAGCGCGATCGAACGGACACTTTCGGTTGCTGTGCGGCGCGCTCTGTGCCTAGTGGCAGGCCGGTACTCGCGAGCATTGACACCCCTTTAACCCGACGTTAACCTGCCCGTGCAGACCTGAATAGGCATTTATCTGAACGAAATTTTCATTTCGCTCAGCGGTACTCATGGATAGGGGCTGTACGTGCCGGACGCCGACGATGTGCGCTACCACGAGGCGGACGGCATCGCTTACCTCACGCTGAACCGGCCGGCCAAGCTCAACGCGCTCGGCCCGAACTCGTTCAGGTTGATTGACCAGCACATCGCGCGATTCACGGAGTCAGCGGAGGCGCGCGTCGCGATCTTGCACGGCAACGGCAGCTCGTTCGCGGCCGGCGCCGACATCGAGCATTACACCGGCATCAGCGCGCTGGAGTACGTCGAGTTCATGCGCCACGGCAACGCGGTGCAGCAGAAGCTGATCGACTGCCCGAAGCCGCTCGTTGCCGCGGTGCACGGGTACGCGCTCGGCGGCGGGCTCGAACTGGCGCTGTGCTGCGACCTCATCGTCGCCGAGCCCGGCGCTCAGCTCGGACTGCCGGAAGCCAAGCTGGGACTGCTGCCGGGCGGGGGCGGAACGCAGCGGCTGCCCCGGCTGATCGGCGCGATGCGCGCCGCTGAGCTGATCATGACCGGCTGGCGGATTTCCGGCGCCCAGGCCGTGGAATGGGGCATGGCGCTCGGTACCGGCGAAGCCGACAGCGCGCTCGCCGCCGCGCAGGTGCTGGCCGGGCGGATCAGCGGCTGCGGGCCGGCCGCGGTCGGGATGGCCAAGCGGCTGCTGCGCGAGGGACAGGACGCGCCGCTGGCCGCCGGGCTGCAGCTTGAGCAGGCCGTCGGGGCCGTGCTCTTCGGAACTGACGACGCGCGCGAAGGCATCGCCGCGTTCGTCGAGAAGAGAAAGCCGCGGTTCAACGGACACTAACCAGCAGGCGGACGCCGGCGCATGGCCCGCGGGGCTGTCGGACCGCGGACGCCTCATCTACGGCCCGACACCGCCGGGCCAGGGCCGGCCCTGCACCAGGACCAGCGCGCTGACGAGCGACGAGGCGGACGAGGTGGCCGCACTCATCGTGGGCGGCCGCCGCGCCCGGCACACCGTCGAACTGCCGGAACGGCTGCGCACCCGCCACTGGCCTTCGGTCGAGCTGGTGCTGCTCGCGGTCGACCGGGGACTCGGCCTGGCTGGCGCGGGCTGGAAGATCGGCGCGGCCAGCGAGGACGTCCGCCGGGCGGAGCGGCTGCCGAGCCCGTCGCCGGGCGTTATCTACCCCGGCACCATCTTCCCCAGCGACGCGCTGCTGCCCGCCGCGCTGTTCATCAACTACCGGTGCTGCGAGTGCGAGTTCGCCTTCCGGCTGAACCTGGACTTCCCCGTGCGCGCGGATCCGTACACGGAGGCGGACGCGCGGGCCGGGATCGACGTCATGTTTCCCGTGCTGGAAATCGGCGACACCGTGTTTCCCGACTGGTACGGCTCAAGCGGCTACTTCGGCACGTGCCTGGACAACGGCGGGGGCGCGGCGCTTGTCACCGGCCCGGAGACCCGCGACTGGCGGGTCGCCGACCTGCCGGCGGCGGGAATGGACGCGTACCTGAACGGGCACTACATCAAGTCGGGCCGGGCCAGCGCCGCCATGGGACACCCCGTCACCAGCCTGACCTGGCTGCTCAACTGGGCGCGCGAGCGCGGCCGCCCGGTGCGGGCGGGCGAGGTAGTGAGCACCGGCACCTGCACCGGCCACCTGTTCGCCGCGCCGGGGGACACGGTGCGGGCGGACTTCGGCCCGTTCGGCGTCGTGCAGGCCCGCTTCGGCGCCGTGCCCGCCGATACCGTGCCCGCCGATACCGTTCCTGCCGACACCGTGCCCGCGGACATCACCGATCCGGGGCGCTGACCGCCGTGCGCGGGCTCTACCTGGGGGTTGACGTCGGCACGTCGGCCACCCGCGTCAGCCTGGTGGGCGAGGGCGGCGCGCGCACCGCCAGCGCCAGCTACCCGACCACGCGCAACGGCCGCGGCGTGGCCGAGCAGGAGCCGATGGCCTGGTACCGCGCGCTGGCCGTCGCGCTGCGCCAGAGCGGCACCGACCTGAGCGCGGTCACCGCGGTGGGGCTGTGCGGGCAGACTCCCACGCTCGTGCCGGTTGACGATGCGGGCGTCCCGGTGCGCCCGGCGCTCACCTGGCAGGACACCCGGGCGACGGCCGAGGCGGCCGAGCTGGAGGCCGCGTTCGGCGATCCCGAGCCGCTGATCGGCACGGCGCTGCCGTGGTCGGCGGCGAACACCCCGGCCAAACTCGCCTGGCTGACCAGGCACGAGCCAGCCACCAGAGAGCGCACCCGGTGGCTGCTTCAGCCTAAGGACTTCCTCGGCCTCCAGCTCACCGGCAGCCCCGCTTCTGACCCGTGGTCCTCGAAGGGCATCTGCCGGGTGACTGACGGGACGCCGGCCGGGGAGGTGCTGGCGGCGTGCGGCTGGCCGCTTGAGGCCTGCCCGCCGGTGCTCGCCGCCTGGGCGCCGCGCGGCACCGTGTCGGCGGCCGCGGCGCGCACATTCGGGCTGCCGGAGGGGATCCCGGTCACCGTGGGCTGGAGCGACGCGCTGGCCCAGACGCTGGCGGCCGGCTGCTTCGAGCGGCGCAGCGCGTTCGTGTTCAGCGGGACGTCGGCCATCGTCGGCGCGCCGGTCCCTGACCCGGCTAAGCGGGCGGACGGCCTGTACAACGTGCCTGACAGCTGCGCGCCGCTGCCGCTCCTCTACGGGCCGACCCAGTCCAGCGGCGCGTCGGTGGCCTGGGCCGCCCGGCTGCTCGGCCGAAGTCCGGCCGACGTGCCCGCGCTCGCGGCGACGGCGGGGGATGACTTCCCCGCGTTCGTGCCGTACCTGTCCGGTGAGCGCGCGCCGCTGTGGAACACCCGCGTCCGCGGGCTCCTGCTCGGCCTGGACGCCGGGCACGGCCCGCCCGAGATCGCGCGCGCGGTCATCACCGGGACGCTGCTGTCGGCCAGGCACGTGCTCGAGACGGTGCAGGCGGCGACCGGGAGCGAGACCGGCGAGATCGAGTTCGTCGGCCGCGGCGCCGGCGACCCGGGGTGGGAAGCGGCGGCCCTGGAGACGCTGGGCGCGCCGATCAGGTTCCACTCCGAGCCCGACATGTCCGCTCGCGGCGCCGCGATCCTCGCCGCGATCATGACCGGTGTCAGCCCGGACCAGGCGGTCGCCAGCCTGGGCGACGAGACCCGCTACGCCGCGCCGAGCGCGGCCGCGCTGGCCACGGGAAGCCGTCTGCTCGCCCGCTACCGGGAGGCCAGCAAGACCGCACTGGACTGGCTGGCCTGGCAGGACAGCTCGCGTGACTGACCGGAGGGTGAACGTGGTCCCCGCGGGGGTGATCGCGGTGGTCCGGGCGGCGACCGCGGGGGAGTGCCGGGCGATCGTGCGCGGACTGATCCTGGCCGGGGTGCCGGCCATCGAGCTGACGCTGACGGTACCGGACGCGGTGGCGCTCATCCGCGAATTCGCCGCCGAGCTAGCCGGCGCCGGCCCCAGCCCAGGCGCACGCCCAGACGCAGGCCCAGACGCGGGTCCAGGTCCAGGTCCAGGTCCAGGTCCAGACGCGGGTCCCGGTCCAGGTCCCGGTAAAGGCACCGTCCTCGGCGCCGGCACCGTCCTCGACGCCGCTCAGTGCGCGGCCGTGGCCGAAGCGGGCGCGACGTTCATCGTGTCGCCGGTCACGGACGCGGCGGTGCTCAGCGAAAGCCGCCGGCACGGCGCCGGCTACGTCGGCGGCGCCCTCACCCCGACCGAGGTGCTGGCCAGCATGCGGGCGGGCGCGGACGCGGTCAAGCTGTTCCCGGTCGGATCGGTCGGCGGGGCGTCGTACCTGCGGGCGCTGCGCGAACCGCTGCCGGAACTGCGGGCCGTGGTGTCCGGCGGTATCTCCGCCGGCGAGGCACCCGGCTATTTCGCCGCCGGAGCACACGCGGTCTGCCTTGGGGGTGCGCTCATCGACCGGGACGCCGCCCGGCGCGGTGACGTGCCGGCGGTAGCGGCGAAGGCTCGCCTGGTGCTGGGCCAGATCGCCGCCGGTGTCAGTGAGCGAGCTTGCGAGTGAGTCAGCGAGCACTGCGCGTCCCGCGAACGCGGTGAGCGAGCTTGCGAGTGAGCCAGCGGGCACTGCGCGTCCCGCGAACGCGGTGAGCGAGCTTGCGAGTGAGCCAGCGAGCACTGCGCGTCCTGCGAACGCAGTGAGCGAGGGCGCGAAGCAAGCCCCCGTTCCGGATGAGGGACTTGATTTTCCCGGTACGCAGTTGGCCTTCGGCGGACAGCGCCGCCGAAGGCCAACGTGCTCAGTACGATCCGCCGGTTACGTCTTCCGGCAGTTCAGGCCCTGGTTGTTACACCAGATCATCGTGGTGCTGAATTTCCCGAGCCATTTGATCGGTTTCTGCAGGGCCCAGCTGACCCTGGGCACGTAGCTCGAGGCCTCGTCGACATTGCCGTGCCCCTTGTAGGCGGGCAAGTCCGGATAGGGGTAGAGCGGCAGCTGCCGCACCTCCGCCGTCGCGGAGGCGGCGCCAAGCGCCGGAACGACATCGGTCAGGTCGGTCGCCGCGGCTGGCGGCGGGCCGCCGCCCGTGGTCGCGGCCGGCGCGTACTGCGTCGCGGTCAGCTCCTGCGGAGCGACGCCCTTCTCTGCCCACGCGACCACCGCTCCGACTCCGTTGTAGGTGTCGGGGCCGTTGCCGCCGCAGTGCCCGACGCCCGGGAGCGCGTAGTAGCGGGCGAAGCTCTTGGTGGCCGCGAGGCCGCCGTTCGCCTGGACCACGGCCTGGTAGTAAGCGTCGGAGGTGATGAACGGAATCGACCAGTCGGCCTCGCCCTGCCACAGGATCAGCTTGCCGCCGGCCTGGTCGAACGGCTGCAGGTCGGGGTCGGTCGCGTCCCAGAACGGCGCGAGCTTCTCCAGCTTGTCGAAGTAGGCGGCGGAGAACGGCTCGTCCGTGACCCCGGTCGTGCCGATGTCCTTCTCGAACGCGAAGTACTGCAGCCAGGCCGTGATGAACGTAGCCGGCGTCACCGTGCCGCCCGGTGTCAGCGGAAGGTTGACGCTGGTGCCGTTGCTCCAGTTGAACGCGCTGCTCAGCGAGTACCCGCCGGGATACAGCAGCTGGTTCATCGCGTCGACGGGCCCGATCAGCACCTTTCTCGCCACCGCGATCTGGGCCGCGGTCAGGCAGTTGGTTGTCAGGGTCTTGGAGCACAGGACGGAGTTGAGGTTGAACTTCTGCTCGCAGCCCTGGTTGTCGAGGATGATCCCGGCCTTCGGGTCGCAGGCCTTGATCGCCGCGTTCAGCACGATGTCCGCTTCCGGCTGGTCAAGGACCGTGCTCCCGACGTAGCCGGGCTTGGTGTAGTTGGCTTCGAAGGTGTACTCGTGCAGCACGGAGTTGAGCTCGGTCATGATCGACGCGGGCGCGCCGGCCAGGATGCCGTTGAAGTCCGTCGGGTACCGCTGGGCCTCGGTGAGCGCCTCGTGACCGCCCTGCGAGCAGCCGTCGAAGTAGGAGTACTTGGGCGCGCTGCCGTAGAACTGCTGCGCCAGGCCCTTCGAGACCTGCGCGACGTCGTGGTACGACAGGTACGCGAAGTCGACCAGCTGCTGGGCGTTGGTAGACCAGGCCGTGCCGTTGCCGCTGTGGCCGTCGTCCTCGGCCGCCAGCACGAAGTCGCCGTCCGCCAGCGGCTGGTAGCCGGTGGTCTGCGGCGGCGCGATGTTGATGCTGCCGCACAGGCCGCCGCACCCGACCTGCAGGTACCGCTGCCGCCAGGTGCTGATCGGCAGCAGGATCTCGAAGCCGATGTACGTGTTGATGTGCCCGGTGACCGCGCAGTACTCGGGAGCGGTGGCCGACGCGCTGGCCGTCTGGTAGGCGGTGATCTGGATCTTCTGGCCGCCGGCGGCCGTCGTCTTGGCCAGCTGCGCACAGCTTATCTGGGCGGGAATTACCCTCAGATTGGCCATGCCGGCGCTGTCATTCGTTAGCGTCGGCTCGGCCGCCAGATTGGAGCTGGCGCTTTGACTGAGTCCGACAGTGCTGGCCGCCGTCGCTGACCGCGACGCGGACTGGGCGGCCACCGCCGTTCCGGCGAAAAGCACTAGTGAGCTGACAGTCGCCAGTGCGGCGACGAATGCCAGGCGACGTTGACGTCCGTCAGACCGCCTCAGCGGTCGCGGCAAACCCATCGTGTACCCCTCTCAACGCTGAGACGGCCTGCTACTGGGCCAGGTTCCCCCCGCGAACATTGCCGTTCGCGTCGCGTTCCCAGTCTGATTCTGACCAGAAAGAGCGGATAGTCAATGCAGAGAAAGCGATTCCGGCCCGTAGCCATGATGATTACGATGGCTGAGAGGTATTAAGAATCTATAGCCGCATGTATTGACACCAGTTATCTGCCGCCTTTATAAGCTCCCGAGACCGGGAAAGGCGGCCAAGTCGCGGATCCGCGGTATCAGCTCGCGGCCCCACTCGACGACGTCCTCGAGCGGATCGAAGCCGCGGATCAGCAGGGCGTCGACGCCGATCGCGCGGTACCGCATGAGCGCCGTGGCGACCTGCTCAGGCGTGCCGACCAGGGCGGTCGAGTTCCCGCCTGGCCCGGTCAGCTTCGTCACCCCGAACCACAGGCGCTCGTCATGGACCTCGTTCTGCCGTGCCTGCTCCTGCAGCCGGGCCGATCCAACCGAAGAATGATCCGTAACGGGGGCTGGCTCCGCCCGTCCCCCGTCCGGCTTGTCCTCGGCCTGCTTGCCCTCGGGCGGGCCGGCTGGCACGAGGACCCCCTGCACCTGCCGGACGTCGCTCGCGGCCGCCCGTGCGGCCCGGTCGGCGACCGCCTGCCTGATCCGCATCGCCCGCTGCCAGGCCGCCGCTTCGGTTTCTGCGACGACCGGCCGGACGGACAGGCTGAAGCGCATCGTGCGGCCGCACTCGGCCGCCTGCTGCCTGATCGCCGCGATCCGCTCGCCGACCTGCTGCAGCGGCTCGCCCCAGAGCATGTAGACATCGGCGTGCCTGGCCCCGGCGGCGACGGCCGGCGCCGACGCGCCGCCGAAGTACAGCGGGACAGGACCGGCGGGCTTCACGTGACTGAACGCGCCTTCGACCCGGTAGAACTCGCCGTCGTAGTCGAAGGGCGCGCTGCTTGTCAGCTCGCGCCGCAGCACGTCCATGAACTCGGCGGTGCGCTGGTACCGCTTGTCGTGGCCGGTGAAATCGCCGTCCCGGCGCTGGTCGGCCTCGTCCCCGCCGGTGATGTGGTGGATCGCCACCCGGCCGCCGCCGGTCAGCCGGTCGAGGGTGGCCAGCTCCCTGGCCACCAGCGTGGGCGCGGCGAACCCGGGGCGGTGGGCGATCAGCACCTTCAGCGTTGCCGTCACGCTGAGGACGTGGTGGGCGACGGCGAAGCTCTCCGGGCCGGTCGAGTGGTAGCCGACGAGCACCCGGTCGAATCCGGCCGCCTCGTGCGCGCGGGCGAACCGGGTCAGGTAGTCCGCGTCCACCGGGGGCCCGGCCGTGTCGCCACGGGACTCCGACACGTCCTGCGTCCCGACCATGCCGATGAGCTCGACCGCCATGGAGACCATTATGCAGCGCGGGCCGGCCGCGGCTTCGGCGTGTCTGCCTGGGCCTGTCTGCTTGAGCCTGTCAGCGGCCGAGGATGCCGCGCAGGTGCTGGACGGGCCAGCGCCGGTCGAACAGGGTGGGGTCGCCGTCGTCCTCGGCGCGCAGCTGCCCGATCAGCGTGACGTAGCCGTCGAGGTCGAGCGTCCGCAGCAGGTCGAGCAGGTCGGCGGCCTCGCCGGCGACCGGGTCGACGGGCGCGACGAAGCGGTCGTAGATATCCACGATCTGCTGAATCATCGCCAGGTGGCGCGGCCCCGGCTCGACCGAGGGGAAGTTCGACGCGGCGAAGTCCTCGGTGAAGACGATCGGCTCGACGGCCAGCGCGCCTGCTCCGTAACGCTGGGCGAGATGGATCAGCAGCTCGACATCGAAGGTCTCGTTGAACGAAGTCATCTGGGACAAGACCGGGGCGAGGGCGTCCCCGTCGAAAGCCTTGAAACCGGCCTGGGTGTCGAGCACGTGGGCCAGCGACGGGATGAGCGTCGCCCGGACGAAATGGCGGAACAGGACAATGATCTTGTCGGGTTTGTCGCCGGTGCTGTGCGGTTCCACGCTCGGGCCGCCGGCCCGCACCAGCATGGCCTCGTCAATCCCGTAGCGCTGACCGAGTGCGGCGGCCGTCTCGTCGCCGGCGACCACGGGCGCCGCCAGCGAGCCCAGCTGGGCCAGGTTCGCGGACAGGTCGGCGTCGGTGTAGCAGACGACGTGCCGGCCGGCCGCGGGCTGGCCGGCGCCGGCTGACCGGGCACGCACCGCGGCGTCGAGCCCGGCGAGTATCGAGCCGCCCTTGCGTGACTGGTCGGTCGAGACCAGCTGGTCGAACGCGGGGCTGATCGACGGGCCGCGCTCGATCACCTCGGCCAGCCGCACCACGCGCACGCCGCGGTGGCCGTCCGCCGGGTAGCCTTCCGCCGCCGAGATCTCCGTCATCAGGTCGGCGCTCGAGGGACGGTCAGGGCAGCCGTCGTCGCAGGCGATGATGCTCCACGTGACGCCCGGCAGTCCGCCCGTCAGCCAGTCGAGCTGTGCGACCTTGGCACGGACGAAGTCCTCGCCGTGCGGATGCGCCGACCGGGGCACCATGCGGCCGGTCTCGCCGTACATGGCCCAGGTCACGGTCAGGTGGACCGGCTGGCTGAGCTCGCTCAGCCGCCGCCGCGAGCGAGCCGCCGCGAGCGCTTCGGCCGCCACGGCGGGCCCGTGGCCCTGCGTCACCTGCTCCACGGTCGCGCTGCCGTCGGCGAGGGCGGCCGCCGCGTCGAGTACCGCCTGGTTCTCGGCGGGATCGGTGAGATCGCGCGCTGGCGCGAGTGCCTCAGTCATCGCCCCAGGATGCCACTGCCCCAGTGCCCGCGCTTCCTGTATTTACAGGTGAGCCTCGTACAGGGAGGTCAGCGCCGCGTAGTGCCGGGCCGCCGCCTGCTCGTCGTAGGTCTCGTTGTCGGGAACCGCGAAGCCGTGGTGGGCGTCGTAGAACTCGACGGTGTGAGTGACGCCCGCCTGCTCAAGCGACTGGCGCAGGAGATCGGCCTGCGCAGCGGTGAACGAGCCGTCCTCGACTGCGCCCGCCACGTACACCACGCCGGAGATCTGGCCGGCGTTCAGGTGCGGGGAGTTCGGGTCGCCGTCGACGGCGATCCGGCCGCCGTGGAAGGAGGCGGCCGCACCGATCTTCGGCCCCAGCGCGCCCGCCGCGACCATCGACATCCGCCCGCCCATGCAGTATCCGGTCGTCCCGACCGCGGGCCCCCGCACCTCGGGCCGCGACAGCAGGAAGTCGGCGTAGGCAGCCGCGTCGGCGGCGATCCGCTCGTTGGTCAGCGAGCCCATCAGCCCGAACAGCCGCCCGCGCTCGGCTTCGTCGCTGAACGCGGTGCTCAGGTCGAACGGTGCCCAGCCGGCGTTCCGGTAGTACACGTCCGGGCTCAGGACCACGTAGCCGAGTGCGGCGAGGTTGTCGCCCATCACTGCCATCGCCTCGCGGGCGCCCCCGGCGTCGGGAAACATCACCACGCCGGGCCAGGGACCGTCGCCGTCCGGGACGTGCAGCGTCCCCTGAGCGGTGCCGTCAGGGGCGGGGATCGCTACGTCGATGCGCGGCATTGCGGTCATCTCCTACTGCTTGCTCCGGGCGCGAAGACCAATAGTAGAAGTTTCTACCACGGCCGCCTGCGCTGGACGTGGTACTGCCCGCACCTTTGCGTCGGCTAAATCGCCCGGCGAGCGCCGGTGCCAGGATGTCTTGACAAAGTAGTGTGTCAGGGTACGGCCCGCCACCAGCACCGCCATCGTCGGTGCGGTTCCGCCGATGACCAGGCCGAGGGCGAACAGTGCGAGGCCGGCCAGCATCGGCTGTCCGAGGGGCACGCGGTCGGCCAGTGTTCCGGCTACCACGATCCCGATCAGGCTCGCCAGCAGGAACGCGCTGAACACCCACCCGTACAGCCGCACGTCGCCCAGGTGCCGGCCGACCAGCGGCAAGATCGTGGCGACGGCCAGTGCCTCGAAGGCGACGAGGGTGACCGCGAGCACCAGGCCAGCCGTCAGCGGGCGGCGCTGCGGTGCCCATATCCCGTCGGGCGGGCCCGCCGTCGCCGAGCTCTCGGCCGCGGCTGTGCTCACCAGCGTGAGGGTAGCGGCTCGCCGGCGGTCCCGTCGCCCGGCCCTCGCGGCAACCGTCACGCCGTGTAGGCAGGCAGCAGCTCCGCCGCCGGGCGGTCGGCGGGCTGGCTCGTGCCGTCGGGCGGCGCCAGTACCGGCTGCTCGCGCGCCCCGGAGCGCACGGCGCCGGCCCCGGCCGCGACGACCGCGAGAATGCCGACGGCCGTGAGCGGGCGGGGAACCTGCCCGAGCAGGACCAGGCCGACGACGGTTCCGATGGCTGGTTCCAGGCACACCAGCGTGCTGAACGCGGCGGTCGAGAGTCGCCGCAGGCTGTGCAGCTCGAGAATGAACGGCGCGACGGGTACCAGCAGCGCCACGCCGATCCCGGCCGCGACCAGCCCGGGGCTGAGCCTGGCGACGGTAGACGGCCCGGCGATGGCGGCGGCCACCAGCGCGGCGGCCGGCAGGGAGATCCCGAGTCCGGCGATGCCGTCGGCGTGGTCGCCGACTCGCCGGGTGAACAGGATGTAGCCGGCGTAGCAGGCGCCGGCCCCGAGTGCGAAGGCGATGCCGGCGCCGTTGACCGCTCCGCTCCACGGCTCGGTGAGCAGCAGCACTCCGCCGCCGGCGAGGGCCGGCCACAGCAGCCCCCGTCGGCCCTGCTGGCAGACGGCGACCGTCAGCGGGCCGAGGAACTCCAGCGCGCTGGCGGTCCCGAGCGGAAGCCGGGCCGCGGCGCACATGAACAGGATGGTCATGCCGGCGGTCGCGAGCCCCAGGATGAAGCCCGCACGAAGCGCCGCCCGCGTATACCGGAAGCGCCAGGGCCGGGTGACCGCCAGCATGATCACGCCCGCGCTGACCAGCCGCAGCGAGGCGGTGCCGAGCGCGCCGAGCTGTCCGATGAGGCCGACGGAGGCCGCGAGGCCGAGCTGCGCCGAGGACATCGAGACCAGCACCATCAGCGCGCCGGCCCGCGCACTCGGTGAACGGGGCGGCGCGGCGGCGGCTGAAGTCTGCATGGCAACCATCCGACCAAACGGCAACCGTCCGCGTCCACGTGGTATTCGTGTACGAACCGTCCGCGAAATATGGACAATGGACGCCATGGACGTTGACCGGCTGGCCGTGCTGCTTGAACTGTCACGCTACGGATCCATGCGGGCCGTCGCCGACGTGACCATGACCAGCACCTCGACGGTTTCCCAGCAGATCGCGGCGCTGGCCCGCGAGGTCGGCGTCCCGCTCGTGGAACGTGACGGCCGCGGGGTACGGCTGACGCCGGCCGGGCGGCGGCTGGCCGGCCACGCCGTGACGATCCTGGCGGCGGTGGAGGCGGCCCGGGCCGATCTCGATGCCGCGGCCGACCCGGCGGGTACCATCCGCGCGAGCGGCTTCGCGACCGCGGTGCGCCGCCTGCTGGTCCCGATCGCCGCGGAACTCGCCCGCACGCACCCGCGGGTGAGCGTGGTCATCCATGAACTCGAACCGGACGAGGCACGGGACGCGCTGCTGGCCGACCGCGTCGACCTCGCGCTTGTGTACGACTACGACCTGGCGCCTGCCACCGTGGACCGGCTCATCGCGGTACGGCCCCTCGGGCATACGCCACTCGGACTGGCCGTCCCGGCCGAAGCCGCGCCGGAAGCGGACCTGTCCTCGCCCGAGTTGTTCGCGCGCTTTGCGCGCAGCGCGTGGATCGGGAACTCCCGCAACCCGGCGGAGGAGCGGCTGCTCCGGGTCATCGCGTCGATGGCGGGATTCGAACCCCGGGTCGACCACCTCGCCGACAGCCTCGACCTCGTCGAGGAACTCGTACTCGCCGGGCTGGGCGTCGGCCTGCTCCCCGTGGACAGGGACGGCCGCGCGGGGCTCACGATCCTGCCGCTGAGACAGCCAGCGGCTACCAACCGGACGTACGTCTGGACACGTCAGGGACGAGCGGACTGGCCGCCGCTCGCCCTCATGCTGGACAAACTCACCCGCTGACCGGCTTCCTGGCAGCACGGGGCCAGCTGTCGGAGCCGCGAACGGCCGCTCCGTTCCGAAGCCGTGATGGCATTGGACCTTGATGTTCAGCAGGCTTGCGGCGGCCGCTCGGAGTCGGCGCGATCCGCGGGGTCGGCCCCGGTCGCGCTCCGCGCTTCGGCTGGGATGAGATAGCCCGCTCGCTGCCTGGTGACGATCACCGGCTGGCTGCCAGGCGGTTCAAGCTTGGCTCGCAGCCGGCTGATGTAGACGCGGATGTACTCCGTCTCCGCCTCGTACCCGTGGCCCCAGACCCGGCGCAGCAGGTGCGCACGGGACAGCAGTTTCCCCTGGTTGACGGCGAGTTCGCGCAGCAGCGCGAATTCGGTCGGCGTGAGCCGCACCTCGGCGCCGGCTAGCCGCACCTGCTTCGTCACCAGGTTGATCCGCAGGCCGCCGATCGTGATCCCGGTCGGCGCCACCTCGGCCGGGGCCTCGGCGACGGGCCTGGTCCGGCGCAGCGTGGCGCGGATCCGCGCCAGCAGCTCCTCGATGCCGAACGGCTTGGTCATGTAGTCGTCGGCGCCCATGTTCAGCGCCGTGACTTTGTCCTGCTCCCCGCCTCTCGCCGAGACCACGATGATGCCGACCGATGACCGCTCGCGAATCTCGCGGCACAGCTCGAACCCGTCGGCCTCGGGCAGCATGAGGTCGAGCAGCACGATGTCCGGCTGCTCGAGGTCGAACAGGTCGATCACCTTGCTGCCGGCGGAGACAACGGTGTCGAAGCCCCGCACGACCAGATTGGAGCGGATCAGGTCGACGATATTCGGATCGTCTTCGATAATCAGCACCTTTGCCGCGATCATCGGATTACTCACCGTAGTCATGGGGCTTTCTCCTGCGATTCGTCATCCCCGCGTCGGGCAACTATAAGACGGATTGCCCGCCATGATCCAGCTTCAGGGAAACCTAAGTCGAAGTTACATAGCGGTCAATGTGCCGCCGTGCCAGTCTGCTGACTTTCGTGTTTATTTCGTGCGCTTGGAACCTCGGGAAGGCGTGTCGCATGCCCAAGGCCGGGCTCCTAGGTCCGGTTGGCCTGCCATCTCGCGCGCGACTCGGTCAGGGCACGCTTCGCGCTTGGCAGACTTCGCACCGCGACATACGCTGAGTTACTATCTGAATGCGGAAGCGCTGTCACTGCTGGTCAGCGCGAGGTTTGAGCGGATCGAACCTGACCGCCTAACGAGGCGGAATGATCGTTTGTACGCATCTAGCAAATAAAAATTGTTGATAAAGTATTAACGCATCGGCCGATGGTGCCCGCATTGACCAATCCCCAATGAGGGACTACGATTTTCCGCCGCCTTTGCCATTTCGCGGCAAAAGACAGCGGTCTAGTCCATTTAGATCACGGGTGGGTTTCGGCCCTTGATGTCTGGCGTTCCTAAGATTTACCTTTCATCCCGGAAGGACACGCGTGTTCAACGGTGTCCCGCGTCGGCGTCTCCGACCGCATTGTGGCGAAAGGGGTATCGGATGGTACTGGGTAAAAGAGGACGGGGAGGGCGGCCCTCCCGTCCACAAGGCCACCGCATATTTGGGTCCATGCCCCGGCTGGGCTTGGTAGCGGTGGCAGCGGCGGCTGCCATGGTGGCCGCTGGCTGCTCTTCCTCGTCGACTGGCACAGGGTCTTCGTCGACCTCGGCATCCGCGGCGTCCTCAGCGAGTGCGGGGACTTCCACCCCGGCGACGAGCGGCTCCGCCTCGGTGCCGACGGGGCTGAGCGTCAGCTCGTTCACCGTTGACATCTCCTCGACGATGTCCCAGTTCAAGGGGCTGGCCGCGGCGGCGACTAATGGTGCCACCAGCCTGCAGATCGGCGTGATCCTGCCTGACACCACCTCATCGACCCGGTGGGTCGACTTCGACGCGCCGTACATCAAGCAGGCCTTTACCGACGCCGGATTCACCTCGTCGCAGTTCCGCGTCGACAACGCGCAGGGCAGCGACGCGACCGAGCTGAACGACGCGACCGCCGACATCAACCTGGGTGCCAAGGTCCTGATCATGTGCCCGCTGGACGGACCGACTGGCGTCGCGATCGCGAAGCTCGCGTCGTCCAAGGGCGTCACGCTGATCAGCTACGACCGCGCCACGTTCGAGGGCTCGAAGACCTACTACGTCAGCTTCGACAACGAGAAGGTCGGCGAGCTGATCGGCACCGGCTTCAACCAGTGCCTCACGGACTGGAAGGTCTCCAGCCCCAAGGTCTACGTGCTGAACGGCGGCGAGGACACCGACCCCAACGCCATCTCGTTCGCCACTGGCTACAACAAGGTGGTCTTCGGACAGGCGGCTAAGACCGTCGCCGCGGGCGCCAAGGGCACCGCAGGCGGCGCCTCGCTCGTGGCCGAGAACTTCGCCCCCGGATGGGACAACACCAAGGGCGGCACCATCTTCCAGCAGGCGTACACCGCCAACCCGTCGATCAACGCGACCATCGAGGCCAACGACGGCCTCGCCAACGCGGTGATCACCGACCTCAAGTCGTCCGGTATCAAGCCCAACACGGTCCCGACCACCGGCCAGGACGCCACCGCCCAGGGCATGGCCTACATCCTTCAGGGCTACCAGTGCGGCTCCGTCTACAAGGCCGTCTACAAGGAGGCACAGGACGCCGTGTCCCTGGCCATCATCCTGCTGGCCGGTCAGACGCCGCCCGCGGCTCTGCTGAACTCGACGACCGTCGACCCGGCCAACTCGAGCATCACCGAGCCGGCGTCGCTGCTGACCCCGGTGTGGGTGACCAAGGACAACATGGAGTCGACCGTGGTCAAGGACGGCTTCGACACCGCATCGCAAATCTGCACGATCGCGGGTGCGAGCACCTGCTCCGCAGCCGGCATCAAGTAATCAGCTGACCGGGGCTGACGGGCCCGCCACCATGGCGGGCCCGTCAGCCTCTCAACGATGTGACGGCTGCCGACCAACGTGGCAAGGCTACTGACGGGTATTGAAAAATGACTGAGGTGAACGAGGCCCCGGCAGGCGCGAGCCGCGGCGGGGACGGGGCTGAGCCCCTGCTGAAGCTGCGGGGCATCGACAAGCACTTCGGGCCGGTGCAGGCACTCTACGGGGTGAACCTGGACCTGCCCGCGGGCCAGGTGACCGGCCTCTGCGGTGACAACGGGGCCGGGAAGTCGGTGCTAACCCGCTGCATCGCCGGAGCCCACCAGCCGGACGGCGGCCAGATCTACTTCGACGGCAAGCCGGTACACATCCGGAGCACCCGCGACGCCTCCGCGCTCGGGATCGAGACCGTGTACCAGGACCTCGCGCTGGCCGACAACCTGGACATCGTGCAGAACATGTTCCTCGGCCGGGAGCGGCTGAGCTACGGCCTGCTCGACGAGGACGCGATGGAGCTGCGGGCGGCCGAGACCCTGAGCACCCTGCGGGTGACCACGGTGCGCTCCATCCGGCAGCCAGTCGCCTCGCTCTCGGGCGGTCAGCGGCAGTCGGTGGCGGTCGCCAAGGCGGTGATGTGGAACTCCAAGCTCGTGCTGCTCGACGAGCCCACCGCCGCCCTCGGGGTGGTGCAGACCCGGTCAGTGCTCGACCTGATCAAGCGGCTGCGCGACACCGGGCTGGCCGTGATGGTGATCAGCCACAACCTGAACGACGTCTTCGAGGTCGCCGACCGGATCGCCGTGCTGTACCTGGGCCGGATGGTGGCTGAAGGGCCGGCCGCGGACTTCGACCGGCAGAGCGTGGTGCACTACATGACGACGGGTACCGCCAGCGGGCAGGGCCCTGAGGCCGCCGGATCCGCTAATGGCAAGGGCTGAGGCCGATGGCCGGAATCGAGAAGTGCCCGTGACCGCCGACCCGAGCGAGATCCCGGCCGAGACGGCTGACCTGACCCTCGACAAGAAGGCAGCCGCGGCCGATCTCCCGCCGGAACTCCTCGCCCAGTCGCTTGGCCAGTACCTGCGGACCTGGCTGATCCGGGTCCGCAGCGGCAACAGCGGTGTCCTGCCCGTGGTCCTGGCTATTGTCATCGTCGCCGTCGTCTTCGAGGTCATCACCCCCGAGCACGCCTTCCTGCGGCCGAGCAACCTCGTGTACATCTTCGGTCTGAGCACCGTGTACATGGTGCTGGCGATCGCCGAGACCCTGGTCTTGCTCCTGGCGGAGGTCGACCTGTCGGTCGGCGCGGTCGCGCTTATCGGCGGGGTGATCGCCTTCAAGCTGGTACAGCAGCCCGGGCCTGACTGGCCCTGGTGGGCGGCGATCCTCGCCTCGCTCGCCTGCTGCGGCGCGATCGGCGCCATCCAGGGAGCGCTGACCGCGGTGCTCAGAATCCCGTCCTTCGTGGTGACCCTGGCCGGGTTCCTGCTCTTCTCGGGAATCCTCGTCGTGATCCTCGGCGGCGCTGACTCCACGGTGAGCCTCAACACCGCGGTGACCAACCAGAACATCATCTACGACATGGTTCAGGGCCTGATCTCTCCCGTCGTCGGCTGGATCATCCTGGCGGTGGTGGTCGTGGCCGCCGGCGCTTCCCAGTGGCGGCGCGCGGCCGCGCGGCGGCGCAAGGGCCTGTCGGCCCCGCCGCTGAGCCTGACCGCGATCAGGATCGCGGTGCTGGCGATCGTCGGGGCGGCCGTGGTGATCGTCTGCTCGGTCAACAGGGGGAACTCGCTGAAGCACGTCACGGGAATCCCGTGGGTGATCCCGATCGTCCTGGTCGTGCTCGGCATCTGGACGGTCGTGCTCCAGCGGACCCGCTTCGGCCGCTACATCTACACCATCGGCGGCAACCCGGAAGCCGCCCGCCGGGCCGGCGTCAGCCTCCCCTCCATCCGGATCTGGGCCTTCGCGCTGTGCTCGGCGACCGCCGCCCTCGGCGGCATCCTGCTCGGTTCCTTTTTCTACGGTGAGTACAGCACCAACACGGCCGACCCCGGCCAGCTCGTCCTGTACACCGTCGCCGCCGCGGTGATCGGCGGCGTCAGCCTCTTCGGCGGCCGGGGCAAGGCGATTCACGGCGTGCTCGGCGGCCTGCTGATCGGGGGCATCGCCTACGGCGTGTCCCTCCTCAACCTGGGCTCGCTGTCCACGCCGCTGCAGTACATCCTGCCGGGCGGCGTGCTCCTCGCCGCCGTGCTGATTGACGTGCTGTCGCGGCGCGGGGCCGGGAGCGTGACCGGTGTCTGACCAGACGCGGAGGACAAGCGATGAGGAAGTGCCCGTGACTGCCGACCCCGACGAGACCCCGGCCGGGACGGCAGGCGGCGCGATGGTCGACCTGACCCTCGACGCCAAGGTGGCCGAGGCCGATCTCCCGCCCGAGCTGCTCGCCCAGTCGCTTGGTCAGTACTTCCGGGTCTGGTGGCTCCGGGTCCGCAGCGGCAACAGCGGTGTGCTGCCGGTAGTCCTGGGCATCGTGGTCGTCGCCGTCGGCTTCCAGATCGCGAACTCGAAGTTCCTGTCGGCCCAGAATCTGGTCAACCTGTTCGAGCAGACCACCGTCTACATGCTGCTGGCCATGGCCGAGATCTTCGCCCTGCTCCTCGGGGAGATCGACCTGTCCGTCGGGCTGGTCATGGGGCTTGGCAGCGTCGTCGTCGCCGAGCTGGTGCAGCCAAGCGGCGCGGACTGGCCGTGGTGGGCGGCGATTATCGTGACGCTGCTCGCCTGCGCCGGGGTCGGCTTCATCCAGGGAACGCTGGTGGCCCGGCTGAAGATGCCGTCGTTCATCGTTACCCTCGGCGGGCTGCTGATCCTGGAGGGCGTGGCGATCATCGTGCTCGGCGGGTCGCTCGTCGGCATCGGCAACTCGCAGTACCCCAACGAGGTCGCGCTCTACGACATCTTCTGGGGAACGTTCAGCCCGCTGGTCGGCTGGATCCTGTTCGTCGTGGTGGTCGGGGCCGCTAGCGCGGGGCTGTGGCTGCAGGACACGCGCAAGCGCCGCCGCAGCCTGGAGGCCGCGCCGCGCAGCCTCACCGTGCTGAAGATCGTCCTCATGGTGGTCGCCGGGGCCGCGCTCGTCGCTATCTGCAACGTCAACCGGGCGCACTCGGGGACGATCGAGGGGGTCCCTTACATCATCCCGATCGTCCTCATCGTTCTCGGCGCCTGCACGCTGCTGCTGCAGCGCACCCGCTTCGGCCGCTATGTGTACGCCATCGGCGGCAACGCCGAGGCGGCACGGCGAGCCGGCGTCCGGCTGCCCGTGATCCGGACGTGGAGCTTCGTCCTCGCCGGCCTGATTTCCGGTATCGCCGGGGTGCTGTTCGCCTCGTGGCAGGTGTCGCTGACCACCAACATCATCAAGGCCTCCAACAGCTACGTGCTGCTAGCGGTCGCCGCGGCGGTCATCGGCGGCACTAGCCTCTTCGGTGGCCGGGGCAAGACCATCCACGGCGTCCTTGGCGGCCTCGTCATCGGCGGCATCTACAACGGTCTCTACTTGCTGGGCGTGTCGAGCTCGTGGATTGACGT